>JBKJOZ010000376.1:0-5808 GCA_046595315.1 Limisphaerales bacterium
CAGACAAACCTCCAAGAATTTTTGCTGGCAGCGACGGCCACTGACGACTACGGCGGCGTGGTTTATCCGCTGAAGATTTTCCTGAACGGGACGGAACTAATCACCTCGGGAATTGAAACCGTCAGCAGCACAGGCAATCAGATTAAATATTTTGATCTCGCGCCGTTTGTGAGCCTGTTGAAGCCCGGCACAAATTTAATTTCTGCGATGCTCAACAACACCTGGCAAACGAGTTGGGACGACGTCGCCTTTGATTTGTCATTGAAAGGAATCGCCGCAGCGACGTCAGGCACGGCGCGGATCAGCGCCCTTCGTTACAATGTCACGAGTGTTGATTTGGAAATTTCCGGCTCATTGGGTTCAGCCTGGCGCTTGGAATCTTCAGAAAATTTAGCGGGGCCTTGGCAACTCGTGCAGTCGATTTCAAATCTCTCGAACAGCCCGTTTTGGATTTTTGACACGGGACAAAATAGTAGCGCCCCCACGCAGGCCACGCCGTCTCGTTTTTACCGGATCGTGCCGAATTAATCTTTGGCGGGTTTGCTGGGAGTTTTCGGCGCGCTGGATTCAGTTTTCGCAGGCTTGCTCTCGGTCGAAGCTGCTTTCGTTTCGCCTCCCGCTGAATCTTTTTTGGCGGCGGCTTTATATTTATCGCTCCGGTAATCGGTGATGTAAAAACCGCTCCCTTTAAAAATCAATCCGGCTCCCGCACCAATCAGCTTTTTGATTTTTCCTTTGCCCCATTTTTTCTGACCGCAAAGTTCCTTGGGGCAAATGGTCAACGGGTCCGACGACATGGATTGATGCTTTTCAAACTGATGACCACATTTGGAGCAGAGATATTCGTAGGTTGGCATAAGTCTTAAAATTTTATCCGCCGATGCAACTCATGGAACGTTGCGGTGGAACGAACTCAGGTTCGCCGATGTGGTGACGATCTTCTTTTTGCCAGACCACTTCCTGCAATTGGTTGCGAAGCGATTCGTCATCCGAACCATTGCGAAGCGTCGCGCGAAAATCGTGTTCCGCCGCGCTGAAAAGACACGTGCGAATTTTTCCATCCGCCATCAATCGAATGCGATTGCAATGGCCGCAAAACGGTTCGCTGACCGGCGCAATCATTCCAATTTCGCCACGTCCGTCGGGAAAAGCCCAGCGTTTCGCCGTTTCCGATTTGTTCTCAGACTGAATCGGCTTCAGAGAAAAACGCGCTTGCAGCCGTTGTAGAATTTCCTTGGCCGGAACCACCAAATCTTTTTGCCAGGCGCGGCCGGAATCCAGCGGCATGAATTCGATGAAACGAAACGAAATGTTTTTGGTCTGCGCAAATTCAGCGAGCGATTCGATCTCGTGATCGTTGATTCCGCGGATGATGACGGCGTTGACTTTCACCGGATTCAACCCAAGCGCCTTTGCTAATTCCAGACTCTCCAAAACCTCGCCGAGACCATCGCGGCCCGTAATTTTTTTGAAATTTTCCGGATCCAGCGAATCCATGCTAAAACTAATTCGCTTCAATCCAGCATCGCGCAACGCCTTTCCTTTTTTTGGAAAAAGAAAACCGTTCGTGGTCATGGCTAAATCGGTGATGCCGGGAATGCGCGCCAGTTTTTCAACGAGGATTTCAATTTGTTGACGCAACAACGGTTCGCCGCCGGTCAGCCGAACTTTTTGAATTCCCAAGTCCACGGCGATGCGTACGAGGCGTTCAATTTCCTCGAATGTCAGAATTTTTTCCGACGACTGCCATTGCCGTGTGATCGGCGTCGGATTTGAAAGATTTGCCCAACGACCGCGATAAAAATTCAGCGCTGCCTCCGTTTCCGGCAGGCAGTACATGCAACGGAAATTGCAACGGTCGGTCACGCTCACCCGCAGGTCTCGCATGACCCGGCCATGCGAATCGGTGAGCAGATTAGGTTGGATCATTTCGGCGGTGCAGGCGCAACGGGCGCGGCGACCTTGTTCGTGCTGGACTGAACTTTTACGCCGCCGCTTTGCTGCAACTCCACGTTAAGATTGACGTTGGTGCCGGGCGCAGGTGGTTGCGTCGGCTTGATCAAGCCTTCCGCACCTTTTTGCGCGGCGGCTCCGTAGATGCCACGGCGAATCCATTCGATCCGTCGCGCCAAGGAAAGTTCATCTTTGAGCTTGCTGACCTGTTCGCGAAGAACGGCCAAATCGTTAAATTGCTTTTCCAATTCCGCTTTTTCAGATTGCAACCGTTTCAGTTCGCGCAGGAGAAATTCGCGGTCGCCTTCGGAGGTCGCCAATTTTTTTTCCGTGGCGGCAATCTGTTTTTCCAGATTTCCGAGCGAAGTGTTCAACTCGAGCATCCGCTTGGTCATTTCATCGTTTTGGCCCTGGAGTTCGGAAATTTTCGCATCGCGTTTGGCCATTTCGGCAGCGGCGGCTTCGGCGGCAGCCTTGGCTTCAGCCTGAGTTTTGGCGAGCGTCGCGGAGACGTTCACGAAGTTGTTGGAAACATTTTCCAATTCATGGGTGCGACCCGTCAGATTGTTTTCCAAGGCTTTGTTGACGCTGTTGAGTTCGTCCACTTTGCTCTGCGTCTGCACGACGATATTGGAGTAACTGATTATTTTCTCGGTTGCCTCCACGTGTTCGCGGGTTGCCTGCTTGTGGCGCACAAGCAAACCAATTCCGAGACCGATGCAAATTAAGATTAAAATGACGAGTGCGAGTCTGCCTTTCATAGTTTTGAAGGATGCGGGAACCACCGTTTTTGGCAAGCTTCTAACCGCATCTTGAATTATAGACGCACGCGCTTACATTATGTTCATGGAAATCCCGCAAGAGGTGGCCGTGATGACGTTGCCCAACGCCACACTTTTTCCGCAAGCACTGTTGCCTTTACACATTTTCGAACCGCGCTACCGCAAAATGTTGGCTGCGGCGCTGAGTTCAGACCGCATGTTTATCGTCGCGATGCAGAAGCCGAATTGCGTGCGCGAAAGTCCTTCGGTGGTGGCTGGTCTCGGGCTGATTCGGGTCGCAGTCGATAATCCGGACGGCACATCGCATTTAATTTTACAAGGAATGACGCGCGTGGAGCTGGCGGAAACCGTTCGTTACAAACCGTATCGTGTGCAGCGCATTCGCCCGCTGCAAGCCGCGCCGACCGACAACGTGATGATCGACGCGTTGCTCGCCAAAGTCCGCGATCTGGTTACCGAACGAATCGGGCTGGGAGTTCCATTCCCCTTTCCGCTGGCCGGCAAATCCGGCAAAAAAAAATCTGCGACAATGACCATCAAAGAAATCGTCAGTTACCTCGACAAACTGCACGACGCCGATCAAGTCGCCGATTTAGTTTCATGCGCATTGCTGCCGGGCGCCGTCGAACGACAAACCATTCTCGAAACCGTTGATGTCGAGCCGCGCCTCAAACATCTGATTCATTTTTTGATGGCGGAAATCAAGCAGCACAGAAAAGATAACCCGAAATGAGCACCAACGATTCCGCCGTCGATCCCATGGCCAACGCCAGCCGCGAAGAAATTATCTCCGCGATGTTTGCGAACCTCGTCATTCAACAGACGAACATGGCGTTCATGTTCCTCGGCCGCGTGCCGCATCCCGAAACCGGTGAAATCATTCAGGATTTAGAAAGCGCCAAATTTTTTATCGATCAATTAGAAATGATCGAAGTGAAAACCAAAGGCAATCTCGACAAGCGCGAAGAAGGACTTTTGAAACAAAGCCTCACCGGCTTGCGCATGGCATTTGTCGAAGCGATCAACGGAAAAGGCGCCACGCCGCCCGAACAAAAACCGATTGCAACCTCCGGTGAACCCGCTCAACCGGAGGAACCCGCGATCCCCGACGGGCCTGGGCCTGCGCCGGAAGCCGCCAAAGCGCCTGCGGAAGACGAATCGCGGAAAAAGTTTTCAAAAAAATATTAAGGGGAGGGAATTTGTGAGCCCCAGATATTACCTCCAATCGGCAGAAAAATCAGAGGGGCCATTTACGGCCGGCGAGTTGCTCGGCCGGTTTTATGCCGAGAAGATTGCGGATTACACTCAGATTTGGGACGCAGATACGAATGAGTCGTATCCGTTTTCAACCTCAAGATGATGCATCAGGCAATGCTGATGACGATGGGCATCAAATAGGGGCAACCGCGCCCCCACTTACTTCGCAGCAGGCTTTTCCGTTTTGGTTTGGCCCACGATTTCTACGCCCGCTTCTTTTTTAATTTTCGCAAAATAATCCGGCAAAACTTTTTGAGCTTCTTGCTGGGCTAACCCTTCCTTCAAATCCGGCAAAACTTTCGCGAAGTCGATTTTCTCCGGCGCAATTTTCTGGAGCGTCTTGATGACGTGATAGCCATAGCGCGTCTCAACGACAGCACTGACCTGATTGGTCTTGAGCGAGAAGGCCGCCGTTTCAAATTCGGGCACCATTTCGCCGCGGGCAAACGTGTATTCGCCGCCTTTATCTTTTGAGCCCGGATCTTCTGAAAATTCTTTGGCCAGTTTCGCGAAATCTTCTCCTTTTTCCGCGCGCGCCTTCACATCTTTGGCCAACTTTTCTTTCTCTTTTTTCTTATCGGCCGAGATCGGTTGCTGGGAGGCTTTGTCCACTGTGGAAATTAAAATATGCGCCGCGCGGACGGTTTCGGGACGCTCGAAGCGCGCTGGGTTTTCATCATAAAATTTCCTGGCTTGTTCGTCGCTGATTTTGATTTTCGATTTCACATCGCGCTCCACCACAATTTCGCAAAGCGTTTGTTCGTAAGCACGCGTGCGAAATTGTTCGGGCGACATGCCGGTCATCTTCAATTGCTTCAAAAATCCTTCCTCGGTCGGAAATTGTTTTTTCGCTTCTGCAACCAGTTTGTCTGTGGATTCTTTGGCTTTGGCTTTGTCGGCGTCATTGGCGATGCCCACCAAAACTCGGGTGATGACGAGGCGTTGTAAAAGATTCGATTCAATCGTTGGGCGTTGATCCTCCGGAATGGTTTGCCCGCGGGAAGCCATGTTGGCTTTGTAATCGATGAACGCGTCTTCAATATCGCGCTGTTTGATCTCAAAAGTTTTACCCTTGGCCACGACCGGGTTCGCGAAGAGAGCGTCAGTTTTCTTGACGGCTGGAGCGGATTTGGTTTGCGCTTGCAGGGTTGAGGAAAGTGCCACAACGGTGAAGAGCGCGACGCAGCGCATATTTTTGGTCATATTTTTCATTAAATTTATTTCAGAGAATTACAATTTCACGACGCGAACATTGCTAATGTCAGGGTCTTTTTTAATTTCGTCCAATAAAGAAGTAGGCGGGACGCTGTCGAGATTTAAAACCGTCATCGCTTCGCCGCCAACCGCGTCACGGCTCAAATTCATGCTCGCGATGTTCACGTTATGCTTCGCCATGAGCGTTCCGATGTAGCCGACAATGCCGGGACGATCTTTGTTGTTCATCAGAAAAACAACACCGCTCGGCAGAAATTCCGTGGGCTGGCTGAAGAGCCGGACGATGCGTGGGTTGTTCGGCGAACCAAAAAATGTTCCGCCCGCAGAAACTTTTTCTTTGCCCGCGTGAACCGCGACGTGCAGCCATTCGTTGAACGTGACAGGCTCGTCCGATTTTTTTTCTTCAACCGTAATTCCCGCCGCCGCCGCCGCCGCGCGCACATTCACGTTGTTCACATCTTTGATCGCCGCTGCCTGCATGAAGCCGAGTAAAATCGAGCGCGTGATCGGATCAATGTTCGGCAATTCGCGTGCATTTCCGCCGTAGGTGACGTGGATGCGATCAACATTCGCTGGCGCAAGTTGGCTCAATAATTTGCCG
>JBKJOZ010000011.1:0-19260 GCA_046595315.1 Limisphaerales bacterium
AAGCTGGCCCTCGGAATTTTGCAGGCGAAAACGAAATGGGTTTGGACTGTCCCAATTGACGAGCAACAAATCTTCGCGACCATCGCCGTCGATGTCCAAAACCTGAATCGCTTTGACAACGTCGGTGAATGGAATTTTCTCCGGCTCGCCCAACGACTTGTCTTCGTTTTGCGGCAGAAGATAAATCTCGCTGTCGCCCAGCAACACGAGGTCGGGACGTCCGTCGCCGTTCAAGTCGCCGGAAACCAGCGCGTTGGGCCCGAGCTGCCCCACTTCGATCGGCCAACGCTTCGGCGCGCTCCAGCCATTGGTGCCTTGATTGTACTGCACCACCAATTCCGTTGGGTCGCCGTAGTAGGCGAGGTCGGGCCGTTTGTCGCTGTTCAAATCGGCGACCACCAACGCGGAAATTCTTTTCTCAGAGGCAATGGAATCTATCCGGAAACGTGAATCGGGAGGGAGTTCATTGAATTCGCGTTTCACTTCATCGCGGCGCGCGGAATTCGTCTGGCCGGTTTGATTGTAGAGCAGATTTATTTTCGAGCGCGAATTGTTCACCAAAATCAAATCAGGACGCTTGTCGCCATTTAAATCAGCCACGTGCAAAAGACCGATTTGATTATCAATCGGAAAAATTTCCGGCCCGGTGAATCCAAACCGGCTCACGTTTGTTTCGGTTCGGCCCGCCAAAGTAGTCAGGCAAATCGACGCGACGACGAGGAAATTTTTGGTTTGATGGCGGTGGTTTTGCATCGTTTTTCTCACGAGCGAAACTGCCACTGCTTTTCAACGTTCGCCAGTTTATTCCCCGAGCAGATGGACCGTGACGCAACGCGTGTACGGTTCAAGTCGGTGTTCCCAAAGATAAATTCCCTGCCACGTGCCAAGGGTAAGTTTTCCGTTCGCAATTGGAATGCTGAGATTCACCGCCGTCAATGCCGTGCGGATGTGGGCGGGCATGTCGTCTTCACCCTCGCAAGTGTGGCGAAAAATCGGGTCGCCATCAGGAACCAGTTTCGAAAAAAAACGTTCAAAATCACGCCGAACTTCCGGGTCTGCGTTTTCCTGAATGACGAGCGAGGCGGAAGTGTGTCGAAGATGAAAAGTGGCGAGACCGGTTTGGAAAATTCCTTTGGCGACCAGCGAGGCGGCTTCATCGGTGAATTCGTAAAAGCCGCGTCCGCGAGTTTTAATCGTGATCTCGTCAATGAATTGCCGAAGCATATGGCGAAAATTTAACTCAACTCACCGCAGGCAACAAATGCCGGATTGGGTCACTTATCGCCCGCCAGAATTTTTTCTAAATCGCGATTTTTCGGATGATTGAGCGCCAAGGCTTTTTCGTAATGCCAGCGGGCCAGTTCAAAAAACGGCGGTTTTTGAGTCGCGTAAATCACCGCAAGATTGTGGTGAGCGCCGCCATAGTTTGGCTGAATTTTGATGGCTTTGCGCAAAGCTGCTTCCGCCGCCACGCGCTGACCTTTTTGGCTCAGCGTAATGCCAAGATAATTTTGAGTTTCCGGATTGTTCGGATTGATTTGGGCCGATCGGCTCAAGACATCCAAAGCTTCATCAAATTTGTTCTGACGAAATTTCACCATCCCCAGCAAGGTCAGGCTAAAGCCATCTTCTGGATCAACTTCCAGGGCGCGTTTAATGTTTTTTTCCGATTCCGCGACGTTATCCATTTCCAATTGAGTCGCAGCGAGGTTGCCAAGGATGTAAACGTTGTTTTCATCCTGGCGCAGCACTTCCAGATATTTCTTCTCGGCCTCATCAAAACGACGTGCCGCGAAGGCGCGTTCCGCCTGCGCCACCAAAGCTCCCGCACCGGCGGGCAACTCCCTGCTTTTCTTAACTGGTTTCGCTTCGACTGGGGCGACCTGCTGCGAAGGTTTTTTGAAGAGAGCCAATTCTTCAGCGGTATAAGGGTCGGGCCGCGCTTCCAAAACGTCGAGACGCGCGCGCAGTTTTTCTAATTCTTTGTCGTTGGGCCCGGATTTTATTTCAGATTTTTTATCCGAGGATGCGGCGGCCAATTTTTGCTGTAATTCATCTCGTTGAAGTTCGAGCTCTTGCAATCGTTTTGTCTGGATCGCCTCCTGTTCACCTGCTTTTTTTGCGACCGATTCTTGTTCTAGAGACACTTTGAGCAAATCTCTCTCCTTTTCCAGCGCAGTCATTTTCTCCTCCACTTTGGCGAGATCATTTGAGTTAGCTGAATTGGAACGGACGGAAAGCGCCTCCTTCAATTTTGCTTCCAACAATGTTTTGTCGGATTGCAGGCGGCGAATTTCTTCACTCAAAGCGTTGGCTGGCAAGGCAGCATTTGTCTCCGTAACTGGAATGGATGGGATGGCATTTGTTTTGGTCAGAAATTGAGGGGAGGATTCCAATTTTTGCGCGAGATAATCCAAGCGAAATTTCACGACCACTTCGTTCCATTGCGGATAAATGGAATTCAATTTTTTTAGGGCCGTCTCAGCTTCGCGATATTGTTCTGCTGCGGCGCGCGTTTCGCCTTTTTCAGTCATCGAGTCCGCGTGGATGATCAAATTATAGATGCGAATATATTCCTGGTCGGGCCCCTCCGCGTGCACCAGTGAGACTGACAAAAGCAAAAGCAACATCCATTTCATAGGGGCGAAATGTAACGAGCTGAATCTATTTTTGGCAATGATTACCATCGAAAGTGCGAATGTGCGGAACCGTTGCGCGCGTTGACACTGCACGGAACAGTTGATAATTTTCGCCGGCAGTCGAAAGGTATGACCTCGTTCCTCAACCAACATGTTCTGGTTTTGAATCGACTTTGGCAGGCGGTCAACATCTGCACCGCGCGCCGAGCTCTCACGCTATTGTTTGAAGGTCACGCTAATGTGGTTTTAACTAGCGACGAGGGCGCGTTTCAAACTTTTAATTTCAGCCAGTGGCAAGATTTTTCACGGCAGGAGCCGCACCCGGAAAGTATTCACACCATTTCATTCCGCATTCGGGTGCCGCGTGTCATTTTGCTGGTGATGTTTGATCGGCTACCCAAGAAAGAAGTGAAATTTACCCGTCACAATATTTTCGAGCGGGACCGAAACACCTGCCAATACTGCGGTGAAATTTTTGAACGCAAGGATCTCAATTTAGATCACGTCGTTCCCCGCGATCGTGGCGGCCCGACGACTTGGGAAAACATTGTTTGCTCCTGTATCCCCTGCAACACCCGCAAAGCAAATCATACGCCGCAGGAGGCTGGATTGCATCTGGTGCGCAAACCGAAACGACCGAAATGGCGGCCATTTGTGCAAGTCAACCTAGGTCTGAATCATCACGAGAGCTGGAAACACTTCCTCGATTTGGCCTATTGGAATGTCGAATTGGGCGGCGACGTCCAGTGATATAGTTTCGAACTACTTTACTTGAGTTTCCGAGCGCGAAGACTCGATCATTTCCCAGAATTTTGGATTGCTTTGCAGTGCTTCGTCCTCACCCGTAGGCAGGCTGGAGCGGAATAAAAAATCCTTCAGCGTATTCCGATGTAAAATGCGATGAACAACAATTCCCAGTTCGTGCCGCTCGAAATAAACCCGATAATCCCCAAGACGAAACCGATGCAAGGTTTTACCCGTGCGCTCCAACTTGCCGAAGCGTTCTAAATCCACACTCATGATTTTCTGAGGCAACCCCCGAAAATCACCCAGAATATTCAACTGAAGTTCGCGCGGCATCTTTGCGAGTTCACCGGCGCTGGTAGGATTAAAAATAATTTGAAATTGAATCATGCAGGTTTGGTAGCGCGTACGGGAATCGCACCCGTCTTTCAGCCTTGAGAGGGCCGTGTCCTAACTGATAGACGAACGCGCCGTCCGTTCATTTCATGCTATTCATGAGTCTTTTCCTGTCAACTCATCATCCCTTCGGGGAATTCGACAGGTCGCGATATGGTTCCCTCTTCTTGTACAATTCGATTAATTTCTGATTTAATTCTGCTACATGAACCAACCCCAAGTCTAATGCCACCTGCTCTGCCTTTCTGGCAGTAACAATTGCATCATTATAGCGACCCGCTTCGGCATAGGCCGCGGCTAATGTTCCTAGCATAACGGGTTGTTGATTCAGCGTCAGTGCACAGGCACGTTCACCCAATCGAACAGCTTCAACGCCATCACGAATCTCGAGATCCGGCGCAGTTGCCAGAATCCAAGTTAAATTATTGAGCGCTTCTGCCAAATTTGGCTTCAAACGCAAGGCTTCTCGATACTCACCCACCGCGTCTCGGGTTTTTCCGATTCCAGCTAAGGCAAAACCAATTTTTCCGTGTACTTCAGCGAATCGTGGATCAAGACGCATTGCTTCGCGAAGGTGCTCCATCCCAGAATTAAAGTTGCCTCCATCAATTAACGCGTTTCCCAAGCTAAATTGAGCAGACACATTATCTCGCGTGACCGCCAGAGCATGTTCAAAGAGTGTGACACTGTTCTTCCAATGCCTCAGTTGAAATTCAGTTGCAACAATGCATGCTCCTAAAGAGATAAATGCAAAAAACCATTTCAATAACGATGGAAATTTCAACGCGCGTAAAAAATCATCGAGTCCCCAAACGATGATTATCAACAATCCGATTAGCGGAATATAAGAATAACGATCCGCCATTGATTGCCCACCTACCTGCACCAACCCAATGACCGGAACAAGAACTCCCAAAAACCAAAACCAACCAATTGCGAAATAAGGATGTTTTCGTTTCGCTAAAACCGCGTAGAGCGACACAGAAACCAAAACCGAACTCGCCAAAAAAACTTTTCCGATTGGCCATGAAGGTGGATGCGGATAAAAAATCGCCAAATCCGTCGGCCAAATTATTTTTCCAATATATCGAAGGTAAGAAACGGCGGCATTCGTAATACGATCACTAATTGAGAAATCTCCTACTGAAGTCACCGCCCCCCCCTTTTTTTGCGCAAGAAAGGTAATCAAAGAGGCGAGAACGGTTAAAATGAGAAATGGAATTTTTTCCCAAAGAAGAATTTTTAACCTTGAGTCATTTAACCGGGTGGGCGCCGTACTTAAAAGCCTAAATCTATTCAGAGGCCAATAGTCCAAAAGCATGAGAATGAAGGGCAAAGTCACAACCATGGGCTTTGACAATAAACCAAAACAAAATAGGGAAAGGGCTATAAAATAAGACTTTCCGGTTTTATCACGGACGTAATGTGTGTAAGCCCACAGTGTGAGTAGCCAGAAAAATGTAGATAAAACATCTTTTCGTTCAGCAACCCAAACAACTGATTCAATATGCAAGGGATGCCACGCAAAGATTGCGGCTACGACCAAACTTTTCCAAAATGCTCCAGTCAGCTTTTCTAACAAAAGAAAAAGTAAAACCGCGTTGGCACAATGAAACAGTAAGTTTGTAAAGCGATGGCCCATCGGGCTTTTTCCATAAAGTTCCCAATCCAACATGTGAGAAAGCCAAGTCAGCGGATGCCAGTTGCTTGCATGATTTGTAGTAAATGCCCAAATTACCCCTTTTGCCGTCAATCCGAGTTGGACGTATGGGTTTTGCGTTACGTAATCGGGATCATCAAAATTGATGAACTGGTATTTAAGAGAAGGGAGAAAGACGAGGACGGTTAATACAACCAGGAAAATGGAAAAGAGGTGCGATTTGGAACTCGACAGCGGATTTCTCATTTGAAGATAAATCCCCATCGGTTAGAATGCATTAGAACAAAAAAAAGCCGCCCGTGAAGGGCGGCTTTGTGAAATAAACAGCAATTACTTTTTGCGGCGGAGGAAAAGGAGCGATCCAGCACCCAAAATTCCAAGAGCAATCGTTGTAGGTTCTGGAACCGTTACAGTGAATGCTTGGAAGTTCTGCATTGCAAGTCCGGCTGGAGGCGTTCCCGCTGCTGGAATCAAATAACTAAATGCAGCGGATTGACCGAATACTGAACCGTTTGCCCTAGCTGCGTCATAGGTACTACCCAAGGTAATGTCCCAAACGCGCACGACCAGACTGAGCGTCTGTCCAGGTTGATTTGCCGGAACATTCAAGAAGTTGCGCACTCCACCGTTCCAAGTCCCCGGCTGGGTTGTGGTCGGGATACGAAACACTGAAGGCGCCTCTACCAAAACGCTCGAAAAATCGGACGCTAAGAAGAGTTGAGCGACATAGTTGGTTCCGGTCAAGCCAGCACCATCCGAAAATCCTGGAACGCCACTGGTGGTGACCAAGCGAGCTGGCCCAGGAGAAAAGGCAGCACTAGTGTTGACGAAGTTAATTTGCCCCTGAGAGAAACCAAGCGTGGTAACCAAACTCAGCGCTGCGACTAGTAGGAATTTTTTCATATTGTGTGTTTGTTGATTTTTTAACTTTTCTTCAAATATTATGGAGTGAAATTACGAACCCAGTTGTTTGTAATACTTTTCTGAACGAAGTATGCCTCGCCCACATTAACATTAGGTTGACCAGCACCGTCCCAAGTTCCGTCATTGAAGCCGGAAGAGACATAGCCACCACTCCGGAACAAAAAGACGTTATCACCTTCGTTCGGCGGGAAACCAAGAGTACCCTGCAATAATCCAGCTTGAGGAAGAACCGAACTTCTAATCGAGTATCCCTGTGGCAAGGAATTTGTGGATTGCAAAATTACTTCACCCACGAATGTGTTGGTGTAAGGAGCCGTCCCAGTATTTTGAAAAAATACACCTTCACCTGGAACAAGAGTCATCGTCCCACCTGCGTCCCAAGCCCCATCATTAAAACTGTCACTTGCGTAACCAACGCCATTAAACTTGAAAACGGACGATCCAGGAGGCGGAGTTCCGAAAAGACTGGCAATAGTGCTGTTTGTAGCCTTCAGCGGATTAGCAATCATTGAATAGCCAACGGGACAGACCACGTTGACATAACCAACGACGTTGACCGAGAATGTTTGTGCCATGGAAGTCGCAGCAGTGGCGACGCCCAGAATAGCTGTTAATAGTAGTGTTTTTGTTCTCATATTTGTTTGTTCGTTTTCCGTGTGTGGAA
Organism: Limisphaerales bacterium; assembly: GCA_046595315.1. Taxonomy (GTDB): domain Bacteria; phylum Verrucomicrobiota; class Verrucomicrobiia; order Limisphaerales; family CANJXF01; genus CANJXF01. Next base: position 7,028 of record JBKJOZ010000011.1, read on the forward strand.
GGAGTGTCACAGAATCTGAAATCTTAGTCAAATTTTTTTTTAAGAATTTTCGATCTGCTTTTCGTCCACGATTTGAGCTATTTTATGCAAGATTTTCACTCCTAAGTAAAGTGTCGTTTCCGGGTATTTTTATGCCCTCAATCTCCACGATGATTTTCAATGAATCCAGCGTGGGCTTAGCTGCTAAGTCAATCGCAGAAACGACCTTTTCGAGTGGAAAACAGTGAGTTATAAATCTCTGGATGTCGAGCTTTCGACTGAATACTAATCGCGCAACTTCTGGTTGCAGGGTTACGTCAGAGGAATAGCTTCCGATGAGGTCTTTTTCATCGACACAAATCGAGGAGAAATCGAACTCCGATTTGGCCGCACGGCGGGTGTGAGCAAAAAGAAGTATTTGCCCGCCTCCGCGCACCAATTGTTCTGCCTGCTCGACAGCTTCGTTGGATGGCACTGCGATAATGGCGGCGTCGAGCATTTTTTTTCGACTGAGTCGTGTCACAATTTCTCGGAATTGAGAATCACTAGCGTTCACCAAGTGTGCAGCACCAAAATCTCGCGCTAATTCGAGCCGTTTCGGGAGCAGATCGCTGGCGATGACGTTAATGCCACGCAACGAAAGGAGACGCGTGAACATCAACCCGATAGGGCCCTGCCCAGCAACGAGAACGGAATCGCCGCGCAAAATTTTCAATCGTTTGATCGCTTTCAAAACGGTGTTAACCGGTTCCAGCATGGCGCCTTCGATAAAACTATTTTTTCTCGGGATTTTCACAATGCCGGGAAAAACAAAAGGCATGACGCGAACGTATTCGGCGTAACCTCCGCCCGACGGCTCAAAGCCTGCCGTGATGCCGGTGCGTTTGTAGGTTTCGCATTGAGCAAATGCGCCGTGGCGACAGACGTGGCATTTCAGACAGGGAACATGATGGTGCAAACCAACACGGTCGCCGAGTCTCAGCGGACGACCACCGGGAAAACGGGCAGAACGGCCAATTTCAACTATCGTTCCGGCAGTTTCATGGCCGAAGATGCGTGGCGGCGCGACGGTGCCGTGCTGGATTTTTTTGATGTCGGTGGGACAAACGCCGCAAACCGCGACTTTGACTAAAAGTTCGTCGGGTTTGATTCGCGGCACCGGCACCGTTTCGATGCGAAGATCATTAATGCCGCGATAAACCATGGCGCGCATTGTTTTTGGAATTGGCACGCAGAAAAACTACACAACCACGCCAAGGACGGAAGCGAAACAATCTCTCGAATTCGCCATCACTTGCAAAAAAATTCCTGCGCGAATTGTTGAAATACGATTTCGGGTTCCACCTGAAAATTCCACTCCTGCCCTCGCCAATTCAAACCGACGCTCCCAGCGTGCAAGGCTTGGTTCGGGAGAATTAATTTTCTTTTTTGTTCATCGCTCAACCGATTTTGCACCAGCGCGAGATAAGCGTTTTCGTCGTGGCCGTAAAGTTTGTCGCCCACAATGGGATGACCGTGGTGAGCCAGATGAATCCGAATTTGATGCTTCCGTCCAGTTTGCGGCACGACGCGGAGCAGCGAAAAATTTTCGCCTTCGCGGATAAAATGTTGGAGCAATTCGAAATCCGTTTGCGCGGCGGCTCCGTCGGCGCGCACGCAATCTTTTATGGCCACGTTACTTTGCACATCTTTGCCGAGCGACGCCTCGATCACGCCGGTTTTTTCGAGCACGTGGCCGTGGACGATGGCTAAATATTCCTTCCGCACGGCACGTTTCTCCCAGATTTTTCCGAGGGCACCGGCGGTTTCGGAATTTTTTGCGATCAAGACAATGCCGCTGGTTTCGCGGTCAAGGCGGTTGACGAGATGCGCGCTGAATTTTTCCCCGCAATGAAGCCGCGCGCGACTGATCAAACTGGAAAACTGATCGCCCTTGGTGGGATGACAAACCAGTCCCGCCGGTTTGTTGACCACGACCAAATCGGCATCTTCATGGAGAATTTCAAATAATTTTTCCATCGCGCGAAAAGATTATTGGCCACGGAGGCGCGAAGACACAGAGAAAAAATTGGAAGAAACCACTCTTTTGTAATTTTCTCGGTGTTCTCAGTGGCAATTTTCAACATCCCGCACTTGTCATCACCCGGACGGCGCGTATGCTTTTTGCGGTGAAGGCAAAAATCATTTTACCGTTAATCTTGCTGGTAGTTTTCGCGATGAGCCGCTGGCCGGGATTGATGCCGCAAAATTTCAGCGCGGCTTACGCGATCGCATTTTGCGCCGGGTTATATTTACCGAAACGCATGGCGTGGTGGATTCCGCTAGCCGCCCTGCTCGCGACGGATCTCCTCATTAATTTATTTTTTTTCCACACCAGCGCGTTTCATATTTCAATGCTGGGAAATTACGTGGCGTTCGCTGCGATCATTTGGCTGGGGACAAAATTTAGTGCACGGGCGTCGTGGTGGAAGCTGTTGGGCGGCGGGATTTTCGGCGCAATTATCTTTTATTTCATCACCAACACGGCCGCATGGCTGCAACTGCCGGACTACCCCAAAAATCTTGCGGGATTGATCCAGGCATTGACGGTCGGCACTCCAGGCTGGCCACACACCTGGGAATTTTTTCGCAATACATTGCTCAGCGGAGGCCTTTTCACCGGCTTATTTGTCAGCGCGATGAAACTGGAGTCCAGTTCCGAATCGCCCGTGGAAAAAGAAACGGCTGCCGAGGAAGCCGAAGAGCCCGCTGAAGAAGCCGCCAGTTGACTTTTTGGAATTTTCGTAATTTTTCTTCTCATTTTTTCATGTTACTGCCAAAACATGGGACAACCTGATTTGAATTCAGACGCAAATGTCCAGATTGCTTCCGACGCGCTGCTTGCACAGCGATTGTGTTTCAAAAAAATTCTTCAGGAAAACAGCGGATTTACAGGCGCTTTCGCACGTTTGCGGAAGGAAATCGCAAATTTGAGAATTCGGCCTGTTAGTTGCTATTGCGATAAAACTCGGTGAACACAGCGCAAAAAGAATCTAAAATTACGCGGCCATTTTTTGGCGGCAAGTCGGCCAAACGTGACCAAATCGTGGCCATTGATTTGGGGAGCCGCACCACCAAGGCGGTCTTTCTCCAACGCAGTGGCGACGGGTTCAGCCTCGTTCGTTACGTCATCCAAGACGCGCCGATCTATGATAAAACCCCCTCACCCGAACTGCTCGGGGAACATCTCCGCGCCATTATTCAACAGTTAGAACCGAAGACGAAACTGGTGACGTTGGTGGTGGGAATGGCCGATTCCATCTTGCGCAACGTGGAATTGCCGCAAATGCCCGCCGCCGAATTACGGCTGATGCTCAAGTTCAACACCAAGACTTATTTGCAACAGGAATTGGCCGATCACGTTTTCGACTGTTTTATTCTCGCTCCCAAGCAACCTGCGAAACCGGAACCGGGCAAAGGTTCGGCGAAAGCGCGAGTCTGGGTGGGTGGCGCAAAAAATCAATTTGTAAACGATTTGCAAAAAGCCGCCAAGGTCGCGGGGCTAATTCCGGATCAAGTGACTTTGAGCGCGTTGGGCCCGGTCAACGCATTTGAGCGCGCGCGCCCCGAAAGTTTCACGAAGGAAGTGGTCGCGCTGGTGGACATCGGTTTCAAGAATACGACGATCAATATTTTGGCAGAAGGCGAATTGGCGTTGAGCCGCGTGGTGGCCATTGGCGGCGATAAAATCACGACCGGACTTTCTGAGGCGCTTGGCATCAGTTACGCCGAGGCGGAAGGAATCAAAGTCGGGATGCCAACGGAAGTGGAATCGAGCTTGCAACCGATTCTTTCCACGCTGGGCCGTGAGTTGCGCGCCTCGATGGATTTCTTCGAACATCAACAGGAAAAAACGGTGAGCCAGGTTTTCGTCTCGGGAGGTGGAGCGCGCTCGGATTTCATCGTGCAAACGTTGCAAAGTGAATTGATGGTCGCGTGCAGCAATTGGAATCCCGCAGCGTTTCTCACCATTGCCCTGCCGCCGCAGCAAATGGGTGAACTGGAGCAAATCGCTCCGCAATTGGCGGTCGCCCTGGGCGCAGCCGCAGGTTCAATTTAATCTCGAGAGCCTATGCCGATTCTCATCAATTTACTGGCCGAAGCACAAGCTGCCGAAGAATTACGGCGGCGCGATCCGGTCAAGAGATCGTTGTGGGGCGCGGGGGTCGCCGTTGCTTTGGTAGTCCTCTGGTGCGCTGTGATTCAAGCCCGGACCATGCGTGCTAATTCGGAACTCAAAAAACATGAGGCCCACTGGAATTCGATCGAGAAGAAACATGCTGCAGTGACGGAGGATTTAAAAGAATCAGCCGCGATCGAACGTAAGCTCTCCTCTCTCAACCGTCTTTCCACCAATCGCTTTTTGTTGGGCTCAACTTTAAATGCTCTGCAACTCGCAGTCGTGGATCAAGTGCAGGCCGTGCGATTGAAAACGGAGCAGACGTTTACTTTCATCGATCCCGTTCCCGCAAAAACGAATACCAGCAAAACGGTTCCGGCCAAACCGGCGGCGGCGGTTGAGAAAATCGGGATAACCATTGAAGCCAAGGACTGGAATCCGGTAGACCAAAACTATAACAAATTTAAAGAAGCGATTGCCAAGTCTCCGGCGTTCCAGACCAATCTTCTTAAAACCGACGCGTTGCGTTTGACCAGTTTGTCCAAACCGTCTTATGAGCCGAGCGATCCCGCACGGCCGTTCGTGACCTTCACGTTGGAAATGCAATTCCCGGAGATCCGTCGCAATGAGTAATCTTTCCAAAAACAAAAAACAGCAAATCGTTTTAGTGCTTTTGGGCACTGGCGCGGTCATTGCCGGGCTCTGGTATCTGGTGATCCAGCAGCAGTATGAGAATCTGGCCCGCGTGCAAAAGAAAACGGCGGAGATGAAGGAGAAGGTCTCTAAAGCGGAGAATTTACTAAAAAAATCGGCCGAGATCGCCGCTGAGCTGGAAGTGGATACCAAGGCGTTGGAGACCATCGAAGGCGGGATGGCCTCGGGCGATATTTATCTTTGGATTATCAACACTGTAAATCAATTCAACACGACGCGGCGAGTGACTTTTCTGGATTTTCAGAGGGAAATCCTTGGAGACGTGGGAATTTTGCCGAACTTTCCCTACAAAGCTGCGATTTATCCACTGAAGGGGATAGGGCATTATCACGATCTTGGTAAGTTTTTAGCTGACTTCGAGAACAACTTCCCTTATGTCCGTGTGCAGAACTTGGAACTGTCGCCAAGCATCAAGGGCGGGGATGAAGCTGAGAAGCTGAATTTCAAATTTGAAATTGTCACGCTGATCAAACCCACGAGTCCATAAAGGGAATAAATGAAAAATTACTTCAAACATTTTGCGTTCATGGCAAGCGCATTTCTGCTGGTTGCCAATTCCACCTGTTCCTCCGCTGCCGCCCCTGCCGCCGCTGTCACCCCTGCGGAAACCAACGCCGCGCCGGCTGAGGTGATCATCCCAAAATCAGTCTTTCAGGACGACGCTAAGAACGGAAAAGATCCATTCTTTCCCAAATCAGCACGTCGCGCCGCGAGAATTCCTTCCTCCACTGAAACAGTCGTAGCCCCCATCGTGCAACTGGCGCTCAAGGGAATTTCCGGCCCCGCCAATCGCCGTTTTGCACTGATTAATAATCAAACTCTCGCTGTAGGAGAAACCGCTCAGGTGCGTATCCCTAATGGTCAAGTCAAGGTGCATTGCTGGGAAATCCGCAATGATTCCGTAATTGTCTCCGTCGAAGGCGATCCCGAGAAAAAAGAATTAAAGCTCCGCGAAGGTCTGTGAATTAATCCCCAAAACCAACACGACTCCAAATCCTATGAAAAACAAAACTAGCCAGTTCGTTGCCACCCTGCTCCTAGCCAGTTCGCTACTGAGCGTGGCTCAAACCGATGTCGTTAAAGAAACCAATGCCGCACCCGCAGCTCCGGAAACCCCGGCCACCGCTGCTGCCCCCGCCGCGCCAGCCGCTCCCGAGGCCGCCGTGGCTCCTGCGGCTCCAACCACTTTAGCCGCTCCAGTAGAAGCACCCGCGCCGGTGGCGACGGCTGACACCAATGCGACCGTCTCGGCGGACGGCGCCAACGACGTGGTGCCGCTCATCCAAATTGATGATGCCGAACTGCCCAACGCCATTAACACATTGGCGCGCCAGGCTGGAATCAATTTCCAGTTTGATCCGAAGATTTTGAACCCGGCACCGGACGCCACGGGCAAAATTCCGGCTCCACCGAAGGTTTCTTTCCGCTGGGAAAATGTCACCGCCATGGAAGCGCTGCTCGCTCTTTTGGAAAACTACAATTTGCAAATCGTGCGCGATCCAAAAACGAAGATCGCTCGCATCACGCAAAAAGATGCCGCCGCCTTGGAACCGTTAATGACCCATGTGTTCCAACTGAATTACGCTAACCCAACGAACTTGGTGACAATTTTGACCAACACAATTTCTCCACGCGGCCGAGTGGTCGCGGACATCCGCACCAGTCAATTGGTCATTTCCGCGACGGAAAAAGAATTGGATGCGGTGGAATCGTTAATCACAAAATTAGATACTCAAACCAAGCAAATCCTGATCGAAGCGCGCTTTTTAGAAATCAACAAAAACCCGCGCACCAGCAAAGGACTCGATTGGACTGAAACGCTGGGCAAACAAAACATCACCTTTGGTAACGGAATTACGACGTCCAGTTCCTCGACTCGCGCGAATCCGCCGACGACCGATCCGGCGGGCAATCCGGTACCGGGCAGAGGTTCTTCGACCACCACCCTGATCGATTCCGCTTTGGGAAGTGATCTACCCGGATTCACCGCGAACACCGCCAGCGGCGTCAACCCCAGCACATTTTTCCTGAATGCCGATGGAGTGAAAGTCGCACTGTCATTTCTAAATTCCGATGCGGATTTGGAATCGATTGCCACGCCGCGCGCCGTGACTTTGGAAAATGTTCCGACCGAACTCAACGTGGTTCGCAATATCCCGGTTTTTGAAGAACAACAAGGTGCCAACACTGGTGGATCGGTTCAGGCCAACACGGTTAAACCCAACTACCTTTTGGTCGGCCCGGGCAACACCATTTTAAATGAAGTGGGTATCAAACTGATGGTGACGCCGCGCATTTTCGGCACCTCCAACGTGTTTCTCGATTTGCATCCTGAAATCTCCGAAAAAGAAGTGGAACCGGAATCAACGGTGTTGGGTGGTCGCCTCAGTACCGCGCCGATTTTCTCACGCCGAAAATTGCAGACCCAAGCGATGATTCCGAGCGGTTACACCCTCGTGCTCGGCGGGTTGCGTCAGGATTTCAATTCCAAAACCTACACGAAAGTTCCGTTCTTGGGCGACTTGCCCGGAATCGGCCTCGCTTTCCGCAGCCACAAGAAAGCCCGTGACCAGCGCGATTTGGTTATTTTCGTGACGCCCACCATTATTCGGAACGACGATTTCCAGTTGCACACGAACAGCGCAGCCTTTTTGAAACGTAAAATGGAAGACAAGCCAACCGAAGAATGGACGCCGTGGGACAGTGGCAAACCGGCAGACTGGACCAAGCCGGATAACAGCATCAAACCCCGTTATGCGCCGAAACAGGCCAGCCAATAATAATTCACGACAATTAACGACTTACATTTTATGCAAAAATTACAATTTTTCGCGGGGCAAAAACGCTCCCGACGATTAGCCGCGCAAATCGGTTTAACTGCGGCCTGCGTGCTGCTCTGCGCGGGCTCATCCCAAGGTGAAGTGGTTGTAACGACTCTGGGTGGAGGTGCTGCGGCAATCCGGGACGGGTTGACCACGCAAGCGCGTTTCAACGATCCTTATGGTTTGGCATTGGATACGTCTGGCAATCTCTACATGGCAGATCGCAACAATAACCGCATTCGCAAAGTCACGGCCGCTGGAGATAAAGCGACCAGCCGGACGACCTCCTTCATCATCAGCTTGAACAAACCGGTGGACGTAGCGATTGATGCCAGTGGTAATTTGTTGGTGCTCACCGCAGGGGACGGACGCATCCGCAAATATGGAACGGCTGGCACCACCGGCAACTTGATTTCCACGAATTATCCGGTGCTTTCCGCGCCATCCGCGTTCGCGCTGGATGCGGCTGGGAATATTTACGTCACGCAGACGAATGGTTTTCTAAAAAGAATTCCGGTGACGAACAGTGCGATCGCCCAGATCATCACGAACGGTTTTAGACAACCACAGGGCGTGGCCGTCCTCGCCTCCGGCAACATTGCCGTCAGCGACACGGGCAACAATGCCATTCGCCAGGTCAATCCCAGCACTTTCGCGATTACCCATTTGAGCGGAAGCACCAATGGCGCGAGTGGGTTTGCGGATGGCGCACCGACCGTGGCCCGTTTTTATCAACCCCACAAACTCGCCAAAGCGCCCAACGGCAATTTGGTGGTGGCGGATCGTTACAATCATCGAGTGCGTCTGGTTTTGCCGAGCGGAACGGCCAGCACGCTTTACGGAGTTTCCAGCAACCTTTGGAATGCCTCCTATTATCCGGGTTGGTTCGACGGCACGAGCACCAACGCCCATGCGCGCGAACCGGTTGGCGTCACTGTGGCCACGAACGGCAATGTCTTCACAACGGAAGTACGCTGGGATTTACTACGAGTGGCAACGGGTGGCGACACTGGCGCTGGCACTGGCGGTGGAACCATTGGCGGCGGCGGGTCAACGGCGACCAACAGCATCAACTTCGGCTTTGCTAACGGCGAAGCCTCGAGTGATTTCATCGGCGCGGCAGGGCAATCTTTTTATGCTCCTGTAACATTGTCATTGGTTCCCGCTCAAAAAATTTACGCATTTCAATTTAATGTGACGGTGACGAATTTAGGCCCTGTTAATATAACCGATCTGCCGGCGTTTTTTTCCATGCTACAAAAACCTTCCACCGACACGAATTTGCCTCCCGGATATTTCGATGCAATTGAACCATCCATCCTGACCAGTTTTCCACGGCTGATGACCGTCGGTTGGTTTGAGCGATATAGCGGCACGAATCTTTATAACACCCTGGCTCAAGACCTCGTCACCTATTCTCAAGCACACAATTTCCAATATAACAGCGTAAACGGAAAAGTTTTTCTAGGAGCTTATCGGTTCACTATTCCTTCCACTGCACAACCGACAGACATTTATCAAATTGAACTAGGTCGGCCTTCTGGAACCCAGGATGGGGTGCAAACTCCGGTCAATATCCGCCCGGTCAACGCGCTGAAGCAAGTATCCATTGCCAACCGCCGCTATATCGTCGGTGACACCATCCCCTTTCGCTGGTTTAACGCAGGCGATTTTGGCGACGGATTTATCGTCAATACCGACCTGATCCAGGTTTTCCAATCCTGTGGCGAATTCAAGCCCATCCGTATCAATACGCCTCCGTCTGATTCTGATTTTTTTGACGCAATGGATTCTTCCGACGGAACGGTTTCTACCTCCCTCCTTTTGGCAGACGATTCCAGCATCGACACCATTACGCAGGGCGACGGTTCTCTGAATGTGGACGACCTCTACGTCAGCTATCGTCGTTCACTGGATCCGACATTGAAATGGTTTGCTCGTTATTGGACCAATGGATTTCGCGCCGCTGAGGAAGTGCCCAATGTTTTCCCGCAATCTTTCACCGAAACAGCCGCGCCCAAATACGTGCAGGACGTCAACTCGGGTGCAGCTCCTTTCGTCACCTTCGTAGCTCCTGACGTGATTGCAGGAACTAACCGCACGATCGTGGTTCCTATCCGCGCGGAAATAAAGGGAACACTCCCTATCCGTATCACAATGTTAAACTTTAGCATTAAACCCTTGGATGGATCTCCCGCAGTCGCGTCCATTCAATTCACTTCGCCGCTTGGCCAACCTGCTTTTGCAGATTCCCAAGGGGTTGGCAGCTATGGTGCCGCCTGGCTCAACCGCGGTGCGGCTGGCCTTTATGGAACCAACAACATCGGCACTCTCACGATTAATTTACCTGTAGGCACACCGAACAACGCCGCTTACTCCATCCAATTTAATCACGCCTCGGCTTCGCCCAATGGCTTGGGGGTCTTCCCACAAAAAACGTGCAACGGTTTACTTACGGTGACCGATCGCTCGGCTTCCAGCCAGAACGACGGCATCCCGGATTCATGGCGTTTGAAATATTTCGGCACCATTTCCAGCAACCTGCTCTCCTTGGCAAGCTCCGACGCCGACGGCGATGGCGTTTCCAACTTCAACGAATATAAAGCTGGCACCGACCCAAATAACATCACTTCATTCCTCCGACTGTTGGATGCTAAAAAACAAGCCGGCTTGACCGTGCGCTGGCCGAGCGTGAGCGGCAAAACCTACGTCGTCGAATCATCCCCTGCTCTCTTGGGCACGCCGTGGTCCGTCATTTCGACCAACATCACCGGCACCGGAGATAATTTGGAATACACGGATTCGTCCGCAAATCCCGATACGCGCTTTTACCGAGTGCGCGTGCTGGAACCGTAATTTAGCCCAACCCTCCCCAAAACCCGCTCAGCAATGAGCGGGTTTTTTGTTGGAAAACACCTGTGGGGAAATGGTTTTTAAGAAGGAAATGAACGAACCGTTTAAGAAATTTATTGGATAGAAACGTCCCGCGTAATTTTAAATTTCTCCACCCGTTTGCGCAGCGTCGCCCGCGTGATGCCGAGTAATTTGGCCGCTTGGACCTGATTCCCTTGTGTTTCCAACAACGCCTGAATGATCAATTCCCGTTCCACCGCTGGAATTAATTTCAGCTTGTTGTCCTTTCGCGCCCAATCGAACAATTGGCGCGACAGAGAGGCTAAATCCCCTTTGTTCTCGGGGAAATTTGAAGCGGAAGGAGTGGGTCGCGCGACGCCGGTTTGCCCGGAAATTTCCGGAGGCAAATCGCCGGGCAAAATAATATTTCCTTTAGCGACGACGGCGGCGCGTTGAATGGCGTTTTCCAATTCGCGCACGTTGCCTGGCCAGCCGTAATTTTCCAGCGCGACGAGCGCCTGGCGCGAAAGGGATTTGCGCGCGCCGCTTTTTCCGCCAAGTTTTTTTACAAAATAATCCGCGAGCAACGGAATATCCTCGCGCCGGTCGCGCAAGGGCGGCAGATGCAGGCGCACGACGTTGAGCCGATAAAATAAATCTTCACGAAATTCCCGCGCCGCCACCGCTTGTTCGAGCGGTTTGTTGGTCGCGGCAATCACGCGCACATCCACTTTGATCGATTGATTCCCCCCGACACGTTCGAAGGTGCCCGACTGCAAGACGCGCAGCATCCGAGTCTGCGCGGCGGGTGACATATCGCCAATTTCGTCGAGAAAAATGGTGCCGCGATTGCACTGTTCGAATTTGCCGATGCGTTGCGTGGCCGCGCCCGTGAAGGCGCCGCGTTCGTGTCCGAACAATTCGCTCTCGAGAAGATTTTCCGGGATCGCGGCGCAATTGATGGCGAGAAAAGTTTGTTCGCTCCGTTTGCTGTGGTGATAAATCGCGCGCGCCACCAATTCTTTGCCGGTGCCGCTTTCACCGGTGATGAGCGCGGTGGCATCGCTCGCAGCCAGTTGGCCAATCAGCTTGTAAACATTCTGCATCGCCTCGCTTTGTCCGACGATTCCGAGATCGTGCTCCTCGGAATCAAGGAGCGGTTGGTAGGAAACGACTTGCTTCATGTCGTGCGCCGCCTTGAGCGCGTCGGTCACAATTTGCTTGAGCTTCGGAACATCGAATGGTTTGAGCAAATAATCGTAGGCGCCCAGTTTCATCGCTTCGATCGCCGTCTGCGTGGTGCCGAACGCGGTCATCATGATGACCAGTTGTTTGGAATCGAGTTCGCGGAGGCGTCGCAGGGTTTCGAGCCCGGTGATGCCGCCCATGCGAACATCCATAATGATGAGATCCGGTTTGAGACGTGGAATAATTTTCAATCCTTCCTCACCGCTACCGGCAGTGGTGAGCTGGATTGCGTCGCTCTCGAAAATTCTGCGGAAGGAATATTGGACGTCCGCCTCGTCATCGATCAAAAGAACTTTGTTCACAAGAATTTAGACAGAAGTAACAAAATTTTCAAAATTGGGGAACGGTTTTGAATTTTGTGAATTTTTCAAATTCTGTTGGTTGAATTTCAGGTGCTTTCGGCTGCGCTATTTTCCTCGGTCACTTCTTCGAGGTGTTCTTTTTTCTTCAACCCGACG
>JBKJOZ010000172.1:0-10111 GCA_046595315.1 Limisphaerales bacterium
AATCAGGAAAAAATCCGCGTCATCCATCCTTCGCTGAAGAAGCTCGCGATCTTCGGGCATTTCAAAAATGTGCGCGTCGATGACGGCGAGAAAGCGGGCGACACGATCATCGTTCGACTGGAAAATAAATGGTTTTGGTTGATCCCGATTTCACCCGAAAAAGTCAGCGTCGGCTGCGTGATGGATCAGGAAGAATTTGCGGCGGCAAAAAAAACTGGCGCAGAACTCTTCGAAGAATTTTGGAAGTCGAGTTTGCCGATGCGCGAACGAATGCAGAACGCGGAATTGATCGGCGCGATTCAAGTCACGAGCGATTTTTCCTATTACAACCAGCGCTTGGTTGGAGAGAGGTTGCTGCGGATCGGCGACGCCGCTGGCTTCATGGATCCGATTTTTTCCGCTGGGGTTTATCTGGCGATGTATTCGGGGAAACTCGCGGCACAAGCAGTGATCGAAACGCTGGCGGCAAACGATTCTGGCGTGGAACGATTTGCCAATTACGAAAAACGCGTTTTCAAAGCGATGCGGTTTTATTGGGAGATGGTGGAGCAATTTTACACCAAGCCGTTCATGGAAGTTTTTTTGGAACCGCGCGAAAAATTTCAACTCGCCTCCGCCGTGAATGCCGCGCTCGCCGGCGAAGTGGACGGCGGTTGGGGGATGCACTGGCGCATGCGGCTGTTTTTTTGGATCGTGAAACTGCAAGCGAAGTTTCCGCTCTTGCCACGAATTTCGTTCGACTAATCTAGCCGCACCCGAATTTTGCCCCTCTAGACACGTCCCAAGCCATGTGGTAATGCATCGCTTGCCCGAATTGGGCTAAACAACAGGCGACCCGTTTTTACAAAAGGAAATGAAAATGAAATCGATATTGACCGCAGTTTTGGCGACCGGAGTTTTGGCGTTTCAAGCAAACGCCCAAGACCTTAAAACGGTTGTTCCCGTCCAAAAAGTTGAGGAGAAAAAAGAGACTAAACTCGACAAGGACAAGGTTAGCTACGCCATCGGAATGAATGTTGGCGCCAGCATCAAACAACAATCGATTGAAGTGGATCCCGACACTTTGGCGAAGGCAATCAAAGATGTTCTAGCTGGCGGAACCACGCGTTTAACCGAGCAAGAAGCGCGGCAAACCATCATGGAAATGCAGACCACGCTTCGAGCCAAGCGCGAAGCGGAAGCCAAAGTGGCAGGTGAAAAAAATAAAAAAGAGGGCGAAATATTTCTCGCTGAAAACGCGAAAAAGACCGGCGTCAAAACCACGGCGAGCGGTCTTCAATATAAAGTCCTGACAAACGGGACCGGCGAAATTCCAAAATCAACGGATACGGTCACAACGCATTACCGCGGTCGCTTGATCAACGGCACGGAATTCGACAGTTCCTACAAGCGTAACCAACCGTTTGATGTGACGATGAGCGGTGGTGTGATCCAAGGTTGGATTGAAGCGCTTCAACTCATGAAAACCGGTTCCAAGTGGGAAATCTACGTCCCCGCAAATCTTGCGTATGGAGAATCGGGACGCGGTGGCATTCCGCCAAATGCGACGTTGATTTTTGAAATTGAATCTATCGCGATCAAGCCACCCGTTGAATCGAATCAGGCGGTGAGCGGTGAAATCATCAAGGTGCCTTCCAAAGCAGAGTTGGACAAAGGCGCTAAAATCGAAGTGATTCGCCCGAACCAGACCAATCAAGCGCAGCCGAAGAAATAACGGGGCGGTGCAGTGTTATCATGCTGCACGTCGTCTCAATTTTCATTAGACACTCACGGCCTTTCAGCCTTACCAAACGCTCCGGGCGGCAAGGGGAAACATGGCGAGCAACACAGATTTTGTCGCCGAAGGTGAAAAAAACCCTTCGGCGACTTCTGACAACTTCTTTCGCCAGCGTCTCGGTTTTTGAAAGTCAGCAGCGCCGGCGCGGTTTTTTTCTACGAAATTCGACACCGGCGCAGCGAGATCAAGCGATAAAACCGCTGTTGCTTACTCGAACAGGTGTTGTAAGTTATTTTTCCAATTAGAGAACAGGAAGATTTTATGAGCGATACTTACACTTTATACAACGAAACGGTCATGGAGCATTTCATGAACCCGCGCAACATGGGGGATTTGAAAGACGCCGATGGAATTGGCGAAGTGGGCGCTGCGGCCTGTGGCGACATTATGAAAATCAGCATCAAAATCAAAGACGGCAAAATCGAAGATGCGCGTTTCAAAACCTTCGGGTGCGGATCGGCCATTGCCAGCTCCAGCATGGCGACCGAACTCATCAAAGGCCGCACCATTGATGAAGCGATGAATTTTTCCAACCAGGAAGTTGTGGATGCGCTCGGTGGTTTGCCTCCCGTGAAAATTCACTGCTCCGTCCTCGCCGAGGAGGCGCTCAAAGCTGCCCTCGAAGATTATCTAAAAAAACACCCGGAAGTCGCGGCAAAAACCGAAGCCGTTTCTGCATAAAATCGCATTTCCCTCAAAGAGCGACGCTTTAAACCGCGTCGCTCTTTTTTATTTCTTCAACGTTAGATCGTTCGTCGAAACGGGATTGATTTGAACCCGTTCAAACGCCGCTGGAAGAAACGTGGCCCGGCCAAAATTTGGACTCTCGCCAACAACCGATTTATCCCAATGGTCAACTCGAAAAGTGATACGCCCGCCACCGGCGAAGAACGCGCGAACATTTAACCCGATTCCGGGGGGCTCCTCCGATTTTTCTCCGGCGAACTGAATTTCGCTTACACGGTTTAACGGAACGTCCAGTTTTGAACCGCCGGTCGAAATTGTAATTTTACCATCGCGAAACGATTCGAGTGTTCCCGAAACTTTGTCGCCATTTAAAAGCCGCGCAAGATCGTCTTTCGTGGAGGGCGCGTTGGTCGATTTTTCGTCTCTTTTGCCGTTCCATTCCGCGATGCGCAAATTACTAAGCTTAAGCGAGCCTTGGCCACCTTGTTGGACAAAACGCATAGCGGTTCCGCTCCCCGCAAAACCATCAGCATCAATCCATTCCTTGACCAAAATACCGTCGGCCAACAACACGATGTTGGCGCGTTTTTTATTAACCAGAACTTCAAAGTGCGCGCGGGTCTTCTGACTTAAAGTGGGCACTGGAATTTGGCCTAGATATTTCAACGGCTCGTTTTTTTTCACCGGCATCAACGTCGCCATAAAACTGTTGATTTGCAGACTGTAAAATCCGCCAAAATCCGGCTCGGTATCTTTACTGGCGAGATTAACCGGCTGCAGATTTTTTGTGTAAAGCGCGATGGCCGTTTGCAACATCCCCTTCCACGCTAGGTCAAATTCGATGCGCGCCATGTCCGGCAATTTCATGTCCCGAGCGATCGAAGCCGAATGCGTCGCGTAAAATGCGCCGTTGGCATATTTCCACTCCCCCGCTTCTCCCGCAGCGACGGCCGTCACTTTGCCCATGGTCCATCCTTCCAACCCGCTCGGCCCGACAAAAATCGGCTCGCGCTCAGGCGGCAGCGATTCCAAGGCGTGCGCCCGTTTTCGTGGAAACGCCATTTTCCCCGCAAACGAAGTTTCTAAAACGATTTCTTCGCGATTGAGTTGCAGCAGATCTCCCTCAAGAAAATCGCCGTTGCGCAAATGCAAACGACAAAGATTGGTGCCTGCCGGATTGGATTTCTTCCCTGAAGCAAATTTAATTTCTGTGATATTTGTTCCGGAAAATTCGATAGGGGCCAACGCATCGTCACGCCGCCACACCACCGATTTGTCGCGCCCGATGGAATCCAGATTTCCAAATAGAAAATCGCCGTTGCTAAAAAAGAGCGCCTGTTTGGATGCGGCAGGACCCGTTTCCGCGCGCAATCCAGTAGCGCCTATAGCGAAACTGAGCAGCGCGATAAAAATTTTCCGTGAAAATTTACGGTTCATTTATCTCCCAAGTCGGATCTTCGGACGCATCGAGCTCGGGATCAGCCTTCGATTTGCCCAGATTAAATTGAATGTGGCGAATGGATTGCGAACTCAGTGAAATATTCCCCAGATTTTCATTTCGACCCGAAACTTTCTCGGCGCTCCATTTTTCCAAGGCAAAGGAAATTCGTCCGCCACCTGACACGAAGGCTCGAATTTCCCAAGGACTGTGTGCGTTTGAATTTGTCGCCAGGTTGCCAAAGAAAATTTGCGTCACGCGTTCGGTTGGAATTTCCAAAGAGCTCGCCGGCGTCTGAATGTTTAATTTTCCATCACGAAGTTTAATTACTTTTCCGGAGACTTTGTCGCGATTGGCGAGGTGAAGTTGGTCTTCGCCGGCCGGCGCGTTGGTCATAATTTCATCCCCCGGTTTTCCGTCCCACTCGGAAACTTTCATGTTGCTGATCTTTAGGTTGGCGCCATCCGTTTGCGCATAAAAAAGAATTCCCGAACCTTTCCCGACCCAACCAGCATTGTCTTTCCATTGACTCACCAGTTTGCCGTCCACCAATAGTTCCAAAAGATTTTCCGCTTTGCTGCCGCGAAATTCCAGATGCACTTTTTTCTTTTTGAGCATCGCGGCAATCGTTTCCGTGCGCCCCAACGTCGAAGACCCTGCGCCCGCGTTGATTCGTTGCAACGAAACATTCCCTGGGTTGATGTAAAACATGTAGGCACTGCTGTTGTAATTAAATCCGTCAAAAACCTCGGTGTAATACGAAAAGAGCAGGCTGAACGGCGCGTTCCAAGCGAGGTCGAATTCCAGCCGACTTGACGCGGGCAAATGCATATCCCGCCCCACTGTGCCAACCGCATTGGCGATTAATGCTCCATCACTAAACTGCCACGCCTGCGGATTTTGATTTTTGCCCAACTGCCATTCCTGCAAACTCGTCGGCCCTTCATAGACGGTCAAAGAGCCATTTGGTATAAATCGCAGGGAGCGCAACGCGGAACGCGGCGTTTTCAATGTCCCGCCAAACCAGGTTTGCATCTCCACTTCGTTTTCGTTGAGAGCAACCAGCTTTCCCAAAGATTCATCCCCATTCGCAAAACGAATTTGGCAGGTGGTGTTAGAACCCGACACCTCACCTTTGTTCGTGATGGCGAAATGAACCCACGCAAGATTTTCAGGCTTAAAATCAATCGGCGTTTTTGCGTCCGGATATTCCCAGCGCAATCCTTTCCCCGAATCAATCGCGCCAAGCCGCCCGTGCAAAACAGAACCGTCCAGAAGCTCAAGCGACCCGCTGGTATTCTGACTGAAAAGTTTTACTGGCGTGAAATGAGTGACGAAAAGTAAAACGCCGATGGCAAAAAATCGCGATTGAAAAAATCGTGGCGCAGTATTTTTGATGAGTTGTCTTTGCTTCATCAGCGTTCGTAAATCGGGAGGAACCGATAATTCAGCGCCAGCGAAAGCAGTGACGCCGATGTCGCGAAGGTCGTCCCAAATTGCCCATCCCAGTTTCCTTCGGCGTTTTGCGTGCTTTTCAACTCGGAAATGTTTTTGCGGTTCCAGATTTGCCACGCCTGCGGTGACGCCTGAAAAAATGCCTGCGACGCATAATAAAGATAATATTGCGCGTAATGCTGATCAGGCGGCGTTTTTTTCAGAAACTCAAAAGCGGATTGAAACATTTTAGAATTTTTTTCCTTCGCCAACGCCAGCACCAAACAACCAATCGCCGTGCGCGCAGCGTTTGGACCGGACGGTGAGCTGTAACCAAATCCGCCGTCGGGCGTTTGATTTTTCTCAAAATATTTCAATCCTTTATCAATCGCCTCTTGCGGAACCGCAACGCCCGCATTGCGCGCGGCAAAAAGCGCAACCATTTGCGCGCCGCTCACGGTGGTATCGGCGTCGTTGCTTTCCGGAGCGTAACGCCATGCGCCCGTGGGATTGTTGGCTTGTGATGTCAAAATTAATTGCACCGCTTTCTTTAACGCCGGGCCAAGTCGAGGATCGTCCACCGCGCCATACGCTTCCGCCAACATCAACGTCGCGAATCCGTGATTATACATCGTCTTCCCGATGTATCCGGTTTTTTCGTTCTGTTGCTTCAGAATAAAATCGACTCCTCGGCGAATCGATGCGCTGTAAGGCCCTAAATTGGGATCGTCGCCGTGCGCCAGCATGCTCAAAACCGAAAAACCAACCACCGCCGGTTCCGCGCCGTAGGGTAAATCTTTCCAACTCCCTTCCGGCGTTTGATTGCGCACTAAATATTGCAATCCCTTCAGATAAATTCGCTCCACTTCCTTGGCAGAACTGTCGGATCTTTCAGTGAAAAGTTCCTGCGCGTTCGCGCCCAACGATCCAATCCAGATTAAAATTATAAAAAGCTTCGTCATCAGTTCGGCTCCTGCTCAACCGCTTTAAAATAACTTTCTAAAGTCTCACGAAATTCCGCTGGCAAACTGATGCTGCTTGCACCGCTCGCTTTTTCCACGCGGCGATTTTCCCCCGCTTTTCCCGACGCTTCGCCATTGGAGTTTTCACCCACGCGAGAAGTGGTTCCACCCGATTTATTGCCGCCGCCCGAAGGACTCATCGTCATCGCCTCGCCCGGTTTGCCTTGTGGCGACATCATTTGCATTAGAAACGCCATTTGCTCAGCGGCACTTTCACCTTCGCCCTCCCCTTCCTTCGGTTTGGGATTTTGTCGCTTCGCTTGCTCATTGATCAGGTTCACCAAATCCGTCATCAAATCGACAGATTTTACCTGAGCCGAAAGCGTGGCCTGATCGGTTTGCGGTTTCTTTAAGAACGACTCCACCTCCGTCATGGCTTCACCGGTTTGTTGATAAGGCTTGATCAACATTGGCAACTTATTTTCCCCCGCAACCACCCCCAACTCTTTGCCAATTTTTTTCTGCGTTCCAAGAAGCGCTTCCGTCCGCTCTTTGTAATGGGCCGCGTCTCCGCGCTGCTCATCGAGCAACCCCGTTTGTTTGCGCAACACGATTTCTTTTTCGCGCAACCGCAACAGCGCCATCAACGTTTTCGACATGTCCATCGGCTTCTCGCCGCCTTTGCCACTGCCGCTCCCACTATCTGAATCTTCTTTCGGCGGCTCCAATTTATCAGCCCATTTCGAAAAACGTTCCGCCCACTCGCCCAAATTTTTTGTCGCTTCCATGGCGACGTTCTCTTTAATCAAGCCGCCCACACGCTCTAATTCTTCAACCGTCTTTGCTTCGACGATTTCTTTACTCACCTCGCCGTAGTTTGGCTTCTCCGTTCGCTCGAAAAACCGATTAATTTCCTTCTGCAACTGCTGCGATTCCGTGTGCGCGCCCTCTTGCCGATCCGCCAGAGTCGCTCCGAGTTTCTTGAATTTTTCCGGCAATTCTTTAGGCAACAATCCAATGGTTTCAGGAACAATTTTTCGCAACTCGCCGCCAATTTCCGTTTCTGTCGCGCCAACTTTTCGCAGGCGTTCGGCCAAAGTCAGCGCCTGCAAATCATCTAGATCCTTGTTCACTTTGCCCTGCATTTTCTCGAGTGCTTCCAAAATTTCCTCTTCTTTTTTCTGCGCGTCAGCCAAATCTTTTTTACGCGATTGCGCATCAGAATTTTTTTGCGCCGACTTCAAGCTGTCTCCCGCCGACTTCATTTCCTTCTGCCCCAACTTCTCCATTTGCTCCAAGTTCTTCGCCCATTCCTGCAACGCTTTCTCTGTGAACACCGGATTTTTCAAACCTTCCTGCAGCGTCTTCATTCCCTCCTGCGCCATCTGTTCCAGATTTTTAGCATTGCGCTCTTGATCTTCATTCACTTTCCCGATGCGCTCGCCTTTTTGCGGCTCAGTTAACTTTTCGTTTTCGCCAATCTCGCTCGTATTCGCCTTAATTTTTTCCTCAAGCCGGGCAACTTCTTCAACGCGCGCGAGTAACGATTCCAACCTTTGCCGAATAAGTTCCGCGTGCTGTTCTTTGCCCAAAACATGGATGCGATGGACCCGCGATTCCGCCCGCTCGCGCTCCGGCAAATAGTCTCCAGCGAACGCATGAATCTCAACGGAACTGCCTTCGGAAATTCGGTAAATCGCGGGGCTCCATCGAAAATTTTTCTCCGTAGTTTTTTCGTGCGGCGACTTCGATTGGATTTTTACTTCCGTCGTCGCGCTGCCTTGCGGCAGGGTCGAGTCCGCTGCGTAATCCCATTTCAATCCGAGATCGCGCACGCCGTAATCGTCGCGTGCCAGCGCTTTGATTTCCAAAACATCCGTGTCCAACATCGCCACGTCACTCGGCATCTCCGGCAAATCGGGCGCGGGGGGCAAATCTTTTTGCCAACGCAACGAAAGTTTCCACGGCGCCGCGTTGCTCAAACCTAGATTGTCACGCCAGTTAAAAGCGTATTGCAGATTCGTTTCGCTCTGAAAAACCGCGCTGGAAAATTCATCGCCTTGAACTTTCAAAGTATTTATCGCATCTCCACTCTGAGACTCCGCCGAAGATATTTCGCGACTGATCTTTCCCCGCACAGAAAACGTGCTCCCCTCCAGCAAATTCAAAACACCGCCGTTAATGGTTTGGTTGGTCGGCGGAGTCTGAAGATATTCCGGCAGCTGAATCGTCGCTGCGATTTGCTTCAACGCAGGGCGGTAGGTTGGCACAACGGACATTTCCCGCGTCGCGTCGCCCACTTTAATCTTCAATTTTCCATTTTGAATTTGCGCGGGAATCTGAAAACGAACTTCATTCGCGTTCACTTTTCCCGAAACTAAATTCTGGGTTTGAAATTTTGCGCTCGCCCGGCTCGGTTTCCAAAAAGAGCGATAAACAACTTTTGCGCGCAGATCAAAATTTTCTCCATGCGGCACGATCAGTTGTTCCGACAATCCGTCGATTTGCACCAGCGTATAACGTGGAACCATCGCCAGCGGCGCGATCCAGCGATGGAAAACATTTTTGCCGAGCGCTGGAATCAGCAGCGACGGAATTAAAACCAGCAACGCCAAGCCGACCGTTCCGGCGATTAACTTTTTTGTGATCCGCGTTTCAACCGCTTCGCAAAAATCGAACTCCGTAGTTTCATCGGCGACTTGATGAATGGCCGCCCGATAAAGTTCCGGCGAGAAATTCGCGTCGTGCTTACTTTCGTTGGCCAACTCCACAATCCCCAGTAAACGATCGCCCAACCGCCGAAATTTTCTTTGCACCACGACCGACAACGCCCGCCAATCACGACGCAGAAAAACCCACCGAAACGACCAGCGCATCGCCGCCATCCCGATGACACCTATTGCGCCAATCAAAAGAGCGGCGCGCAGGCCCACCGGAGTTTCAAAAACTCGATCTGAAAAAAATAAAATCGCGAAAGAACCGAACACGCCAAGCAAGCCAACACAAACCGCCGCCGTTGTTTCGACACGCCAAAGCCGCCGCTCAAGCGCAGCAAACTTTTGCCGGAGACTTTCGGGCAATGCGACCTGCGTTGAATGTTCGTTCTCAGCCATGTTTTGCAATTATACCATGCCCGCCAACTTCCTCCCCATCCAATAAAGAGTGAGCAGAAATAAAATTAATCCGCCCCACCACGGGCTCGACCAAAGGCGAATTCGTTTTTCGATTGGCTTGGGTTCCGGCAGCAAAGAAATTTTCCGCACGATTTTTTCGAGGTCTTCGTAAGAGACGCTCGCGCCGCCGGTGAGTCCGGCGATTTCGCGCAAAATCTGGCTGTTCACGGGTTGTCCGATTTTTTCGCGCAAAGGTTGGTTCACGAAAATTTCTGTTTCCAGACTTCGTGAATTTTTCTCGGCAACCAGTTGGATTTTATATTTTCCACCGGCTTGCGCAATGAAGCTCGATTTAAAAACGCCCCAACCGCCTTCGAGCGCGGAAAATTCCAATCGCTCGCTGCGATTGTTCGGCGAAATGATTTTGCCGGTCACAGTTTCGTTCTCCGCTGGATAACCCGCCGTGTCCAAAACGGTTCCTTGCAGAAAAACGGTGTCGCCGACGTGCGGGGTTTCAGGACTGTAACTTAGACGAACGCCTTCCTTCTCGGACAAATGCCGTTGATGCGCCATCCAGCGGACAACCTGGCTCCAGAAGCGATAATGAAATTTATCTTCGACTCCGCGACGCCAACGCCACGCGCTGTCGCTGCCCATGAACAAAACTTTTCCGGTTCCGGCGGCGCGAGTGGCGAGCAGC
>JBKJOZ010000359.1:0-22680 GCA_046595315.1 Limisphaerales bacterium
CAATCGTGAATCGGCTTCCTTTTTCCACTTCACTTCGCACTAAAATTTTTCCGCCGTGCGCTTCGACGATGTGTTTAACGATGCTCAATCCGATTCCAACGCCTTGGGTTTCGCGTCGCAACTCCGTGCCAAGCCGATAAAAGCGTTCGAAAATTTTCGCGTGTTCGTGCGTAGGAATTCCCGGCCCGGAATCTTCCACGTAAATTTTGATTGTAGCGGCGGTCTGTGACCGCCGCTGATCATTTTCAGGAATGCTGCGGTCACAGACCGCGGCTACAAAGCCAATCGTCACCGTTGCGTTGCTCTGTGAATGTTTGACGGCATTATCCAATAAATTAACGAGCGCTTGCTGAATCGCGTGGCCGTCCAGAACGGGTTGAGGATTTTGAGCGTCATCCAATTTTAGAGTGAGATTTACATTTCGTTCGGCGGCGTAAGGCTCCATCAGCTTCACCGTTTCCTGAACGAGTTTTACGATGTCCGTTGGCTCGAACTCATATTCTTTTCGACCTTGTTCAATGCGTGAAAAGTCCAAAACATTTTCGATGAGAGACGAGAGTCGGCGACATTCCTGCACGATGAATTTGAAATATTCGTTCTGCTTTTTCGGCGCGGAAATTTTCCCGCGCTCCAAACTTTCTGCAAGTAATCGCACGGAGGCAATCGGTGCGCGCAATTCGTGCGACACACTGGAAACAAAATTACTTTTCATTTCGTTCAACTGCATCTGCTGGAAAAAGGCGCGTCGCGCCATGATCAAACCAATGCCTGCGGTCAGTACGGTTCCGAGAATGAGCCACCCGAAAAGTCGAGCACGTCGGCGCTCGGACGCTAGCAATCGCTCGCGACTGGCGAGGTGAAACTGCACCGCAAAAGTCGTGGAATCTATCGAGCGAAGCTTTTGCGTCGCGCTGCCCAAGAGCGAATTTTGACTTTGGGTAATCTTGCCGGAGGATGGCAACGGTTCTCCGGCTAGCTCAATGGTTGTGAAAACATAATCCGGCACGAGAAATTTATTTTCCGCCAGCGCTTTGGCGAAAATGTATTCCAGAAGCTGGCGTGAAATAAATCGAATCGTGTATCCATGCCCACTGCCGCGCTCGTGATTCAAAAATTCTGTCGGCGTCGGCAAGGCGAGGGCCCGGCCTGATCGGCTGTCAGCCCATTTTACCGAGTGAAACTTGCGCGAAGAATCTTTGCGCAACGAGGAAACCCATTCGCGGGTGGATGATTCGTTTTCCCAAAGCTGCCGCATCCAGCGCACTTGATCGCGGATCACGGCATCGGCGCGATTCGTCAAGCCGTCAGCCAAATCGAGAAGCGTGGGCGCAACGAAGGAAGGTTTTTCAATTACTTGTCGCCAAAGCAAATCGAGCAAGGGGCGGGAGAGCGACTCATTCGTCGCGAGTTGAAACGCGCGGAAGCAAGCGATGGCATGGAAAGAAATTCCGGATTCCGAATCAATCCACGGGATAGGAGCTTGAATCGTGCTGTTAACATTGGGTTGCCAATGGAAAAAACTTCCTCCGGTATTCCGATGCGCTTGTTGAAGGGTAAAACTCGCGGATTGCTGTGCCTGCCAAATGGCGTAGTCAGCAGCGAGTTTCGCGTCGTGAGACGGATTGCTTTGGAGAAAAAGTTCGTAAGCTTTTTGGATGGCGTCGAGATTGTTGGTTGCCATTTCAAATTGGCGCGCAACTTCCCAAAGTTTCAATTGCTGGGGAGAAAGTTCGCGAAACCATTTTGGCGGCAATGGCGCAAT
The DNA here is from genome assembly GCA_046595315.1 of Limisphaerales bacterium. Lineage (GTDB taxonomy): Bacteria > Verrucomicrobiota > Verrucomicrobiia > Limisphaerales > CANJXF01 > CANJXF01. Next base: position 1,763 of record JBKJOZ010000359.1, read on the forward strand.
TGGAAAATCCGGCGGCTCCAATACCGTGCCGTCCGCCAAAACCGACGCAGCCGGAATTGCCAACCCCGCCAACTTCAAACCGGGATGTTTTTCTTCCCAATCTTTGACGCCCGCTTTGTTGTTGAACGGAAGCACGACTCCAGCGGTGCGATTACTCCAAACCGTCGAAGGCTGCGGAGCGTTGCGCAAATCCATCGACCAAACATTTTGCAGAACGAGAAACTGACTGATTTCGTCGTCAACTTTGCTGCCGATAACACGAGCGAGACTTTGGACGTTGGCGGCAGCGCGGTTGCGCGCCTCCTTTTCTGCTGCCTGTTCGTCCTGTCGCAACGACGCAAAACTGACCAGCGCCAAAATCAAGACGGGCAGCATGATGAGCAGCCCTTGCCAAAAAAAACCCGGTTTTTGAATTGATCTAAACTTCTTCATCATCGCTGGCTTTGCTAATTGATAGCGAGCTTAGGGCGCACCGAGGAGAAGAATTGTCACGGATTTGTAAAATCCAATGTGCTGGTGACATCCTGTCAGCAGCACGTTAAATTTTTCCAATGCGATACGATTTGAGGAACAAATGGATTTTAATTACGGGCGCTTCGAGTGGTTTTGGCGCGGCGGCGGCTCGAGCTTTTGCTGCGGAAGGTGCGAAACTTTTAATCGGCGCACGGCGTGTAGATCGGTTGGAAAAAGTTGCCGATGAAGCGCGTAAAGCCGGTTCGCCCGAAGCGCATGTGCACGCGTTGGATGTTTCCAAAACGACGAGCGTGAATGAGTTTGTGGAGTGGGCGCGCGCGAAAATTGGCAAATCAAAATCGCTCGACGTTTTGATTAACAACGCCGGCGGCGCGTTGGGCATGGACACGGTGGCCGACGGTAAAGACGAAGATTGGGAAACAATGTTGCAGACGAATGTTCTAGGCGTGTTGCGAGTGACCCGCGCTGCTCTGCCGTTGATGCTGAATAATCCCGGAGGCTCGATCATCAACATTGGTTCGTTCGCCGCCCACGCGGTTTATGAAGGTGGGGCAGCGTATTGCGCGGCCAAGGCGGGCGAATTGCAGATCACGCGCGCGTTGCGACTGGAGTTAAATGGAACGGGATTGCGCGTCAGTTCCATTGATCCCGGCCTCGCGGCCACGGAATTTTCTTTGGTACGTTTTAAAGGGGACGCGGCTCGCGCGCAAAAACCTTACGAAGGAGTCAATCCACTGACGGCGGAAGATGTGGCGGAAATTTTGGTGTGGGTGGCGAGTCGCCCGGCTCATGTAAACATCGACAACATGTTGATCAAGCCGGTTGACCAAGCCGCGATGCATAAAGTTTTTCGACGTGCGTCACCCGCCGAATAACCTCGTCACGAGTTGGCCCAGAGTTTCCAAATTTAACGTCCACCACGTCTGAAGGTTCACGCCGATAAAAACCCAGATTGTCGCAGCCAACGCGATGTACGGTCCATACGGAAGGCGACTCGACCACTCGCTTCGTTTCATTAAAATCAATCCCAGCCCGACGAATGAACCGATGATGGAACTGACCATCAAAGAAAAAATCACGGCGGGCCATCCGAGAAATGCGCCGATTGCAGCCATGAATTTCACATCGCCAAAACCCATTGCCTCGCGCGGCAGGACGATTTCACTGGTGACCGCTTCCAGATAAGGAGTTTCATCAGTTTTAAATTTGGCGTCACCAATTTGCAACGTGAGCGGCGTGAGGCGCACGGGGGATTCAATATAACAGCGGTCAATCATTTCGATGCGCTTGGCCTGGAAAATAATCACGTCGGAATTACGGTAAAACAAATCTTCGTAGGGAATTTCCTGGTCCGGTAACTTCAAAAAAGTTTCGGTAAAAAAGATTCTGGATTCGCCCGCGAGTTCGAGCTTTTGCCGACCGAAAAGCAGTTTGCCTCCACGAAGAACCGCGTAAATCAGTCCGCCGCCCACCGCGATACCAAAAAAACTTTTCAACATACCTTGAGACACGCTGGTGACGTGGTGCAATTCAGGAACGAAAAAGGAGCCGATAAAACCAACGACGATTCCGCCAATGGTAATCTCGTCGGGGATGATGAAATGCTCCAAGTCGATGAAGGTGGCCGTAATAAATCCCGCCATCAAAAGACACATGGCCAGCGCGAGCGGGGCGGATTGCCCGCCGAAACTTAGCCAGCAGGCGAGGAACATGACGCCGGTCAAAAGTTCGACGAGAAAATAGCGGACGGAAATGGGCGCGGCGCAATTGGCGCATTTACCTCTCAAATAAAGCCAGGTGAACAGCGGGATGTTCAGATACCACGGAATGGAATAATTACAGTGCGGACAATGCGATGGCGGGCTGACGACGCTTTCGTCACGAGGCATCCGGTAAATGCAGACGTTGAGAAAACTGCCAACCGTGCAGCCGAAAGAAAAAAATACCAGCGACCAAAAGTGAAACGGGACGCGCGCCCAGATTTCGGGATCAAATAGGGTCGTCATTATTTTCCGTAAATGTTTTGTTCGAGCGCGCGGCGCATGAGTTCAATCGGCGCAGATTTTTCCGACCAAAGTTCCAAAGCTTTTGCGCCTTGGTAGAGCAACATGCCGAGTCCATTGGCGGTTCGGCAACCGGCTTTTTTCGCGGCGGCGAGCAAAGGCGTTTCGGCCGGGCGATAGATCATATCGTAAACGGCGCGTGCATTTTTCAACTGAAACTCTTTTTCTTCAAACGGCAGTGGATCGTTCGCCTTCAGGCCGAGCGAAGTTGCGTTCAGCAACAAATCGACCGGACTCTTGGGGTAGCCAACGGTCACATGGATCTGCGGATGGTTGCTTTGAATTTCCTGCGCGATTTCCTCCGCTTTTTGTTTTGTGCGATTCACTAGAAATAAATTTGCCACTCCTTCGGCTGCAAGTTTCAGAGCAGCCACTCGACCCGCGCCACCCGCGCCGAGAAGCAGAACAGACGAATCGCGCAATTTGATTCCCAAATCTTCATTGAGCGAACGGGTGATCGCATCGGCATCCGTGTTGAAACCGTGCGAGCGGATTTCAGAAATTTTGTCGGCCGCAATTTGGGTGAGAGGAACCCAATCGCCCTTTTCATTTTTTGCCTCAAATCGAATGGTGTTCACTGCGCCCCAATTTTTGGCCGAGTCATCGAGAACGTCGCACATTTTCAGCGCGAGCAATTTGTGGGGGACCGTCAAATTGAGACCGATAAATTTCATCGCCTTGGCCCCTGCAATAGCGGTTTCCAAATTGTCGAGGTGCACTTCGAAGGCGAGGTAGCGCCAGTTCAAATGGAGCGCGGTGAGCGCGGCGTTTTGCATCGCGGGCGACGCGGAGTGTTTGATGGGATAGCCGTAAACCGCGCAATAACGCGTGGTGGCATCAATGGGATTGGAAAACGATTCCGGCACGCCAAGGTTATGGCAAAGCGGAGTTCAAACTTCAAAGTTTAAAGTTTTTTCCGCGATCGGTGGGTGAAGCTGAAAAGGCAAAAAACCGAAACAATTTGTTCCGGATTTTTGCGAGAAAGGTCTTTCCAGCAGAGCATTAATTTCCTTGGAAAATAAATGATCCAGTCTGGTTTGTGGTGGAGCCAAGATCGGTGCGACCCGGGAAATGGCCCGAGCCGTAATTCTGTTTTTGCAAAACGGTTCCGTAAAAGCTGGTGCTTTTGTAATCATTATTGGAGTGCGGGAATTTTCCGCTGATGACGCCTGATTGCGTGTTGAGGATCAGCGTCATCTTGTTGGTTCCTTGCATCACGACGGTGACGACGTTGTTGGAGGTGACCGACGCATCCCAGCCAACCGGACCGGGCAAATTCCCGTCTGCAGTGACGACGGTTGCATTGGTGAAATTCAGATTTCTCACGCCGGGCAACGGGGGATTGTAGGGTGAAGAAATGATTTCGACGAAATTGCTAAACCCGGCAGGGTAGAAATAATTTGTGTTCCAGGTGTTCGTGGCTGGTACGGTGGTCTTGATCCAATTTACCGAGGCAATCGGGCTGCTGGTTGAGTTGATGAAATTCACCCAGCCGAGGATCATTCCACGGAAGGAAGATTTATTCGTGGCGACGGCCAAGGTCAGGCCATTGGTGTAAATGACCGTGTTTTTGTAGAGTGGAGCGTAAAACGGCCATTGCCCGTTTTTCGAAATTGGAAGGCTCAAAGAAATAACCGAGCCGTCGCCCAAATGTCCTTTGAGCACAACTTGTCCCTTGGAGTTGTTGGTGGTCCAACCGTAACCAAAACCGCCGGGAGACGCGGCGGGAAAATTCGTGCGGGGAATCAACATGGAATATTTCCCCACGAAATTAGTGTCGAGATTTGTGAGACTGAACGGTGCACGATCGCCAACAAGATCTGAGGACCAGGTTCCATCGCCAATCGTGCCGAAAATTTGCTGGCTGCTGGTGCTCCAATCCAGAACGAGATCGAGGTTCAAGGTGCTTTTACCGAATGTCGCCGCGCGCGAAAAAGATTTTGTGCTGCGGCCTGACAAATCGAATTTGCCACTGATGGAAACGACATCGCCATCGAGAAAAAGTTTTCCGCTGTAAGAAGCCTTGTCAGAAAGAATCATCGTAAAGAGCCCGGCGGTGCGATGAGTCACATTGGTTTCGGAGAACAATCCGTTGTAAAGTCCGGCCGCAGCCGTAAACGGATTAGTGATGAATTGCGCGGTCAACACCATGTTGGATTGCATGATGAAATTCAGGGTCGTGTTTGTATCGGTCACGGTTCCGAACCAGTTGCTGAAAACGTAGTTGGTGCCTATGCCAATGAACGCGGAAAGAAAAGCCGGACGCCCGACCAGCATTGGAATTTGCGCGCCGTCATTTACGTTCGTGGTGTTTTTAACCTCGCCATTGCCGTTGATGTGGACAGTGAGGAGGCTTGTGGAATCATAAAAAAATAAATTGGTTTTCAGGGCGGAAAGATTGCCGCCGGAATCGACTGCGTAAGCAACTACTTGATTGGTTCCAGGGGTCAAAGTGACGTTCGTCGAAGTCCAGGTGATGATACCAGCAACGGTGCTAAGGTTGGCTTGCGAATAGGTGGGTTCGGTCAATAAGCGATACCAAACAGATGTAACGACTCCGGGCGCGGTGTCCTTGGCTGTGCCTTTGATGGTGATTATGGGCGAGTTAGTTTTTCCATTGCTTGTTGGACTGGTGATGGCAACGCTCGGGGGACTGAAATCGGTGCTCTGCACGGTGAGAACTGCATTTGAACTTGTGACATTTCCCGACGCATTTGTGACCGAGACGGAATAGGTGGCTGCGTCAGGTTGAGTGACTCCGGTCAATGTGAGATTCCGGGAAGTTGCGCCAGAAATATTTCCGCCATCGACCAGCGGGGAATTATCCTTCTTCCATTGAAAAACAAGCGGTGCCGTTCCATATGCCTCGACGGAGAAAGTTGCGGTAGTGCCTTGTGTGGCAGTGTAATTGGTCGGATGTAATGTGAGAATGGGATCAATAACCACCAGCAATGCGTTTGAACTGATCGTGGAACCGCCGTCGCCGCTAATCAACACTGTGTAATTCCCGGCATTGGCCGCGAGCAGGTTTGTGATGAGCAATGTTTGTGAAGTTGCGCCGGAGATATTTCCGGCATCTGACAAATCGGCGCCCTCTTTGCGCCATTGATAGGTGAGAGCAGTTCCACTGGCAACGACCGTAAAATTGGCGGTAGTGCCAGCATTGTTGGTTTGATTGGAAGGTTGTGAAGTAATGACCGGATCAATCACCGTCAGAGTGGCGAGGACGCTCGTCGCTGTCCCAGCTCCATTGCTCACCACAACATCGTAGTCCGCCGCATCCGCCGTAAATACGCTCGTCAAAGTCAACGTCGCCGAATTCGCGCCGAAGACATTTCCGCCGTCGGACAAATTAAATGCGCCTCTCCTCCATTGATAACTGAGCGGTTCGGTTCCCGTTGCCGAAACAGAAAATGTTGCAGTCGTTCCGGCGTTATTCGTCCGGCTCGTCGGATCAGCGAGAATGACTGGGGGATTGAGCACCGTAAGAACTGCCGGCGGCGAACTGGTAATGCTGCCCGCGGAGTTAGCTACGACCACCGAATAATTTGCGGCGTCGCTCGACAAAACACCCGACAACGTCAACGCCGCTGAAGTTGCGCCCGAAACATTTCCGCCATTGCCCAATGGTGAATTATTTTTATTCCACGCATAACTTAAATTTCCACCAGTCGCCGTTACTGCGAAGACCACGTTAGAACCAGCGCCGACCGTCTGACTCGTTGGTTGGGTTGTAATGGCAGGCGGATCGTTGACGGTCAAAGTCGCTGTTAAACTCGTGTCCGAGCCACCGGCATTGGTGATTATCACGGAATAGGCTGCGGCATCGTTTTGAGAAATTCCAGATAACGTCAGTGATGCCGTTGCAGACCCGGAAATATTTCCACCCTCCGAAAGATTCGCGCTGCCTTTTTTCCATTGATATACGAGTGGCTCCGAGCCGGAGACGGCCACCGAAAAAATCGCCGTTGATCCGGCGTTGTTCGTCTGGCTCAACGGCTCAGTCGTAATCAAAGGTGGATTGATTACCGTCAACGTCGCCACCGCGCTGCTCACCGAACCGCCCGCATTCCCGACCACCGCCGAGTAATTTGAGGCCTCGCTCGCGCTGACATTGCTCAAAGTCAGCGTCGCCGTCGTCGCGCCTGAAACCTTGCCGCCGTTGCTTAAATTTTGATCCTCTTTTTTCCATTGGTAACTGAGCGGGGCGGCGCCATCGGCTTCCACCGTGAACGTGGCAATTGTTCCCGCAATGTTCGTCCGGCTCTGCGGATGGCTCTGAATAACCGGCGTCGATGAATAAATAATTTTGAGCGCGACAATTCCGTTTTGCGTATCGAGCCCGACGATGCGACTGCCGTCCGTATCCACGTGCCCGGCGGAATTGACATTGCTGCTATTGGTTCCCGAGGCAATCGGTAGGAAATTAAAATTCGAAATCACGGTCAGCGCCGCAGGATTGGCGATGTTGTAAACTTTCAGGCGATGATTCGCGTTATTCGTCGTGTTATCGTCCACGATTCCAGCCAAAAGATTGTTTCCCACGTCAACGCCGATGGCGATCAAGGTGGTGTCCAAGCCAGTGAGGGTATTGGTCAAAGTCGCCGTGCCCGCAGCGAGGTTGAAACTGTATTGCTTGGCGATATTTGTCGTGCTGTTTTTGGAGAAAAACGTATTGCCGCTGCCAAAGGAAAGCCCCTTGGAAAATTCTCCCGCGGCAATTGCCGGAGAAGGATTTACTTTTGTCGCGACAAAATTCGTCCCGTCCATGGTTGTGAAAATGGCGGCATTGGTAGGGCTGGTAGAACCGCTGATAATAATTTGCGTGTTGGTTCCGGTTCCCCGGACATCAAAAGAATCTCCCCAACGCGCGGTTCCGTCAGGAGCGCCGGAATAAGCGACGGTTGGGCTGCTGCCTTCGTCTGACCACCGATAAACCGTCAGCGGTGAGGTGGAGCTCGCCGTCGTCAAATTGCCCGCGTAAATCACGCCGTCATCCGCGACGCCAATTTTATTTAACTTAAATGTGGCGGTGTTGGTGATGTTCGCCACGCTCATCGTCCCCAATTCCGTTCCAGTTTCGGAATCTAGAATAAAAATGCCGAGACTGCCGCTGAGGGCGGATGAACGACTGACGATCAAAGCGTGATTGCTCACGGGATTCAGGGCGATGCCGCGCTCGGTGTTTCCAATCGTGACGTAAGACCGGGAGCCAGCCGGGATGTTCCAAATGTTCGTTAACGTCACGGTTTGGACCGTGCCGGTCACGGTGAGCGTGGCAATGGAGCTGGTCACTGCGCCGCCGGAATTATTTATGACCACGATATAATTCCCCGCGTGATTGGTGAGTGCGCTATTTCGCGAATACGAATTCGTCGTCGCGCCCGCCAGATTATTTCCGTTGAAGCGCCATTGATAATTTAATGGAGCCGTGCCGCTCGCCATTACAGAAAATGTGGCCAACGTTCCCGCCTGATTGGTCAAACTTTGCGGCTGAGAAATAATGGTCGGCGGATCAATCACAACCAGCGCCGCAGTTGAACTGGTCACGCTCCCCGAGGCGTTGCTGACGACAACGGTGTAATTGGCGGCATCAGTTTGTGAAACAGTGCTTAACGTCAAAGTTGCTGAAGTTGCTCCGGAAATATTTCCCCCGTTCGACATCGAGACGCCACCTTTTTTCCATTGATAACTGATCGGCGGTGCTCCGTCTGCGGTGACACTGAAAGTTGCGGTGGTCCCGGCAATATTTGTCCGGCTGGTGGGTTGTGATGAAATAGTGGGAGCGGTCAGGACAGTCAGAGTTGCCGTCGTGCTGATGACGTTGCTCGAACTGTTGCTCACGCGAACCGTGTAGTTCGCCGCGTCCAATGCCGTGACGCTGCTCAGCGTCAACGTTGCGGAAGTTGCGCCGGAGACGTTCCCGATATTGGTCATATCAACGCCGTTCTTTTTCCACTGATAGCTGAGTAAAGCGGTTCCATTGGCCACAACATTGAAGGTCGCGGTCGTTCCCAGATTATTCGTGCGACTGGCAGGTTGGGTGTTAATTACCGGATCAATTACGGTGAGCGCGGCGTTCAAACTATTGGTGGAACCGGCACTGTTCGTCACAGTCAGACTGTAATTCCCTGCATCGGCCGCGAAAACGTTGGCAAGGGTTAGCGTCGTTGATGTGGCGCCAGAAATATTTCCGCCATTTGACAACGGCGAGCCATTTTTCCACCATTGATAATTCAGCGGCGCACTCCCCGAAGCCGCTGCGGAAAAAGTGGCGGTGGTGCCGGCATTGTTCGTCTGGCTCTGCGGTTGCGTGCTAATCGTCGGCGGAAGAATGAAGCCAGAAGTCGTTGCGCTCGCCTGACTGGAATTGGCCGACGCGCCCAAAGGATTCATCGCGCGAACGACAAAATAATAGGTCGTGCTCGCCGAAAGATTTGTCACGCTGGCCATAGTGGAATTTGCGCCAAGGGTCAGAACGTCGGTGTAGGGCCCGCCGGAAACGGTGCTCCGTGCGATTACAAAACCGGCTTCGTTCGTCGAATTATCGCTCCACGCCAGATTCACTTGCGACGTGCTTACCGTGCTGGCCGTCAATCCGCTGGGCGCTGGGGGGATCGAGGACGGCGTGAACACCATTTTTATTCCGTCCACCAAAGCGACTGCGGCAGGGTCAGAAAAATTATCTGTCACTTGAATATTTCCGTTCGTCCCGAGTGCAAAATAAAATTTCCCCAGCAAGCTCCAATTGCCCGAGTTGGTTTGTTGGTTGGCGAAAACGGTCGTCGTGCCGCCGCCGTGATTGATGACGAATGGCACATTTGTCGAAGCATCAGCCCGATTCGGATGCCACTGATAAACGGTGTAATCGCCCGCCGTCGTCACGGTGGGAGTGAATTGCATATAATCGGAACCTGCACCCAGACCTTTGACCCAATAATTTGTTCCGAACGAATTGGTGTCGCTCCCGGCTGCATTGGTCGCGCCGTAATAAGTTGCTGCGGATGTCGTAGCGGCAAAGACCTTCACTGCCGTCCACGCGCCCACTTTTGTTGCTTGTGCATCATCAATGACGATGTTGTTGACGGTTCCTGGAAAGTCGCCGCTTGTTCCGAGGCCGATGTTGATAAACTGATTGGTGCCGTGTAAATCGGAACGCCAATAGTTTATCCCTTTGTAACCGGTGGCAGTGACACAATTGGGGTCCGCCGCTGAATAATCCGTGAACTCCATGACATCTTTATCTGGTTGCGCGCCGGTCGTGCCATTGCAACGTCCCACCGCATTGCCGGATTCGCCGTAAACGTCCTGCAAAGGGGTGAGGGGCTTGATTGAATTAGTCCAATAAATCGTTTGTCCGTTGATGACGGTGCTGGTTCCCACCAATGAATTCTGCCAGGTCCGCCAGTTCACATCTGACCAGTTGATCGCGGCGCTGGCCGAGCCTTTGATGCCTGTTGATGAAAAATGGTAAATCTGCGGCATCACCGCATCACACCAGTAGCCGAATTCTTTGTAAGGAAAACTCGAGTGCAGATAGATGATCGGAAACGGAGCGTGGCCCAAAAATTTGTTCGGCCAATTCGAACGCACCATCGAGCAAAGTTGCCACGCCAGAGCCGGGCCATTGGTTCCGATCCACGCCTTGTTGCTTTCCCATTCTGCTTCAGCATCGAAAACAAATCCGTCCGCACCATTGTTGAAACAGGAATCAGCCAAAGCCGATTCTCCCGCGAGATCGCTTCCGTACGAACGTGTGTAACCAAAGATCCAAATTCCATTGGTGCGAGCGATGTTGCAAAAGTTGGCCGTGACCTGATGCGGACTGGCGTAGCAACCGTCATAGTTCGTCGCGCCCGTGCCCATTTTGATGATTAAATAACGAACGCCGATGCTCTTGTAATACTTCATCAAGCTGACCTCGTTGGTGACGCTGGAGATATGGCCACCCAACCGGTTGGTCGCGTCTTTGATGGAATAAACCCAATCGCCTTTGCCGAGATTGGCCGGGTCAATTCCACCATCGCGAATCACTGCGGCGGCGGGTTGGCTGCTGGCGATGAAAATAAAAAAACCGAGAAATGCCGTAAAAAAAGCGGGCGCACTCCATCGGCGGAATCGAGAGTAGGGAATCATCTTAGTCACAGTATTTTTGGAGAGTTTTTAAGTCAAGCTGTCAGCCGAAATTTCCTGCACGAATTTCCCAGCGAAATTGAGGTTGCTGGACTAAGGAATTGGGTTGCGCCGCGCACGATAAAAACGAATAAGCAAATTCGCTGCCGTGTCATCGACGAATACGGAGGGACCATTGCTTCCCGGCAAAATTGTAATCGGATCCCAGTTCCAGAGATTGCTGGAAACCTCAATTTGATAATTTTCACCGGCCACCCCCAACAAACTCACTTGAAATTTTCCATCGGGACGCCGTGAAACCGGTCCAAACGAAACTTCGCTCAAACTTTCCACGCGAACGTTGTCGAATAGGGCAAACGAATCTTTGGCGGGATTTGCAACCGAGGAAAACGCATCCATCAAACCGATCATGATATTCCCATTGGTGAATGAAGAACTGTTCGTGCGTTGCGCGACGACGGTTCTGTCCAATTTCCAAATCACCGTGTTGTTGGTTTGAATGACTTCAACCTCCACCCAATTTTTCCCCAGTGCGCCGTTGGTTTCAAAACGCGTCATTGGGAAAAGCATTGGATAAATTCCCGACGCGTTGTCGGCAGAGGCCAAACCGCTGTCAGCGGCGCCGATCAATTCCGGACTGCCAGAATTATTTCCAAGGTAAGCGCGATAATCTCGCGCGGTGCCGCCTTCACCATCGACCGCAAACCAAATGCCGTCGGTTGAAGTCGTATTTGTTGCAGCCCAGTTGGCTTGAATGCCGAAATGATTAATCCCAAAAAGCGCGTGTTCGGTGCTGCCGGTGACGCTCGCCCCGGTGCCGCCCGCGCCGCCTGGATAATTAATCCACAAGTCACATTTCAAAACAAAGTTGCCGCTGAAGGTCTGGTTCTTCGGATAAATATTCACGCCGGAAATCCAGCCGTTCGTGTCGTTGTCATTGACGGTGAATTTTATTCCACGCGTCGTCCCATTCGTTGAATTCGGCGCGGGCGGAATGAGATAAGGCTGGCCGTTGAACGTATAAATATTCGTGCCGTAAGCAAAGCTCCAGTCCGCCGTGTAATCGGGAACGCCATTGCCCGAACCTGAAAACAAATTCCAATTCGTCGAGCTGTTCGTCTCGAAATTATCGCGAAAAAGAACTGGGAAATTGGTCGTGTTGACGCGCAGTAACGCCGGAATGCTCGTCACGGAACCGGAGCCATTTCCAACGGTCACGGCGTAAATCCCGTCGTTGGTGAACTGAACTGTGCCGAGTGAAAAACTCGTGGTTGTCGCCCCGGAAATATTAGTTCCGTTAAATTTCCACTGATAATTGAGCGGGGGAGTTCCGGCGGCCAAAACGGAAAAACTCGCGCCGGCTCCGGCATTGACCGTCTGGCTGAATGGTTGCGTCGTAATCACCGGCGCGCCTGCGGAAATCGTGTAACGCGGAACAGAAATTGTATTTCCCGGATTGGTCGTCTCATCGCTCACTAGCGCCGCGAGATTCGCGTCGGTCAAAACATTCGTCAGCATTTTGGAAATGCCATCTAACGTCACGTTCATCTGCACGAGCCGAATTCCGTGGCTGTAATCGGCGTAGGTTTCCTCGTGGCCGTTGTAAAGAGGTTGAATCGGAAGTGAATCGCTCGGCTTGTGCCATCCGTAAATCACCACCGGTTTCGTGATGCTCGGCGTGGCAAAATTCGTGTAAATCCTCACAGAAACAACGACATCTTTTTTGTCGCCGCCGACCAACGCGCCCAACGGAAATAAATTGGTTTGCGCATTTCTTTGTCCGCGCACCGTGTTGTTGTGCTGAACGAAAATGGGAACGGTCGTCATTTCCGGGCTGGGCGGAATCGTTGCAGGCGTGAGTTTCACTGGGGCTTTCGTCCAAATGTCGTTCACCATTTTACGCGTCGGCATTGAGCAATTCAGCAAATCCGCGAGCCGTTGGCCGAGCAGCGGAGTCATCGGTTGCAAAAAATAATCTGTATCCGAGCCAATCGCCAAATAATCAGGCGTCACAAAATAAGTAATCGTGTGGCTCGTCCCGTTGATGACCGAATTGGTGGTCACAGAAGTCAGAGAGCGCAAAAAATTGGGAACATTTCCGCTGGCGATTTGGGCGTAGATCCAATTTTCCCGCTGAGTCAGCGACATCGAAGTGGTGATTCCCGCAAATTCGCGGCCGGTCAGCGCGTTGGCTGAGCGTGGCGGAAGATTTAAAGTTTGAGCAGCGAGCGGAACCAATGACATCCACGCGCCTGAAAAAAACAGAACCAAACACAATTTCGTTTTGAAAAACGACGGCGTTTTAGCGTTGGAATTCAGGCAGTGCACTTGATCGAACTCTACGAACTATTTTAAAAACAAACAAGTTGGGAGCGGCAATGGTCTCGCGACGAATGACAAGGTTGCGACGAATTGCAAATTTCCTTCTCAACTCGTCGCCTTCGTCCTGAGCCACAACCAACACTTTACCGGCACGTTTCGTTTGTTAGCATCCGGCGCAATGAACTCAGCAACTTATCGAGTGCGCCGCGCTACCACCGATGACTTGGACCAGTTAATTTCTCTCTGGCAATCCGCGCAATTGCCCGTGCAAAACCTCGACAAACGGTTCACAGAATTTCAGGTCGTGGAAGATGCGGATGGCAAATTGGCGGGCGCCATCGGTCTGCAAATCAGCGGGTCGGAAGGAAAAATTCACAGCGAAGCCTACTCCGATTTTGGACTGACCGATCAATTGCGTCCGCTTCTTTGGGAACGCCTCCGCAGCGTCGCCAACAATCACGGTTTATTCCGCCTGTGGACTGACGAGTCGGCGCCTTTTTGGAAAAAAGAGGGGGGATTTTCCGCGCCCGCCGCTGACGCCCTCGCCAAAATTCCTGCGCAATTTGGTGGGGAAAAAATCAATTGGTCGTTCCTGCAGTTGAAAGAAGATCGTGCGGCGCCCAATTCGCTCGAAGCCGAATTCGCCCGTTTCAAAGCCGAGGAAAAAGAGCGCACGGACCAAATGTTCCAACAAGCGCGAATGTTAAAAGGAGTCGCCTGGGGATTGGCGGTTATTTTGTTCATCTTCGTTGCGGTGGGCGTCATTTATCTGATGCGTTCCCGGTCAAATCTTCCGCATTGACGCTGACGCAGAATCGCTCCAAAAAATGAAAAATCTGCTGCGGGCATTAAAATATTTCCAGACGGATTCGGTGCGTCTCATCGCGGTTTTTTTTCTGATGCTGGCCAGCATTGTCTTGAACATTCTAAAACCCTGGCCACTGGCGATCATCGTCGATTCTATTTTGGGCGGAAAACCGCTGCCGCAATGGAATGCGTTGCAAAACGGGGACAAAAACGCGTGGCTAATTGGTTTGAGCGCGGCGATTTTCCTGATTCATTTTGTGCAAGGCGCGTTTTCTTCCACACAAAACTTTATTTCGATCAAAGTCGGCTTGCGTGGTCTGACGAAAGTGCGCAACGAAGTTTTCGCCAAACTGCAAAGACTTTCCCTGCGCTATCATCAAGGGGCCAATTCTGGAGATCTGATTTATCGCGCCTCGTGGGACACCTACGCCTTTCAAACTTTGTTCCAGCAAGGATTGATCACGTTCGTCACCGCCTTTTTGTCGCTCGTGCTGATGGTTTTTGTCATGGCGAAATTAAACGGACGTTTGACGCTCGCGGCCTTGGCGCTCGTCCCGTGTCTAATTTTGGTCATCAAGATTTTTGGGAAGCGAATGAGTCAACGAGCGACCAGTGCGCAACAGGCCGACAGCAAGGTCACTTCACTCGTGCAACAAAACATCGCGTCGATGCAATTGATCCAGAGCTACACTCGCGAAGATTTTGAGAAAACACGTTTTGGTGAACAGGTTTATTCTGCGGAGAAACAGCGAATTTCCCAACACGGCTTCGAACTCCTGTATTGGTTTTCCCTGGCGATTCTTTTTGGCCTCGGCGCGACGACGATTACCTGGCTGGGCGCAGAAGAAGTTTTGGCAAATCGTCTGAGCGTGGGGGAGCTTTTGATTTTTATCGCGTACCTCGCTCAACTTTATGAGCCGTTGAATCAACTGTCGCACGTGGGCGCGACCGTTTCCGGCGCTGTTGCGGGAACGCGGCGTGTGTTTGAAATTCTGGACGCCACGGAGGAGGTGCAGGACACAGGAGTCAGGAGCCAGAAATCATGCAAAGGCCGCATCGAATTTCAAAATGTCAGTTTCGGATACGAGGCGAATCGCGAAGTTCTGCACGCCATCAATTTTTCGGTTGGAGCAGGGGAATGTGTCGCGATTGTCGGACCTAGTGGCGTCGGTAAAACGACGTTGCTCAATTTGCTGCCGCGCTTTTTTGAGCCGTCGAGTGGTGTCATTAAATTGGATGGAATTGATTTGCGCGAATTTCGTTTGCAAGAGTTGCGCTCGCAGATTTCGTTGGTGCTTCAGCAGCCCATCATTTTGCCAGCGACCGTCGCGGAAAATATTGCTTACGGGAAACCGACTGCGACGTTCGCCGAAATTCAAACCGCCGCGCGATTGGCAAACGCCGACGCCTTCATCGAACAGTTGCCGCAAAAATACGAAACGGTCATTGGCGAGGGCGCCGCGCGGTTGAGTGTGGGCGAACAACAACGAATTAATCTGGCGCGCGCCTTTTTGAAAGATGCGCCGGTCCTTCTCCTCGACGAACCGACGAGCGCGCTGGATGCGGAAAGCGAATCGCTCGTTGTGGCGGGATTGGAACGATTAATCGAAGGACGCACCACGTTGATCGTCGCGCACCGACTCAGCATGATCCAACGCGCGCATAAAATTTTGGTGATTGAAGGCGGTAAAATTGTGGAGTGCGGCACACACCAGGAACTTTTGCAGCGAGGCGGATATTACCACCGCGTGTTGCGCGAATTGCAAATGCCTCGTCCTCAAAAAAGCCAGGGCTGATTGCAAACTTGATTTCATTTCCCGCTCCGCACATCGTTTCTGCATGGCCATACCAACCACCCCGGTGACATTGAGTTCCAAGCAAATCGAGGAGCTAAACGAGAAGCTTTCGAAGATGCGGCACGATATCAATAATCATCTTTCGCTCGTGGTATTTGCCCTTGAAGTCCTTCGCTCTAAACCTGAAATGTTGGAACGCATGACGGCGACTTTGTCTGATCAGCCGGGGAAAATCACCGGCGACCTCGCGAAATTTTCCGCAGAATTTGAGCAGGCTTTCGGGATTACTCGCTGATAATTTCCGCCTCCGCCAACCTCGGTGTAACTTCCGTAAGTTTTGCTGCGTCTCAACTTACGCAGTGCAAAATAAAAATTAATCAAAGGAATCAGATGAAAAATACAAAACTCGTTTGTCTCATTGCTGGCTTGATAACAACCGCTGCGTTGCAAATGCAAGCGGAAGACCCCAAACCAGCCACGCCCCCGAACCGTGAAGCGTTGCGCGAAAAATTCCAAAATCTTAGCCCCGAAGAACGCGAGGCGAAGCGTAAGGAATTCGGCGAAAAACGCGGCGAAGAAATGAAAAAGATGGCCAAGGAATTGGGATTAAATCCTGAGGAATTGAAAAACCTTCCCGAAGCCGAGCGCCGCGCCAAAATCAAGGAAGCGGCTGGGAAAAGGCTGGCCGAACTGCAAAAGAAAAAAGCCGACGGCACCATCACCGATTCCGAAAAGGAAACGCTCCAGAAACTTGAGCAGCGCAAAAAAATGATGGAAGAACATCGTGGCGAAGGACGTCCTCCGGGACACCCGTCCAAACCGGATGCTGAAAAGAAATAACGCATTTTTGAATGCAACCCAAGCCACTGCCGCAAACGGCAGTGGCTTTCTCATTTTGACAGAATCTTGCCTTTGCCCCTAAGTGGACTCGATGGAACTTACTGACTCCGAACTGATTGCTGCCGTGCTGAAAGGCGACGCTGCCAGTTTTGAGCCGTTGATCAAAAAATATCAGCCGCGCGTTTTCGCCACCGCCCGTCGCTACGCGCGCCGCGAAAGTGAAATTGAAGATATTGTTCAAGAAATTTTTTTGAAGGCGTTCACGAAGTTGAAAAGTTTTCGTGGGGATGCGCCTTTTGAACATTGGCTGATGCGATTGGCCGTGCGGACTTGCTACGATTTTTTGCGGGGCCATCAGCGCAATCGCGAAACTGCTTTTACCGAATTGACCGAACCGGAAACCGAGTGGCTGGATCGATTTGTGGTTCAATCCGATGGCGCAGATGAAAAAGCCAGTGCGGCACGCGATTTGGTGAACCGAATTTTAGAGCACCTTTCGCCGCCGGCACGCCTGGTCATCACGCTTCTGGAAATTGAAGAGCGTTCCGTCAAAGAAATTTCCGCGCTGACCGGATGGTCTGTTCCACTGGTCAAAGTGCGCGCGTTTCGCGCCCGTGCTGAGATGCGAAAAATCGTGGCAAAAATCAGTCGTGATAAGTACCTGTAACCATGTGATAAAAATGGCCGTCTAAAAAATTGTGATGTTTATGAATCTTGAAAAACTTCAACAGAAGCTCTTAGCCGCAGCTCGGAACCAACCACCGAACGATCATGTTCCATTTGCTTTTGAAAAGCGGATTATGGCGCGACTCGCCAAACCGGTAGCGGATGTTTGGTCGCTCTGGGGGCGCGCCCTTTGGCACGCGGCTGCCGCCAGTGTGGTAGCCGTCGTGCTGCTCGGCAGTTGGTCCTGGCAAACAGAGCCGGTTGAAAAAACGGATCTTTCACAGGAATTCGAAAACACCGTTTTTGCTGCATTGGATGAACAGCCCGTAATGGCAGTAAGCGAGGAAATCTGGTGAGTCCCTGGAAAGTCATCTTAGCCACGTTAGTTATCTTCTGTTCCGGATTGGTCGTCGGCGCTTTGTTCGTCAAGAAAACTGCCCGAACCATTTTGAGTTCACGCCCGCTTCACAACGCGCCGACCAACGCCGCGCCTCTTTCCATTTGGCATCAACAACAGCGAGAATTTTTGCGCCGCATGGACCGTGAATTGGCTCTAAATCCAGAGCAGCACAGCAAAATTGAAAAAGTTTTGAAAGAGAGCCAGGATCGCACCAAGGAGATTCGTGAAAAAATTGCGCCGGAAATGCGTGAGGAATTGAAAAACGTGCGCGAGCAAATCCGCTCGCAACTGACGCCCGATCAACAGAAAAAATTTGAAGAGGCGATGAAAGTAAAACTGCTGCGCAAACCAGACGAGCCAAACGACGACCACCGTAAATTAAAGGATGGCTTTCGACGCCCGCGAACCAACTCCGTTTCCACCAACCCCGTTTCGCCCGTAAATCCATAGCTTTAGTTGCTGCCTCGGGTGGCGCCCGCTAGAGTTCGCTCGTGCAAAATCTTGTTGAAGATTTTCTTTCTCACCTTCGCCACGAGCGCGGGCAATCCGAGCACACCCAAAAAACCTATGCCGGTTTGCTGAACCATTTTACCGACTGGGCGAAGAAACAAAATCTTACCGATTGGAAATCAGTACAGCTTTCGCACCTCATGTCGTTCATTGAACATGAACGGCAACGGGCCATGAAAAATCAGCCGGAAGAATCTACGCGGAAATTAAGTTCTGAAAGTGTTTATCTGGAAATCGCAGCGCTGCGTGCCTTTTATCGTTTTGCCGAACAGGAAAAGATTTTGCCGCTGAACCTTGCCGAGAATCTTTCACTGCCGCGCCGCTGGAAACGTTTGCCCAAAGCTTTGACCAGCGAAGAAATTGAAAAACTCCTGACCCCGCGGCCCATTGAAAATAAAATTGAATTGTGCGATCAGGCCATTTTGGAATTGGCCTACGCTTCAGGTTTACGTTTAGCCGAATTAAAAAATATTCGGATTGAACAACTCCATCTCGAATCGGGCTTTATTAACGTCATCGGCAAAGGAAACAAAGAACGTGTGGTGCCCGTGGGGAAAAAAGCAATTGAATCGATCCAACGTTATTTGAGCGTCGGCCGGCCCGGATTAGTAAATAAAAAATCTCCCGGAAATCTTTTTTTGACGAAACGCGGCACTCCGTTTGCGTCTGTCACCCTTTGGCTCCACATCAAAAATTGCGTAAAGCGGGCTGGAATCGAACGCAACATCACGCCCCACATGTTGCGACACAGCTTCGCGACTCATCTATTGGAACACGGTGCGGATTTGCGCGTGATTCAGGAATTGCTCGGCCACGCCACGATCAACACAACCGAAGTTTACACGCATGTGGCTGGTTCGCGTTTGCGGGAAGTTCACCGAAAATTTCACCCGCGCTCTTGATTATTCGAAATCGTAAACGACAACGCGTTTGCAGACTTTTTTGAAAACCGTTTCGACAAATTCCACGTGTAGCGGATGAGTTTGATATTTATCCTGCGCCTCCTTGCTTGGAAAAATTAAATTGAGGGCAACTTGATAAGTTTGATCTACGACTGGCCGCGCACTGCCAACCATTTTGCCCGCGTGAAATTGCAAAACACCGGGAATGGGTTTCAAAAATTTCTCCATGCCCGCCAACAATTCATTAGCGGATGTAGGGTTCTCAGGATCGGTCCAAAAAATAACAACGTGCGAAAACATGGTGCGATTTAATTACTTCTGTTCCCAATGACCAAGACGATTTTTCGGAATTTTTGCTGTCTCAGGATAGACGAGATAAACCGTGTTGTGAGATTTTTTCCACGCCGTCATCACGTTTGCGCGTTTGTAAATGTGCCGAATTTTTTGTCCTTTTTCTAAATTCGTGGCTGGGTCGTTGATGACTACATCGCCTGTTTCAGTGAAGCCGATGACCGTTACCACATGTCCGCTGCCCGTGTCTTTTCTTCCTGATTCGAGCAAATGGAAGGGCGACGAAATGATAGCGGGAATTCCGGCAGCGATCCAATCTTCCAGTTCCGAGATGTCGCTGAATTGGGAAATATAACCGCGCATCCCAGGAAATTTACCAGCAAAAGCCGTGTTAAACGGCCAATTGCCCGTGCCAAAATTTTTATCAAAAACATTTTTCGCGACTTCGGGAACATCGAGATTCATTTCAGGGCGATGCAAAACGGAAGACCAACGCATCAACACCATCGAGAGCGACGTTGGGCTGCACCAGCCTTGTTCTTCTGGATAAGAATTCTGAGAACGTTCGGGAGTTTCGATAATTTTTCCCCACGCCTTTTTGTTCGGAGACAGGGAACTTGGTTCGACTTTATTGTTCAAAAAAGAAAGGCCCAGAAATTTCAATTCCAACCCCAAATCTTTTTGCGAACTGCCGAGCGTGACTCGGATTTGGGCCCGCTCGCAAAGTTTGTTTAAAACCAACGTGTCGGTGCTGACATTGCCATCGGAATCTTTTTGACCCTTCACGCTTTCGCGCGGAAATCTGGAAACGTCCTCGGTCCAGAGTCCCAACGTGTAAAATTTTGTGGTGCGACCTGGATAAATCCCTCGCGCTTCAATTTTTAAATACGTGCCCGAAGGCGCAGCGGCATTCCACGATACAACCAGCTCATTCCACGAAATGGGCGTTTTAATTTCGGGCGAAATTAGAATCAATTCGTTGCCCGTTGAACTTTTGTTAAACTTCTCAAAATTGGTGAGCCCAATGAAACGACTCGAATTCTCGGCTCCGTTCACAGAATGGGTAAACCAAAGAGCCGCCATAATTAAGATTAAGTTGCCAAATTTTCTCATATGCGGTGCGCAAATTAGCATCGACGCCACGCACTGGAAACGATTATCACGTGGCGAATTTATGAAACTTTATCGCCTCAATCGCCTCTTCAACGCTAAGTCAAATCGCTGCTTTGATGTCGCCGTGGATCACGGGTTTTTTAACGAACGCGGTTTTCTTCAAGGAATCGAAAATCTGGAGAAATGCGTGCGCACGCTCGTCGAAGCAGCGCCCGACGCCATTCAACTCACCGTTGGTCAGGCGCATTATTTGCAATCATTGCCCGGCAGACAAAAGCCGTCGCTTGTTCTCCGCACGGATGTCGCGAACGTTTATGGCAATCAACTTCCGCGCACGCTGTTCAGTCGCATGATTGAACAGCCGGTTGAACAAGCCTTGCGCCTCGATGCCACTTGCGTCGTCGTGAATCTGTTTCGTATTCCCGAACAACCCGAAGTCACCGATCAATGCATTCAAAATATTTTGAAGATCAAACCAGAATGCGACCGCATCGGAATGCCGCTGATGATTGAGCCGCTCGTTTTTCAATCGAACCAAAAAGCGGGCGGTTACATGGTCGATGGCGATTTGGAAAAAATTCTTCCGCTCGTTCGTCAAGCC
>JBKJOZ010000027.1:0-3275 GCA_046595315.1 Limisphaerales bacterium
AATTCTCAACTCGCGTACTGAAGCGCTCGGTGGAATTCATCAGGGCTTCAAATCAACTTCCGCAGCTTCCATAGTTTTTTCCTCGCGCGTCCGCAGATTTTTCGATTTTACGCGCAGGTCGCCAGCGTCGTTTCGGTCTAGCTTGATCGTGTAAATGGCGTTCAATTCCATCGCCCGTTTGAATTGTTTGTCGGACTTGGCTGGTGTGAAGGAGTATTCGATCGCGTAACCTTGACCGCGAAGATCGTGAATCAATTCCAAAGACGCCGCGCGCAACTCCTCATCTTCAATTAAACAAAATGCATCGATGCCAGCATCGAATTTGGGCAACAGTCCGCGCGCTTTTAAAAGTTCGAGCAAGACGACATCCCCCACGCCAAAACCGAGCGCAGGCAAATTTACTTTTCCGCCACTGATGAGTTTCACGAGGTTATCGTAACGTCCGCCACCAGCGATGGCGCGGAATTCTCCTTTGCGATCAAACGCTTCAAAGACGACGCCAGTGTAATAAGCGAGACCGCGAATGATGTGATAATCAATTTTGACAAATTCGCCCAAACCACGCGCAGAAAGATTTTTCAGAATCAAGTCCAGTTCAGTCGTCGGCGTGCCGCTTTGGATAAATTGATTTACCTCATCCAACGAAATACCCAGCGCTGCTAACTTGCTTTTGCTTTGTTCAGGATCTTCGCGCTCAAGCTTGTCGATGATTTGGTAGAATGGATATGCGTTGGATTCGTCTTTGCAGCGCTGATTGAAAAATTCCTGCCAGGCATTGCGACTACTCAAGCGAATGACAAAATCTTCCGACGTCAGACCGAACGAGCGCAACGTGTCGATGAGCAGCGCGATCAATTCCGCCTCCGCCGAAACATCGCTCTCGCCAAAAATGTCGCAGTTAAATTGGAAATGTTCGCGCAACCGGCCTTTTTGCTGGCGCTCGTAACGGAACAATTGCGGAATCGCGAACCACTTCATCGGCTTTTTGTAATTACGTTCGCTGGTGGAAATCATTCGTGCCAAAGTCGGCGTCATTTCAGGGCGTAATGCGATTTGACGATCACCTTTGTCGGAAAAATTATAAAGTTGCCCGACAATTTCCTCACCGCTTTTGAGTGTAAATAATTCGAGTGGTTCCAGTGGAGGGCCATCGTATTCGCGGAAGGCATAACGCCGCGCCGTCTCGCGCCATTTGCCAAAAATATATTGGCGCGCATCGGCGCTCCACGCCTCAGGATTGGGGAGCGGTTCAGGGTAAAAATCGCGGAAACCGGGCAAACGTTCCATATCAGCCGCGAAAATGCCCAAAAGAATCTAAATGAAAAAGCTATTTCTGAATGGAGCCCGTGGAGAATTTATTTGGGCGACAATTTCAAAACCATTTCGCGCATTTCTTTTCCGGGCTTGAATTTCACCACGGCGCGTTGGGGAATGGGCACGTCGGTTTCGGGGGCGTTGGGATTGCGGCCAATTCGGGCTTTACGAACCTTGACTTCAAACACGCCGAAATTTCTCAACTCAACCGTTTCACCTTTGGCCACGGCATCGGCGATACAGTTGAGCGCTTTCTGAACAACCTCGAGAATCTCGGTTTGTTTCAGTTCGGTGTCTTTGCTGATTTGGATTACGAGGTCGCGCTTTGTCATGAGAATCGTGCGGTTTCAGTCGGGTATAGCTAGCGCGTTCCAGCGGGTCAAGCGGCGAATCCTCCGCTAACTTTCGATGACATTGATTTCAACTGGCTCCACTTTGATCCCCATTTTTTCCAGCCATTTGATCGTCGCCTTGATGTCCTCGCGTTTTCCTTCCAGTTCCAACGAGACAATTCCGATTTCATCCGTCACGCTGACTTGCCGCACATTCGTGATAACCGGGAACTTTTTTCCAATTTCCCAAATGATCGGGCGCGTGATCAGTTTCGCCGGATACATCAACCAAAGCCGCGTCTGTTGCGGTTGATTCACTTTCGCGGATTTCGTTTTTGCTTTTGCCATGGAAATCCTATCCGCCAGCAATCGCTGGAATAATGCTGATTTCGTCGCCGTCTTTCAGCGCCGTTTGTTGATTTTGCAAAAAGCGAATGTCTTCTTCGTTCACATAAACATTCACAAAGCGGCGCACGGCACCCGTTTCATCGACGAGTCGTTCCTGGATTCCCGGAAAGCGACTTTGCAATTGCACGATGGCTTCGCTGACAGTTTTCGCATCAACCTGCACGACTTCTTCTTCGTTGGTCAATTTGCGGAGTGGAGTTGGGATTCTTACGTTAATGGGCATAAATTCTTTTCCAGTATTGATATTCTAACCACCGGCGATGGAAGGAATAATTCTCACTTCATCTCCATCGCGCAAGGTCGTTTGTTGATTCTGCAAAAAGCGAATGTCTTCCTCGTTCACATAAACATTCACAAACCGACGCACTGAACCGTCACGCTCCAAAAGCCTGTCGGCAAATCGCGGATAACGCGATTGCAAAACTTTGATCACCTCAAACACCGTCGTGCCGGAAACTTCGACAACTTGTTCGTTGTCCAAAAGTTTTCGCAATGGTTCCTGAGCTCGAACGTTGATTTTCATATCAAGCTGCAACAGTTGATTTGTTTTCCGCATCTAACAGCGCTTCGAATTCACGCAAGCTCGGTTTGATTTCTCGCGTCTGGCCGACATGTCCGACCATCGCTTCGAGCGTTTTCAATCCATTGCCAGTGACGCAAATCACGGCGGAATCGTTCGCGGAAATTTTCCCAGATTCGATGAGTTTCTTTGCGACGCCAACCGTCACGCCCCCCGCTGTTTCGGTGAAAATTCCCTCGCATTCGGCCAGCAATTTTATTCCCTCGCGAATTTCGTCGTCAGTAACGTCATCCGCAAAGCCGCCGGTTTCCTTCATTACCTTCAATGCGTAAAAACCATCCGCCGGAGTTCCAATCGCCAGCGATTTTGCAATCGTGTTCGGCTTCACCGGCTTGAAGAAATCCAATCCCGCTTTTTGCGCGACGGAGATCGGCGAGCATCCGGTCGCCTGCGCGCCGTGAACGGAATATTTGCTCTGCTCAACCAGTCCAAGTTTCACGAATTCCTGGTAGCTCTTTTGAATTTTCGTGAGCAACGAACCCGACGCCATCGGCACAATCGTGTGTTGCGGAATTTTCCAGCCAAGTTGCTCGATGATTTCAAAGCCCATGCTCTTGGAACCTTCGGCGTAATACGGCCTCATGTTCACGTTGACGAATGCCCAGCCGTATTTGCCCGCGATTTCCGCGCACAACCGATTC
>JBKJOZ010000233.1:0-3946 GCA_046595315.1 Limisphaerales bacterium
TGCGAACCCGTCGTCGTGGTCGGAAAAATTGTCGTGGTGCCGTGGCGCGCATGAGCACGACAAGCAGTTCTGACAGCCTCGGCACTGCCATCCATAAAATCCGCTCCCGCTCCGCCATGCACATGGATGTCGATGAATCCCGGAGAAATATAACCGCCCTTCGCATCAATCACCGTGGTGTCCTTCGGCACGCGCTGGCTTCTGGTGCCGACCGATTTGATTCTCCCATTTTGACAAATCACAGTCGCATCCGGCAACAGGCGATCGGGCAAAATGACTGTGCCATTGGTGAAAACGAGAAAGCTCATTGGCGATACGATAGACACGCCAAAAATTACAGTGAAGCACGAATGGACGCAGTCATGCGGGTTATTTGTCGGGAGGCTGAATAAATGAGTGAATAAATTTTACGTATTCATCGGACGAGACAACGATAAGGCCGAAGTTCGAAGTGAAATTCTTTAATCCAGCCGAAATCCCGAGATCTGGATTAACAATTTTTGTGAACGCGATTCCTTTGGCCTTCGCACGTGATCGAGCCGCTGGGACGTCAGGAATTCTTTCTTTGCATACAAGTTCGGTGACCGCTGATAAACAAATCGCTTCAAACCAAAGCGCAGCTTCCTCCACGCTAAGAGTATCTCCTTTAATGATTGTTTCAGATGAATTGCTTTGTTTTCCCAACTCGATCTGCCCCTTAAGTAGAAGTCTCGGCCCAATAGGAAAGCCATAGAAAGTATGTGCGTTGGAAAGAATCGGCGTTAGGCGATTTGCGTTTCCATTCATCAGTTCGAACTTGGTAACTTTGCAAATGACCTTCAATCGTGAATCGCTTCAACAGCACCCTTGAAACGTAATGTTCATTTGCGTTCATCGAACCTGAATATCTAAACACTTGTCTTCCAGAATCCCCACGGGATTTCAAAAGGTTATTTGCGCTTAGCAGCGCCGTTGGCAATTTCACGTCGCTTTTCAAAACCAATTTTCTCGAACGGTATCGGTTTGAAATTGGGGAGGCGTTTGAAAATTTCGGCGTCGGGACGTAATTGAAAATTGTCGCTGGCGGCGTTTACGAAACCGAGATCGCTGTTGGTCTGCCACATTTCGTCGGCGGAATATTTCCAGTTGCCGCTGCTGATTTCGCGCGCGCGGATAAGCACGTTGTTTTTGGCGAAGCTGTTGCGCGGTTGGCCGGGTTGCGGATTCATGAAGCCGATTAGCTCAGGATAACGCATGGTGTAGGGCGGTTTGGTGATGTCCACTTCCTGCAAGAGTTTTTTTTGAAAATGGCAATCGTGTCCGCCGTCGATGGTTTCTTTCCAGAGTTGATCGTTCCACGGCGCGGAGCCAAGTGCGCGTGGGCAGTCGATGAAAATATTATTCTCGGCGCGGAGGTCGTGTCCGCCGTGCGAGAAAATTGTGCCGAAGCTGCCGCCGCCCGGATTTCCCGCGCGCAGAAAAATATTTCCAAAGACAAGATCGCCGCCGTCGCCATCGTCGAAGTAAATCGCGGCGGTGCCGTGGCCCATGGGACTGCCGATGTCTTTCCAGAAATTGTAGCGAATGATGTTGCCGCGACAGGAGGGATTGCGGCCTTTGTAGAGCGCGCCGGCGTCGTCGGTTTCCATGACGACGTTGCTCACGACATTGAATTCGAAAATGTGATCGTTGCCGTTCAGGAAGACGGCTTGATGCGGCGCGTCGTGGAGGACGTTGTGCGCGGCGCGATTGCCAACGCCACCGAGCACGATCCCATAAGCCGAGGTCAACTGGTGGCGGGAGAATTGCCAGATGTGATTGTTCAACGCTTCGTGATGGGCGGGCGTGAGTGTTTTGCGGTCGCCACCTTCGAGAACGAGCCCGCCGGTGCCGGTATCGTGGATGTCGCAACTTTCGATGATGTGTCCCGCGCCGCCTTTGACGCGAATGCCCAACTCACGCGTATTGCGCACGATGCAGCTTTCGATGCGATTGCTGCGGCCACCGGAAATTTCAATGCCATTGCCGAGCGATGCTTCGATGGTGAAATCGCGAAAGGTGACGTGCTCAACGTTGGTCAGCGAAAGCAATGGTGCGTTCAAAGTGGAGAGCGTGACACGTGCATCTTTTAAAGCGGGGGGTGGCCAAAAATATAAAGTGCCGTTGACGGGGTCGATGTAGAATTCGCCGCGTTCGTCGAGTTCTTCGAGAAGATTTAAGGCGCGAAAACGGCGTGGCGAAGGATTGCCTTGCTTGACGCTGTAGAGTGCGGGCGCGGCCAAAGTGATTTGGTGTTTCGCGCGGTCGATAGATTGAACCTTGATGGTTTCCTCATACCAATCGTAGCACCAGTAACCTTGCAACCAGACGCCTTGCTCAGCATTCCAGCGATCAGGTCGCGCGTCGCTGTATTCAAAAATGCCGGGGCGATTCGAGTTGTCGCCTTCGCGCGGAGTGGAACCGGATTCAATAATTTTTGAAATCGTGGCCCAACCTTTGTTCGGCCAGTGCGACAGAGTCATCCGTTGATCTTGAAAAAATAATTCAGGCGCAGCCGGAACTCCGCGAAAATTTTTCGGGAACTCGGGGATGTCCGTCACTCCAAAGTTGCGGAGATTTAATTGAAACACCTTACCGCGAGCCATCGCATCCAATCGCGCAAGAATAGTTTCGTTTGTTATCAAAATAAAAGCCTTGGCGGGCAGCGATGGTCCACCAGCCAACCGAACCTCTTCACCGGGCACTGCTTGCCATGTCACCGAATCTTTTGCGGTGCCTGAATCTTTATCTGTGAGCGCGAGACTGTTGGTAAGACAATACGTGCCGCCATGAACAATAATTGTTACCGGCTCACGAAGCGGCTTGTTGTTTTTGAATTTGCGGATGGCGTCACGCGCACGGCTCAAAGTGGCAAACGGTTTTCGCTTTGAACCGGCATTCGCATCGTTGCCGTTTGTCGCGACATGAAATGTTTCGCCATGAGCGCTAACCAACATCGAAATAAAAACCGCAGAGCAGAAGACTCGAAATAAAGACGTCATGAATTTTTCAAGCGGCCAGAATTTTCTCCGCCAATTCTTCCGCTGGATAGGTCCAGATTTCAGCGAGAGTCGGATGATAATGCGGCATGGCAGCGAGTTCGTGGACGGTCATGTGCTTGTGCATGGCAGCGATGATTTCGTGAATTAGTTCGCTCGCGCTTGGGCCGACGCAACTGCCGCCGATAATTTCTCCCGTGGTCGGATTGGCCAGTAATTTCACGAAGCCGTCTTTCGCTTCCATGATCATTGATTTGCCATGGTCGGCGAACGGATAACTCGCAACGAGGTGCGAAATATTTTTTGCCCGCGCCTCTTTTTCAGTGAGTCCGACGCTGGCGATTTGCGGGTCAGTGAAAACGATGTTTGTGAGCAAACGGTAGTCAATCGTCTTTTTGTTTTGCGGATGGGCGATGTTGTGCGCGGCGATTTCGCCCTGCTGAATCGCGATGTGAACAATTTCGTATGGGCCGGTGCAATCGCCCGCCGCGAAAATGTGCGGAGCGGTGGTTTGCATTTGCGGGTTAGTGACGATGCGCCCGTAGTCGGTGGTTACCTTTGCTTTTTCTAAATTGAGACTCGCGGTGTTGGGGTAACGTCCGAGCGCGAATAAAATTTCTTCCGCTTGGACGATTTTAGTTTTTCCCTCGTGTTCGAACGAAACGCATTTCAGTTTTCGATTCTTCGAGGCGTCGATGAGGCGCGTGCAACTGTAAACCGTCATTCCTTCGCGCCGAAAAACTTTAGCCAATTCATCGCCCGCATCGGTGTCGAAATCGCGCACCAGATGTTCGCTGCGCTGAACGAGCGTGACCTTCACATCGAAGCGATGAAAAAATTGCGCGAACTCCACGGCCACCGCGCCGCCGCCGAGAACGATCAACGACCTCGGTAATTTTTTCAGCGAGAGCGCATCATCGCTCGTGAGA
>JBKJOZ010000410.1:0-22115 GCA_046595315.1 Limisphaerales bacterium
CACGCCTCTGGCGTGTGGTTTTCGGCGTCGCGCCGAAAACTTCGTTCCACATTATTTTTCTCGGAAACACCGGAAAGTTAGTTTGACGAAAGTTCGGACGCGACGTCCGAACTCGCACGCGGGACACGCGCGCGCCCGTTTCAACTTCGGACTTCAGGTTTAAGAATACTTGGTTTGAAGCCCTCAAATTAAAGGATACGATCCGAACGCTTAACTTGAACTGGCGAAATGAAGAGGTAATAGATCAACAATTAATTCGACCCTCAGAAACCATATCTCATGCGCATCATTGGCGGAACCGCCGCAGGAACGATTCTCAAAGTGCCAAAAGGTTTTGATGTCCGTCCCACGCCCGACTTGGTGCGGCAGGCGATTTTCAACAGCCTCGGCCAACGCGTCGTCGGCGCGAAAGTTTTGGAAGTGTTTGCCGGGACGGGCGCGTTGAGTCTGGAATGTTTGAGTCGCGGCGCGGCGCAGGCGCATTGCATCGAGAAATCCGGCAAACACGCGCAATTCATTCGCGAAAATCTCGACGCGGCAAACTTTTCTCCGGCGCAAATGCAGATTCGCGTGCAGGATGCATTCATCGGAATCGCGCAACTCGCCGCGGCTGGCGAAAAATTTAATCTCATTCTCGCCGATCCGCCTTACGGCGAAAAAAATGTCGGGCGACGCTCCACTTCTTTCGCGCAGAAAATGCTCGATGACGAAACGCTTCCCCAATTGCTCGCGGAAAACGGCCTCTTAATTTTGGGTCACACCAAGCGCGACACGCTGGCCTTGCCGAAAATTTGGGAGGAAACCAAGATGCTCAAGCACGGCGACACGGTAATGCGGTTTTTGAAACTATCGCAAAACGAATAAGAAGATAATTCCCTTACAAACGAGGTTAAACAAAGACAAATCATACCGTGCGCCACATACGCTTTTTGTTTATCACAATGCTTGGAATCTCGGCGATGTTGGTTATAGGGCGAGCATCATGGGAAGGTCATCTTGTGCGCGGAATTGAAACAAGCATCATTGATCTTCCCATTCGACCGATTTGGTCGACTCCTTCCATTCCATCATACGCTGCTTTCCGAGACACATTCAAAAATCTTCCTGCAAAAATGGAACCTAGCACATATATCACTCGCGTTTTTCGCTATGACACGGCCGCTTTGGAATTTATTTTCTTTGCAGGTGTATCGTCTGCCATCTGCGGATTGCTTTATTTGGTTTTCCGCAAAAATAAAAATGAAAGTGATCTTGCGCTTCATTATGCTCTCTACATCGCCCTAGGTTTTATTGCGGGAGCGACAATTTGTTTCGTTCTCTGGCTTTTGATAGGAGGTTGGGGACCACCATTTCCTTTTATCTTCGCTCTAGCTGGCCTCGGATTCGGCATTTACCTCGGCAAAACGCGCTGGAAATCGAAAGTGTAGGATCAGCGAATGCCAAATTTCTTCGTTTAAACTTTCGCTAATGTTTAATTCGTTCCATAAATTTCCAAATGCGCGCTCCACATTTTTTCCTGACTTTATTATTAACTTCCATCGTGTTCACGAAATCCGCCCATGCCGAACCGAAGAGTCTGTGGAATCCCGCGCATTCCGAGAAATTGCAAAGCGTCGTTGATGCTGCCGTGCAAACCACGTTGAAAAAGTTCGCCAACAAAAAACTCGGCACGAACGAAATCGCCGTGACGCTGATTGATTTGCGCGCCGCAACCAAACCGGTTCAGGCCAGTTATCGCGGGGGCGAACAAATTTATCCCGCCAGCGTCATTAAACTTTTTTACCTCGTCGCCACGCATCGCTGGATGGAAGACGGCAAAATGCAGGACACCGAGGAATTGCGCCGCGCCATGCGCGACATGATCGTCGATTCCGGCAACGAGCCGACGCATTACATCGTAGATTTGCTCACCGGCACGACGAGCGGCCCGGAATTATCGCAAAAGGAAATCGAGGAATGGCAGGACAAGCGCAACGCCGTGAATCGCTATTTCATGTCGCTCGATTTCGTGAACATCAACGTGAACAAAAAACCATGGGGCGACGGCCCGTATGGCCGCGAAACGCAAGCGATGAAACTTTTCACGCCCAAACGCAACTGGCTCACCACCGATGCGACGGCGCGGTTGCTCACGGAAATTGTCACGCACAAGGCTGTTTCTGCCAAACGCTGCGATGAAATGATGGAGTTGTTGCAGCGCGATCCGTTTTCAAAAACGGGTGCTGCCGATGGCCAAGCGCGCGGGTTCACCGGGAAAATCGCGATTCCGGGAATGAAATTGTGGTCGAAAGCCGGTTGGACGAGCGAGACGCTGCACGACGCGGCTTATGTTGAATTGCCCACGGGAGAAAAATTCGTCCTCGTCACGTTCACGATCAATCACGCCACCGAACGGGAAATAATTCCGACGGTGGCGCGCGCTGTGATTGAAGGAATGAAGGCGCAAAAATAAAGACCGCCGCGAAGGCGAAAACGAGGTTTCCATTTTTGGTGGCAAAGGCATTTCACTTCGCACCCTTGCCTCTTCGCTGAACAACGTAAATTGAACCACTTTCCCCACGCGTTGTCAGATAACCACGCCAACAGATTTGCCATTGGCAACGGCGTTTTCGAAACGTAATCTCTGCGACTTAATTAATGCGACAGTTTATAACCATCGCCAGCAACGCCTTTATGGAACTGGTCAGGCAGCCGATTTTTCTGCTGCTCATGACGGCTTCTGCTGCTTTTGAGGTGTTTCTGTCCTGCGTCAATTACTTCGGCTTCGGCGATGAACCGAAACTCGTAAAAAATTCCGTGCTCGCGGTCATGTTTTTGTCCGGACTTTTCGCAGCGGTCTTGAGCGCGTCAGCATCGGTCGCCCGGGAAATCCGAACTGGAACTGCCCTCGCCGTTTTGGCAAAACCCGTGAGCCGCGCCCAATTTCTCCTCGCCAAATTTTTTGGTCTGGCCGGTGCTTTGACTCTTTTAACTTACGTCAATGCCCTCGCCGCACTGCTCGCCACCCGCATGGCGTTCGATGCTTACGGTGGAGTCGATTTTCCCGCGCTGGGAATTTTTTCAGGCGCTCTGGTTCTTGCGTATGTGATTGCCGGGTTCACCAATTTTTTCCTGCGACGCCCCTTCATGGCCGATGCCGTTTTCAGTGTTGTGGTGATGCTGACGCTGGCATTCATCGTAATTTATTTCGTGAAAAAAGATTTGCGCGGAATGCAAGCCTACACCGGCATTGATTGGCGGCTGATTCCCGCCTCCATACTAATTTTATTCGCGCTCTGGATTTTAGCGGCGCTGGCCTTGGCCTGTTCAACTCGCTTGGAAATGATCCCAACACTTGCGATTTGCTCTGCATTATTTCTCGTCGGTTTGATGTCCGATTATTTTTATCTGCAAGCTGGCGGAACCGTCAAAGGCGGGCCTTGGTGGGCTTCGACCCTTTATGCAATCACTCCGAACTGGCAACTTTTTTGGCTCGCGGACGTGCTGGAAAGCGGCAAAAAATTTCCGCTCGGCTACCTCGGCAAAGCATTCGGCTACATGGCGGCTTATGTCAGCGCTGCGCTGGCAATCGCTTTAGTTTTGTTTGAAGACCGCGAGCTCACATAATTTCGATGGACAAAAATCATCACAAAATTGGATTGATCAACTGGGTCGCGCTTTTGCTCGTCACACTTGTCGGCGTGGCGTTGTCGCGTTATTTGAATTCCACCTCCGGCCTCGCCGCCTGTTTCATTTTTGGAACCGGTTTCGTGGTGGCAATCATCAGCTATTTCCAAATGCGCCTGGAGGAGCGTGAACGCGTTGAAAAACTGGAATTCGACGAACTCGTCAAAAGTAAAAGCAGCGAATCGCTTTTTACGACTGAGGCCGACACCTTCGCAGCAAAACGTTCCCGCGAACAATTTGAACGATTTTTCATTCCTGGCTTCGCACTGATTTTGGTTCTGGCCCAGGCCGCAGCGATTTTTTGGATGTGGAAAAATTTTCACACGCCGCTTCCGCTCGTCGAAACTCGCGCCCCCATTGCCATTTCCGTTTTCTCGCTGTTCGCTCTGGTTCTATTTCTTTTCGGAAAATATTCGTCCAGCCTGGCGCGGCTGGAAAAACAACGTCTGCTTCGTCCGAGTGCGGGTTACCTCACGCTCGGTGCCTATCTTTGCGCCGCCGTCGCGCTGAGCATCGGTTTGGTGACTTGGGGCGGAATTCCAAAAGCGGACTATTACGCCGCGCGAATTTTCATTTTGGTTCTCGGCTTAATTGCCATCGAACTGGTCATCAGTTTGATTTTGGAACTGTACCGGCCACGCGGTCGCAGTAGAACGGAACATTTGATTTACCAAAGCCGCATTGTCGGATTGCTTGGCCAGCCGGAAGGACTTTTTACCACCGCAGCGCACGCGCTTGATTACCAGTTCGGATTCAAAGTTTCGGAAACGTGGTTTTATCGTTTTCTCCAAAAAGCGCTGGCGTGGATTATTGTCGCGCAAATCGTTATTCTCCTGCTGTCCACCAGCATTATTTTTATCGGCACCGGCGAACAAGGTTTGGTCGAACGTTTTGGACGCCCGGTGGCGGGAGTTCTGGAGCCGGGGCCGCATTTGAAATTGCCGTGGCCGATTGATCAGGTGAATCGCATTGCCACTCGCGAAGTGCAGACCTTCAACATCGGTTTCATTCCTGATGAACGTCTCGAAAAAGAAAAAACCGTCCTTTGGACTCGCCCACATTACAAAGAAGAATTCAACCTCCTCGTCGCCAGCAGCGAACAAGTTTCCACGAACAACGCGGGCCAACAGCAAAGCGTCCCGGCAAATCTTTTGACCGTCAGTATTCCGGTGCAATTTCAAATCAGCAACGTGAGCGCGTGGGCTTACAATCACGCTGATGCGGGTCAACTTCTGGAAAAAATCGCGACGCGCGAAGTGGTGCTTTATCTCGTAGGCGTTGACCTGATTGAAATCATGTCGAGCGGACGCCTCAAAGCGGCGCAGGAACTCCGCGAGAAAATTCAAGCGCGGGCCGACGAATTAAAACTCGGCGTGAATATTTTATTCGTCGGGCTGCAAGACATCCATCCGCCGCTCAAAGTGGCGGAAGAATTTCAAAAAGTAGTTGGCGCGACTCAGGAAAAAGAAGCGCGTATTTTGAATGCGCAAGGTTATGCCGCCCGACTTTTGCCCAGCGCCAGCGCCGAAGCGGAAAAGAAAATTCGCGACGCGGAAATTTATCGTTTGAACCGAGTCGCCGCCGCGGTGGCGCGCGGTGCGCAATTCACCAATCAAATCACAGCGTTCACAGCGTCGCCCACGGTTTATCCGCAGCGACTTTATTTGCAAACGTTCGCCCGAGCCAGCGCTGGAGCGCGCAAATATATTGTCGCGCCGACGAATACGCAGGAGGTCATTCAACTCAATCTCGAAGAAAAAATCAGGCCGGACTTGCTGGACGTGACCGTCCCGGCGGCAAAATAAATTTATGAAGCGGAACACACTCACATTCACCATTGGAATTTTGATCGTGCTGATTTTCGGCGCGCTCCTGTTCACTTTTCAGGTGCGCCAAACCGAAGTCGCACTCGTCACCACTTTTGGAAAACCGACACGTGACATCAACACTGATCCCAATAAACCGGAGCCGGGACTTTATTTCAAAGCGCCCTGGCCCATTCAAAAAGTTTTGAAATTCGACAAGCGCATTCAAAATTTTGAGGACAAATTCAGCGAAACCCAAACCCGCGATGGCAAAAATGTTTTGGTGTCGGTTTACGCGGGCTGGACTATCACGAACCCCACTTTGTTTCGCGAACGGTTCTCCGGCTCGGTTCCACGCGCCGAGCAAACGTTGCAAGGCCTGATCACTAACGAGAAATACACTGTCGTTGGTCGGCATCCGTTCTCGCACTTTATTTCCACGAACCCGCAGGAGTTAAAATTTGGTGAAATCGAAAAGGAAATTCAGAACCGCATCAGCACGAACGCGACGCAATACGGAATTAAAATTAATTTTCTTGGAATTAAAAAACTTGGTTTGCCCGAAAGCATCACGCAAAAAGTTTTTGATCGTATGAAAGAAGAGCGGCTGCGCGTCGTTTCCGGCATCAAGGCGCAAGGCGATGCGGAGGCGAGCAAAATTATCAGCGCGGCTGACCGCGATCGCGCGGAAATTTTGTCGAAGGCTGATGCAACGGCGATAGAAATTCGCGGCCAGGCCGAGGCGGAAGCGGCGAAAGCCTACGCGGTTTTTGAAAAAAATCCCGAGCTTGCCGTGTTACTTCTGAAAATAAACGCATTGGAACAATCGTTGCAAAATCGTTCCACTTTGATTCTTGATCAACGCACACCGCCCTTCGATTTGTTGAATGTGCCGACGTCAAATCAGCCGAAGAAAAATCCATGAGCGCGCCGCACGACCATCACGATCACGACGGGCATCATCACCACGACGACGAGCCGAAAACGCCTGCGTCGGTTTTAGAAGATGATTCCGGTTCGCAAGCACTTTCCGAGGCGTTGCGCAGCAGTTTCGCCATCGTAAAAATCATCATGGTCGTGTTGGTGATTGTCTTTATCGGCTCAGGAGCTTTCACCGTCCCGCCAAATCAAAAAGCAGTCGTGCTCCGTTTTGGAAAACCGATGAGCGGGACGCGCGAACAATTGCTCGGGCCGGGTTTGCATTGGTCGTGGCCTTACCCGATTGATGAAAAAGTTTTCATTCCCATCAGTGAAATTCAAAACGTCACGTCGTCAGCCGGTTGGTATTTTTTGAACGCCGATGGAACAGATTCGCAACCGGGACCATCGTTGAATCCCGCTGTGGACGGTTACGCGTTGACGGGCGATGGAAATATTATTCATGCGCGCGTCAGTTTGGATTATCGAATCG
Source organism: Limisphaerales bacterium (assembly GCA_046595315.1). Lineage (GTDB taxonomy): Bacteria > Verrucomicrobiota > Verrucomicrobiia > Limisphaerales > CANJXF01 > CANJXF01. The sequence goes on from JBKJOZ010000410.1 coordinate 6,883, forward strand.
TTGATCCAATTAGTTACGTGCTGAATTTCAAAGACGCCAAGGAAATCGTGACGAACGCTTTGGACAGCGCGCTGCTCGCCGCGGCGGCTCAATCCACGGTGGACAATGCGGTGCGTCTCGAACGCGGCGCGTTTAAGGACAAAGTTGTTCAAATTTTTAATCGCACGGTGGAGCTACAAAATCTCGGCATCATCGTGGAGTCGAGCAAACTGGAATCCATTCCGCCGCGTCAGGTGAACGATGTTTTCAATGCCGTCACGGCCGCCGAACAAGAAAGCAGCACGACCAACAACGCCGCCCGCAGCGCTGCTTCAACGATGTTGAGCACCGCTTTGAGCGAATCAAATTCGATCATTAACACGGCGGTGAGCGATCGCGCGAAATTGCTCAGTAGCATTGCTGCCGATGCCAAAACTTTTCAGGCCCGCCGCGAGAGTTACGAAAAAAACCCAAAACTTTTCACGCAACTTGAGTTGACGGAGGCTTGGAGACGAATCCTCCTGAATGCGGATGATAAATTTCTCAATCTCAACAGCGATCCGCTCAATGGAAAACCTTACGAACTGAGGCTACAATTAAATCGCGAGCCGGAATCAAACGAAGACAAGGAGCGGCGCCAAAAACAGAAAGCCGGACAAATTCCTGCCGCTTCCCAAAGATAACGTATGCAAGTCACGTCTTTACTCAGTCGAAAAGAACATGATCACGATCATGAGCACGGTCACGACCATCACCATGAACACGATCACGACGCAGGTTGTTCGAGTTGCGGTCATGAGCACGAACACCAGCCCGTGCGCCTCCAGCAAACGGTCATTGGCCTGATTTTCGTCATTAACTCGTTCGTCGTCGATTGGGTTTTCGGGAAAGGCAGCACCGTCGCCGATTTCAGCGCGATGCTCGGCGCAATTATTCTCGGTTATCCGATTGTCTGGATGGCGATGAAAGATTTGCGTCGCGGGATTCTTAGCACCAACGAACTCGTCGGCCTAGCCGTCATTGCATCGTTTTCTTCTGGAAATTATCAGGAAGCTGGCATGGTCGCCTTCCTCATGTTACTCGGCGAAATCATCGAAACGCGAACAGCAGAAGGCGCGCGCGCCTCGATCGAATCGCTCATCAAATTGACCCCGACGAAAGCGCGGCGAATCACGGCGCAAGGAGAACAAGAAGTCGCGACCAAAGATTTGGCGATTGGCGATACGATTCGCGTTCGTCCCGGCGATAACGTCGCTGCCGACGGCTTGATCGTGAACGGTCAAGGTTCCTTCAACCAAGCAAACATCACGGGCGAATCATTGCCAGTGGACAAAAAAACGGGCGACGAAGTTTTCGCTGGAACCCAAAATCTCACGGGCGTTTTGGAAATCAAAGTCAGCCGCGCCGGACAAGACACGACCCTCGGCAAAGTGCGCGAACTCATTTTGGCGGCAGAAAAAACCAAGCTGCCGATCATGCGCATTGTCGATCAATACATGGGCTTCTATACGCCGCTCGTTTTGTTGATCGCCGCGTTGGTTTGGGCATTCACGCAAGATTTGCAACGTGTGATTGCCGTCTGCGTCGTGGCTTGTCCGTGCGCCTTTATTCTCGCGACGCCGACAGCGATGGTCGCCGCGCTTTCCGCCGCAGCACGTCTGGGAATTTTAATTAAGAACGTCGCAGACATCGAATTGGCGGCGAAAATTAACGCCTTCGTTTTCGACAAAACCGGAACATTAACCACGGGCAAATTGGCCGTGAGTCGCCTTGCACCGCTGGGCGAAACCGCGCCCGCAGAGTTGTTGCGCATCGCTGCTTCCGCCGAAAAATATTCGAATCATCCCACGGCCAAAGCGTTGGCCCAGTTGGCAAATGAAGCGGGCGTGCCGTTGCCGGAGCCGAAGAATTTTTCCGAAACCGCTGGGCTTGGAATTAAAGCGGAAGTGGACGGAAAAGTCGTGGTGATTGGCCGTGCGCAATGGTTGAAGGACAATGGCATTGCCGACAATTTCACCAGCTCAGTTGACCTGAAAGAAGCTGAAGGATTCAGCCTAATTTACGTCGCGCAAAATGGAAAATGCATCGGTTGGGTTGGCTTGCAGGATCAAACACGAACCGAGGCCACCGAGGCGTTGGTTGCGTTAAAACAAGCGGGTGTGCGCCGCATCGCGATGGTCAGTGGCGATCGTCAACCCGTCGCTGCTCGTGTCGCGCGCGAAATCGGGATGGAAGAAGTCGTCGCCGATTGCTTACCGCAAAACAAAGTAGAATTTGTCCGCGCCATCAAAGCCAAAGGCTATCGCGTCGCCGTTGTGGGTGACGGCGTGAATGATGCGCCCGCGCTCGCCGCAGGTGATCTCGGCATCGCGATGGGCGCCGCCGGAAGTGAAGTTGCGATCCACAGCGCGACCATTGCGCTAATGAACAACGACCTTCGCCGCCTGCCATTTCTGATCAAACTTTCGCGCCAAACCCGCGTCGTGATTAACCAAAATTTTCTTTTAGGAATTTTATTTGTGATCGGCGGATTAATTCTCGCCGCGTTCGGATATATCAACCCGATTGTTGCCGCACTGATGCACGTTGCCGGTTCGTTGATCGTTGTTTTCAACAGCTTCCGCTTGGTGCGGCAAGGCGAAGAATTGGAACCGTATCAATCCGTCGCTACTGAACCGCACGATCATAAACCTACGCCGGTGGAATTGAATCCAAAGCTGGCGTAGAAATAATTCCTGAATGAAAGTCCGGGAACTTTTGCGTATCATTCAGGATGACGGTTGGTTTTTGGCCCGAACGCGCGGAAGTCATCGGCAATTTAAACATGCGGCAAAGCGTGGCTTGGTAACGGTCGCCGGAAAGTCGGGTGACGACATCGCGCCCGGAACACTCAATAGCATTTTGAAACAAGCAGGACTCAAATGAAAAAATATCTCGTCGTAATCGAAGAAACGGCCACCGGCTATTCGGCTTACTCGCCGGATTTGTCGGGCTGCATCGCCACGGGAAAAACGCGCAAGCAAGTCGAGAAAAACATGCAGGAAGCCATGGAATTTCACATCGACGGCTTAAAGTTGGAAGGCTGCGAAATTCCCAAGCCGCACGTTTATTCCACCTACTGCGAAATCGCGGCTTAGTTTTTATGAATTGTTTTTATCATCCACAAAGCGTCGCCGTTGGAATTTGCCGAAACTGTCAGAAGGGATTGTGTGTGGAATGCGCGGTGGATTTGAAAAATGGCCTTGCTTGCAAAAACAAGTGCGAGGGTGAAGTAACCGATGTTATTTCGATGATACAACGAAACAAAAAAGCATATGAATATGCCAGCGAGTCTCAACTCAAGTTCGGCTTTTTTTGGCTGATAATTGGTGGGGTTTCAATATTGATCGGCCTCAATTCCAAAACTGCTGATGCGTTTTTCTTTTTTGGAATTGTTTTTCTGGTTATGGCCGGCTCGTACATAATTGCGGGTTTTAAAAATCGAAAAATCGGAAAAATTTCTTAGAACTATGGAAGTCATCGATAGTCCGCAATCCACACTCCGCGCTCCGCAATCGACAGAAAACATCATCGTCGTTCGCGGCCTGACCAAAGTTTTCAAAGATTTTTGGGGCCGTCCGAAGGCGCGCGCCGTGGACAATGTCGATTTCGAAGTTCGACGCGGCGAAGTTTTTGGCCTACTCGGGCCGAATGGCTCCGGCAAATCCACGACTGTAAAAATGCTGCTCGGGCTTCTTTATCCAACGAAAGGGCACATTGAAGTTTTCGGTCATTCGCCGCGCCATGTTCCGACGAAAGCGCGCATCGGTTATTTGCCCGAAGAATCGTATCTGTATCGCTATTTGAATTCGCGCGAGACGATAAATTTTTTCGGAAACTTGTTTGATCTACCCGCCGCAGATCGCAACAAACGTTCCGAACAATTGTTGGAAATGGTTGGGCTGAACCAAGTGAGAACGCGCGTCGTTGGAGAATTTTCCAAAGGCATGCAACGCCGCATCGGTTTAGCACAAGCACTGATCAATGATCCTGATTTAATCATTCTCGACGAACCAACCGCCGGCCTTGATCCAATTGGTTGTCGCGAAGTAAAAGATTTGATTCTCGCGCTCGCGCGTCGCGGCAAAACAGTGATTCTCAGCAGCCATTTGCTCGCGGACGTGGAAGATGTTTGCGATCGCGTCGTGATTTATTACGGCGGAAAAATCCAAGCGATGGGCACTCTCAAGGAATTGCTCGCCAAGCCCGACGCCGTTCGCATCACTACGCCGCCGTTACCGCGCGAAACGATGGACCGCGTTTTGGAAATCATTCGCAAGGATGTCGCCGCCGACAAAGTGCAGGTGGATAATCCGACGCAAAATTTGGAAAGCTATTTCCTCGGCGTCGTCGAAAAGGCAAAACAAAATTCGGCGGAAACCTCCGGCGCCACTTCCGGTGCGCGCGTTGCGGAATATTTACGCGGCGATGGCAATATCAAACCATCCACGGAAAAAATTCTGGAACGATTCACCGCGCAGCCCGAACCGGCAAACGTCTCCAAAGTTAGCGTTTCCACTCCAACTGCTGCCGAAACGGTTGCCGCGAAAAAACTGGACTCCCTCACGAAACCAACCGCGCCTGCCGAGCCCAAAGAAACGCCCGCCGCAGAGCCGGCCAAACCTGCCGACCTGACCAAAGCGAATGAAAAACTTTCGTCGCTCCTCGGAAAACCGAAATCGGATTCGTAATTGAACTTTCGGATTTGAACTCATGCGACCTTTACTCGCCATTGTCGGATTAACCTGGAAAGCCGCTTTTCGGTATCGGCTCTTTTGGGTTTTGGCGGCGCTGCTCGTCGGCGCGGTTGTCGGTTTGCCGTTGCTCATCAAAGACGATGGCACGGCGCGCGGGTTCACCCAAATTTTGCTGACCTACACTTTGAGCGCGATCACGGCGTTGCTCGGGATTGCCACTCTTTGGCTGGCCTGCGGCACGTTGGCGCGCGACATTGAGGAAGCTCAAATTCAAATGGTCGCCGTCAAACCGATTGCGCGTTGGCAGATCTGGATCGGCAAATGGTTAGGAATTCTTTCGCTCAATGCGCTTTTGCTCGCCATCGCCGGAGGTTGCGTCTTTTTCCTTTTGCAATGGCGCTCAAATCGCCTTTCGCCCGAACAACAAAAAATTTTACACGACGAGGTTTTGGTGGCCCGCGCCTCGGTCAAAGAGGTTCTGCCCGACTTCAAAAGCGCGGTGGATGGCGAGTTGCAACGACGCCTTCAGAGCAGCTCCATCAATCCGACGAATATTCCGGGCATCCGCAAACAGATCGAGGAACAGGTTAAGGCGGGGATTCAGTCGGTGCGCCCCAATGGCTTTCGCCCATGGAAAATCGAATTGGGCAGCGCCAGGAAGTTTTTGCGAGACCAACCGCTGTTTCTACGCGTGAAATTTTTTACAGCGCAAAATAATCCGTCTGGAACATTTATCGCGCTGTGGCAGGCAGGAAATCCTGAGATGAAAAATTTCTGGCGTTCGGAACAGATGAGCCTCGCGCCGGAAACTTTTCATGAGTTCCAAATCCCGCCCAATTTGTTTGATGAAAAAGGGACATTGGAAATCGTTTTCGCCAACGCCAATGAACAAACCTTGCTCTTCCCGCTGGAGGATGGCTTGGAGGTTTTGTATCGCGAAGGCGGTTTCGGTTTAAATTTCGCACGCGGCATGGGAATTATTTTTTGTTGGCTGGCGTTGCTGGCGGCGCTGGGTTTGGCGGCGGCAAGTTTCCTTTCTTTTCCAGTCGCTGCGTTTGTTTCGCTCGCCGTTTTAATCATGGGACTTTCCAGTGGGACGCTGTCCAGCGTGGTCCAGGAGGGAACCATCATGGGTGTGGATCACGAGACAGGCATCGCGGATGCTCGCTCGGTTCTCGACACAGTTTTTGTCCCGGTTTTCCGCGCCATGTTGAAGGTGATCAATTTAGTGCAGGGATTTTCACCCATTGATTCGTTGAGCACGGGACGGAGCATTACCTGGACGCAACTCGGCCTGGCGGGTGCGCAAATTGTTTTGCTGCTGGGCGGAATTCTCGCTGCCATTGGCATCATCACATTCAACCGGCGCGAGTTGGCCACGGCTCAAGGAACGTCGTGATGAATTTTTCCAGCACGAAATTTTACAAGCCCATTCTCATCGCGCTTGCGGCCAGTTTATTTTTTGGCGTGTCTCAAATCCAGCGCGCCATGAATCGTGACCGCGAATCACTCGGCCTGACGCGCGTGACTCCGTTGCAAAATGCGCCGCCCGTTCTTGCCTTCACCACCGTGGCCCTGGGCGGTTTTCGCGGGTTGATCGCCAACGCCTTGTGGATCCGCGCCAATGATCTTCAAGAAAACGACAAGTTTTTTGAGATGGTCCAACTCTCCGACTGGATCACAAAGCTCGAGCCACATTTCGTCCAGGTCTGGCTCGTGCAGTCATGGAACATGGCCTACAACATTTCGGTCAAATTCAACGAGCCCGCCGATCGCTGGCGCTGGGTGCAACGCGGAATTGAATTGTTACGCGACCAAGGCATTCCCTGGAATCCAGACGAACCGCTGCTCTACCGCGAGCTTTCCTGGTTTTTCCAACACAAGATGGGCAACAACCTCGATGATGCTCATCAATATTACAAAACCGCTTGGGCGAGCGAAATGCAGACATTGCTGGGCGGCAAACCAAATTTTGACGAGCTGATTGCACCGACCACGGACGAGGCAAAAAACCGCGTCAAACTTTTGCGTGAAAAATATAAAATGGATCCGCAGTTGATGAAGGCGGTGGACGAACTTTACGGACCGTTGGAATGGCGGTTGCCCGATGCGCACGCGATTTACTGGGCGGAACTGGGGCGGCGGAAATCGAAAAAGGAAGATCAACAGACCTTGCGACGTTCCATTTATCAAACCATGCAGCTGGCTTTTGTTCGCGGCGGGTTGAGCGAAAATAAAGTGGATAAATCTTTCACGCTCGGACCCAACCTTGATCTCGTCGAAAAGGTGAACGGAACCTACGAGGCGATGATGGCTGAAGATCCCGACAACAAGTCAATCGATACGGGTCACAAAAACTTTTTGTTGAATGCGGCTTATTTTTTATTTGTCGGCAATCGTCAAAAAGAAGCGGCTCGCTGGTACGCTTATTTGCAGGAAAAATACCCTCAGGCCGCCTTGAGCAAGGATGGGAGAAAAGTTCCACTCGAAGAATTTGCCATCGGGTTAGTGACGGAAGACGTCGGGGAAACGGATGTGAACAGAATAACCGCGCTGATCGAAGGGTTGCTCCAAACTGCTTACATCGAATTAGCGCAAGACGAAGATGACCGCGCGTTGAATTACGAACGCATGGCGCAAAAAATCTGGAATCGTTACCAGGGCGAAATTAAAGGCTCAGAAAAACGAGTCGGTTTGAAATCAATGGACGAATTCAAACGAATAGTTCGGGAGCGATTGTTCGATGTGGAAAACGGGGTTTCTCCGGAAATGGCCGCTCGCTTGCGAACCAAACTTGGAATTTCAGCCGCAACGAATGCACCGCCGGTGACCGCTCCGAAGTAATCCACCGCGCTTCAGCCCACGCGGAACGAAATTTTCGTGATCAAATCGCTTCCAAAACTGGTTTGGAGCCGTTGCAAGATTTCGCGACGGCGATAGCGCACAATTTCATCGAGCCAAACGCTGCTATCGACCGTGACGAACAAAGTTCCTTTGTTGATCCCAGTCGGTTTGGCATGGGCGACAATGTTCGGGTCGATCAAATGATTCCAAACTTTCAGGATTTCACTTTCGGATTGGCGACGGTCGATTCGCAAATCTTTTAAAATGCGCGGCATCACGTCGCCGGCATGTTTCGCAGTTTTGGCGCGGGCGATGTCCACGGGGGCCAGATTAATTCCGCGCCACTGCGTCAACACGCGTTCTTTCGACGTGGATTTGCGCGGACCGCGTTTGAAATTGCTGAAATTAGGTTGCACGGTTTGCAGAAATTTTCCGGCGACAATTAATCACACCTTGGGATGTTCATCCAGCACAAGAACGCCGTGGGGCGGTAAATCGTAATTGCCGGTGAAGGTTCGGGCGGTAAGAAAATCGTGCATCGGTTTGTAAAACTGAATTCGCACTGGAGAATTCTGGTGGTTGAGCAGAAAATAAATTCGTGTATCGGCATTTTGCCTCATGCTCACTTCGATGGTGTCGGGCACTTTGAGCAACGGGAACAAATTGCAGAGTTGGCGGAGCCAAACGACGAGATCGTAGTAAAAACTTTGCTGACACATGGTGCCGATGTAAATGGCCTTGCCCGCGCCAAAATTGTTCAGCGTCATGGCAGGTCGGCCTGCATAAAAATCCTGCGTGTAGCTGGCAATGGTTTGGCAGCCTTTCGGCTCAATGATATCGCACCAAAGTTTGGCGGCGTGCAAATGGCTGGTGTGAAATCCGCCTTTGAAGGAGAGATGATTTTCTTCGTGGGGCGCAAGGGCATCAAACTCGATCACTTCCATCCCAAATAAATCAATCAGGTCATGGGGAAAACCGGAATCCGGCGCGATGTGATGTTCATCGACCATGCCGCTGTTGAAAGTGCTGACGAGCGTTCCCCCGTTGTGGACATACATTTTCAAAGCGTCCGCCTCGCCCGCCGCTAATAGATGCAACGAAGGTGCAAAAACGATTTTGTATTTCGACAAATCTTCGGTCGGTTTTGCAAAATCGACCGGAATATTTCGGTCATGCAGTGCGCTGTGAAAAAGTTGCAGGTGATCACGCTGTTTGAAAAATTTATTGGGCTGACGCGGAAATTCGAGCGCCCACTCATTTTCGTGACTTTGAAGAATGCAGGTTTCCGCGACGACCTTCGTCCCCTTGATCACCGGCGCGAGCAATTGCATTTCACGTCCAATCTGGCTGATCTCTTTGTAAACGCGATTTTCGCCCCGCCCGTCATGCGTCAAAACGCCGCCGTAAAATTGTTCCGAGCCGATGCGCGGTTGCCGCCAGAAAAAATAAAGCACGCCATCCGCCCCGCGCGAAACGAGTTGGAACGTGAACAATCGCACCACGCCGGGACGCACCAGCGCATTGACTTCCTGCCAATTGACATGCCCTGCCTTCTGTTCAATGACCCAAAAATTTTCGCCGCCATCGGGAGTTTTGACGCCGGTTTTTTTCAGCGACCGCAGCAGGTCAATTTCGCACGCGTTTTCGGCGGCTTTGGATTTGATGGTCGCATTGCTGTTCATGCCGACGAAGTCGAGCGTGTCGGCGGCGTCGAACAAATCCAAATGTTGGGTGAAGGCGCGCAAGTTGGTCGTGACCGGCGCGTGGGGCGTCAATTCCCGCAGCAACTCCGCCTGCATTTTTACGAAGGCAACCACGGTGTCGCTGCAAAAACGCCGCCAATCCAAAACCAAGGCAGGATTGTGAACCGTCGGCGCGGCCATCGGCATCGGCACTTGATTCCAGTCCGTCACGGTTTGGCTCCAAAAACGTGTTCCCATCATGTCATTGAGTCGCTCGATGGTTTCATATTTCGCCCGCAGCCAAGCGTGCCAATCGTGCCGCGTCTCTTCGTTGAAGGAGCAATGTTGCGTGTGCCCGCCGATATTATTGTCGATTTGCCAAGCGATAAGTTGCGGATGTGTTCCCAACGCGTCGGCCATCGCGCGAATTATTTTTTTTGAGTAGTCCCAAACGATATCGCAATTGAGACAAACGGCGTGGCGCGTTCCCTCGTGCATCGGCAAACCCTTTTCATCGATTGGCAAAATTTCCGGATGCTTTCGTGCGAGCCAAATCGGAGGAGCCGCCGTGGGGGTCGCGAGCACAATTTTAATTTCTGCGGCGGCCATGACATCCATCACGCGCTGGAGCCAGGCGAAATTAAATTTTCCTTCTTCGGGTTCGCAGAGGCCCCACACGAATTCGCCCATGCGCACCACATTGACGCCGGCTTTTTGCATCAATTCGGCGTCAATTTTCCAGCGTGCCTCCGGTTCCTCGGCGGTGCCGGCGTATGGGAAAACCCAATGTTCAGGATGATAATCAACGCCAAAATACATAGGCTGCTCCGGGGTTGTGGTTAGGCCGACTCTAAAGAACGGGCTCCATTGCGCAAATGCAATTCGGCCTAGGCATTTCCCTCACCATAAAGTTTTTTCCTGACGCCAAAAATCAGTAAAGCGTTGCCATTCGCACTCTCTACTTTTAGGATTTGCGCCTAAACAGAAACGCCGCGCGATGTCCGAATACAAAGTTAAATTTGAAGTTTTCGAAGGCCCGCTTGATTTGCTCCTTTACCTCATCAAAAAGGACGAAGTTGATATTTACCAAGTCAACCTGACCAGTCTGGCGACGCAATTTATCGAATATGTCGATCTGATGTGCATGCTCGATCTTGACGTCGCGGGCGAATTTCTTGTGATGGCTTCGACGCTCATGTACATCAAGAGCCGCGAGCTTTTACCGGTCGATCTGCAGGTCCAAACCGAAGAGGAAGAGGATGGCGAAGATCCGCGCTGGGAATTGATCCGGCAATTGGTCGAATATAAAAAATTCAAAGATGCCGCTGCGCAATTGCAGGTGCGCGAACTGGAGCAGGAAAACATTTACCCACGGCTCCCCGGCAAACTCGATTTCGCGACCGACCGCCCTGCCCTGCGGCCAGATGTTTCTATTTTTGATTTGGTCAACGCGGTCAACGCCATTTTAAAGCGCGTCAACCAACGCGACGATCCCCGCGATATTTTTGAAGATAAATGGAGCGTGAGTGAAAAAATCGAAGACTTGATCAAAATTATTTCTGAAAAACCGTTCCTGAAATTTTCTGAATTATTCATCAACGCCACCAGTCGCTCCGAGGTGGTTTGCACCTTTCTGGCGGTGCTGGAATTGATTCGATTAAAACAACTCGTCTGCGTGCAACCGGAAAATTTTGGCGAAATCGAAATCACGAAAGCTCAACCGCAAATCGCTGCGCCCGCAGAATCACCTTCAGATGCTGTGGAACCCCCGGCCGAGACGCTCAACCCGCAGTTAAATTAGTGAATTTTTTGCCACAGAGATTTTGCAGCGCGGAGATTTATTTTCTCTGCGCCTCTGTGGCCAACTCTCTTAAAACATGGAATTAAAATTTATCTTGGAAGCCACGCTGTTTTCGGCGCAAAAGCCGATGAGCCCCAAAGAATTGCGCGACCTGCTTACAGCGACGGCGATTGCGGAAAATTCGACCGACGAAGCCAAGGCATTTAAAAAAACCAAAGACGAAGATTTGATCGCCGCGCTCGAACAATTGCAAAAAGAACACGAAGAAGCCAAACGCAGTTTTCGTTTGGCGTGCGTCGCCGGTTCGTGGCAATTCGTCAGCCAAGCAGAATTTTCACCGTGGCTTATCACATTGGTTGGGCAAAAAAATCGTCCCACCCGTCTCTCGCAACCAGCGCTGGAAACACTCGCCATCATTGCCTATCGCCAACCCATTACCCGGTCGGAAATCGAACAAGTGCGCGGCGTCGCCGTCGATGGAGTCATGCAAACGTTGCTCGAACGCAACTTGGTCGAACAATCCGGTCGCGCGGAAGTCATTGGCCGCCCCGCTCTTTACAACACAACCCCGACCTTTCTCGAATATTTTGGTTTGCGCGCGCTCGAAGATTTACCGGCGGCCGACGAATTGCGCCGCATTGTCATCAAAAAACCCGAAGCATTACTGACCGCCGATCCCGGCCTCGCCACGGCTCCGCCCGACCAACTTGCTTTGGCGGAAGTGGATCCCTCCACGGAAAAGGAAGCGGCCAAAACTGAAGAAACACCAGCGGAACCGGCGCAAAAAACGGATTAACTTTTTCGCGTTACGGCTGGAGCAGCGCGCGATAAAACCGTTGGCTCGGCGGGAAATTCGTTTCGGTCAAAGTGCTGATGCCGTTGTTGGTGAGGCTGAACACCCCGCGGTTCGTCCAAGTAATCGCATCTTCGGAAGTTTGCAGCGCGTAACTCCAACCCGGCGCCGCCGCGCGCAACGTGATTTGACGATTGGTTGATGTGGTCGCCAGAGCCAATCGCGCGTCAGGGGTCGAACCGTAGATATTCAATTGCAGATCGTTTAACGTTCCGGTATCCGCTGCGGCCAGATCGGCAATTTTTACGGTCCAGGTTCCGTTCGCTTTTTCGCCCCAGTTTCGCACGGTGCTGAATTTCCAATTGTTGTAACTGTAATTGGTAACCGAATTATTATGCAATTCCGCCAAGGCGCTCGGCGTTCCGCGCGGCGAGGTCAAGGTGATGGCCAAATCCCCGTAAAACTTATGCGGAGCAGTCACCGTGAGCGTGACATGTTCCACCCGGAAATTTTCGTTGGTAACGATAAATGTTCGCAAAATTCCGTTGGTGTTATTATCAGGAATCGCGATAGCCAAGTTGGTTTGTGAAAGAGAAATTTGCTGCAGCGAACCAAGATTGCTCCAGTTCGTCTCCAAGGCGATCGCAGCACCCGCATTAATCAAGCCCGCTCCGTATTTATGATTGAAATGAATGCCGTTGGAGTTGGTGCGCCAGTCGGAGTCAGTCGCATTATTTTTGGTAGCCGAACGCATCAAAATTTCTTTCACGTCTCGATAACCGAGATTCGGGTTTGCCTGCAAAATTAATGCAATCACGCCTGCGGCCAACGGCGACGCCGATGAGGTTCCGCCAAAAGTTTGGGTGTAATCAACGTCACTAATTTCGCCCGTTTTGCTCGGGGAATTATAACCGTTATTTCCCGTCAAATCGGTGGTGGTGATTCCTTGGCGACCCAAGCTGCTGGAAGGTGCAGTCACCACGAGACACGCCCCCTGCTCACTGTAATCCGCCCGACGCCCGTTGTCGGCCAAAGCCGCGATTGCAAAAGTATAAATTGAATTGGCGTAACCATCGTAGTTGGCGTTGTCGCTTTCGTTTCCGCCATTTCCACCTGCCCAAACATAGATTGCACCTTTGCCACCGCGACCCGTCGTGACGCCATCCAAGAGGGAATTAACCGTCAATGGTCCCGGCCCCTCCAATACTCCCACTCCGTCGTTGGGCCCCCAACTGTTGTTCTTCACGAAAATGACCTGGTTGCTGTGGCTCATTGCCGCAGCCTCCTGCGAGTCGGTGGAGGCAAGACTCACGAGACGCAAGCCGACTAAACTCGATTCAAAGGCAGCGCCGCAAACGCCGATTCCATTATTGCCCCGGGCTCCAGCTACACCAGCGACGCAACTGCCATGTTTGTCCGCCGACGAAGGACTCGGATCGTTGTCATTGTAATTAAAATCAAAATCGATGTTGGTGTTCACGTTGGGCGCGAGATCCGGGTGCGTCAGTTGCAACCCATCATCAATGATGCCGATGGTAATTCCCGTGCCGCGATAGGTGTTCCAAACATTGGTAATATTGACGTCAATCCCGTTGGTTCCACCGTTTTGACCGGTGTTGAGCAAATGCCATTGCCGTAGGAAAAACGCATCATTGGGAAGAGATTTTTTCTGCATCTGTTTCGCCAATTGCGGTTCCGCGGAAATGACTTCGGGCTGGGTGCGTAAAATTTCCGCAGCGAGCAATGAGCCGCCCGCTTCGGTCGCTTCCAGCAGAACTAGTTCGCCTTCAAACCTACGCTGGAATCGCAAACCAGATTTTTTCGCAAAATTTTGAGCATCCACCCCCGGACGCAACTGCACCAAAATTTCTTTAGTGAGGAGTCGCCGGGAAAACTCGGTTCGTGGTGCGCCTTTTTCGTATAAAACCATCTCCATTTCTTCGCCGGAAGTGACGCTCAATTTTTTGGCGTGTTGCCGGACGGCCTCAGCAGTGGCCAGCGGGCTGATTTTTTGCGGGGAACGCTGAAATCGAGACTGAACTTCGTCCGTAGCCACGTCGAATTCGCGCAACTGGCCGTGATCCCGAATTTGACAGTGCCCTTTGATTTCCGCCGCAGAGATTGACGGGCTTGGAATGAGAATAATTGCAGCGACGGCGAGGGCGACTGCAATTCTACGGAAAAAATCCATCGCGCAGTTATACCGAATACACGACCAGATTACAAATATTGTCCTCATAAAACGCCTTCAGATTTTACTCTGTTTTCCAGCGACAAGTTTTATATTCTCGCCGCCACATGAACATTCCGGAGCATCGCAAGGCCATCGACAAGCTTGACGCACAAATCGTCAAACTGCTCAACGAACGCACCAAACACGTTCTGCAAATTGGTGAAATCAAACTCAAAGCCGGCGAAGAAATCTACGCGCCGCACCGCGAGCAGGCGGTGTTCAATCGCGTCTGCAAAATGAATCCGGGACCGGTGGCCAACGAATCGCTTCGCGCGATTTACCGTGAAATTATGTCGAGTGCGCTTTCGCTCGAAAAATCGATGACCATCGCCTATCTCGGGCCCGAGGCGACCTTCACGCATCAAGCGGCCATCCAAAAATTCGGCGCCAGCCTTCGTTACGCCGCGCAAAAAACGATTGCGGACGTTTTTTCCGAGGTGAGCAAACGCCGCGCGGATTACGGCGTGGTTCCAGTGGAAAATTCCACGGAAGGCGTGGTCACACACACCCTCGACATGTTCGTGGAAAGCGATTTGAAAATCGTCGCGCAAATTATTTTACAAATTCAGCAATGCCTCTTGAGCCGCTTTCGGCGCGATCAGATTAAAAAATTCTACGTTCACCCGCAAACGCTGGCGCAATGCCGATTGTGGCTGCAAAAAAATTTCCCGAATGCGGAAATCATCGAAACCTCGTCCAACGCGCGCTCGGCAGAATTTGCGGCGAAAGAAAATAATTCCGCCGCCATTGCGGGAATTTTAGCTGCGGAAAAATATAAAGTCCCGGTTCTCGACCATGGCGTGCAGGATAACTCCGCCAATGCGACGCGCTTTCTCGTGCTGGGTCGGCAATGCAGCCCGGCGACAGGTAAAGACCGCACCAGTTTGATGATCAGCATCTCGCATGAAGTCGGGGCGCTGCATTCCGCGTTGAGCGCGTTTCGCCGTTACAAATTGAACATGACGAAAATCGAGTCGCGCCCGAGCAAACGCAAGGCGTGGGAATATTTTTTCTTCGTCGATTGCGACGGCCACATGAACGACCGCAAAGTCGCCAAAGCCATCGCCGATCTCGAACAGCAATGTAATTTTGTCAAAGTGCTCGGCTCGTATCCAAATACGGATTAAGGAAAGGAAATTTTTTGAAACATAGAATTTTAAACTGG
>JBKJOZ010000061.1:0-12271 GCA_046595315.1 Limisphaerales bacterium
AAACTGTTTTTCCTGGAGCAAATGTGAACCTGGGTTGCACCGCGACCGGCTTTTTGCCTCTTTCTTTTCAATGGCAGCGCGATGGATTGCCTGTGGCAGGAGCAACCAATTTACTCTTGCGGCTGACCAATGTCTCTTCCAGTGCAACCGGGAGTTACACGGTTGTGATTAGCGATCCCACCACTAACATCACAAGTGACATAGCGTCGATCTCCTTGGGAAATCTGGCCAGCTGGGGTTCAAACGGTGGCGAGCAATGTGAAGTATTGGCCGACCTCACCAACATTTCCAATATTTCTGCTGGCAACGGTTTTAGCATGGCACTCCGCTTGGACGGAACGGTTGCGAGATGGGGAGCAAACAAATTTGGATTTCCTGGTAGCAAATCCAACGTTGTTTCAATGGCGAGTGGAGGCCAACACGCTCTGTTCGTGCACACTGGAGGAAACGTTTCCACTTGGGGCGAAGATGTATTGGGGCAAACGGAAATTCCTCCAAACCTCAGCAATGTTCTCGCTGTTGCCGCAGGCAATTATTTATCAGCCGCGTTGAAAGAAGATCAAACCGTCGTCGCTTGGGGGCAAAATCTTTATGGAAAAACCAATGTGCCCAGCGGCTTATCCAACGTGACCGCCATTGCTTGTGGTTATGACTACACGGTCGCCTTGAAGTCTGACGGAAAAGTGGTGGCTTGGGGAAATAACAACTCGGGCCAGACAAATGTGCCCGGCAATTTGAGCAACGTGGTTGCAATTGCTTCGGCGGCGAGCTCAGCTCTCGCTTTGAAGTTTGACGGAACATTGCAGGCTTGGGGTGGCGGCATCTCGGTGCCGAATGGAATTTCCAACATCGTCGCAATTTCTGCTCATTCATTCGCGAACGCTTTGGCCCTTCGATCCGACGGCACAGTTATCGCGTTTGGAAACGATAACGGCGCAGGACAAAATATTGTTCCAACAGGAGTCACCAACATCATGCGGATCGCTTCTGGTTTCCGACACAACATGGCCTTAGTGGGCGATGGCTCCCCTACGTTCCCAACGGCAATAATCTCGCGTTCGGTCACCGTCGGAGAAACGTTGCAATTACCTGCATTGGCGGCGGGCGTTCAGCTGATGACCTACCAATGGCAATTCAATGGCGAACCTATTGACGGGCAAACCGCTTCGATACTTTCGATTTCGAACATTCTCCTCAACAGCACCGGTGATTATCGCGTGGTGGCGAGCAATTCGTTCGGCGTCAGCACCGGTGCCGTGACCCGCGTCACCGCCGTTCGCGGGGCCCTTTGCTTTGCCACCGAGCCCGGGAAATTATCAATCACCAATGGAATGATGAATTTCAGTGTTACGGGTTTGGCCGGCAGTGGCCCGGTCGTTTTATCAGCGTCAACCAATCTGACTTCATGGCAGCCCATCATGACGAATGACGCCACGGTTGGGGCTTTGAACTTTGCAGTTCCGTTGAACGACCAGCTTCGCTTTTTCCGCGTTTCTGAATACTGATGAGCGTCTCCATCTAGGCAATCGACCAAAATCTTCTGGCGCAGTGGACTTCGTTTTGTATCGTAACGCCTCAAACATTTAACTTTCTTCACACATGGAAACTAAAGCTGACATCGCCCTAATTGGTCTCGCCGTCATGGGACAAAATCTCGTCCTCAACATGAACGACAACGGATTCACCGTCGTCGTTTACAATCGCACGGTTTCCAAGGTGGACGATTTTTTGGCCAAAGAAGCCAGAGGAACCAATGTCATCGGAGCGCATTCGATCGAGGAAATGGTCGCGCAACTCAAGACGCCGCGCCGCGTCATGATGCTCGTCAAAGCGGGCAAAGCGGTGGATGAATTTATCGAACAACTTCTGCCGCATCTTCAGCCCGGCGACATCATTATTGACGGCGGCAATTCACTTTTTGGCGACACGATTCGCCGCACAAAATATGTGGAGTCCAAAGGATTGCTTTACGTCGGCACGGGAGTTTCTGGCGGCGAAGAAGGCGCGCGTCATGGTCCTTCAATTATGCCCGGCGGTTCGCCAGCCGCGTGGCCGCATGTGAAAGATATTTTTCAAAAAGTTTCCGCGAAAGTGGATGGCGGCGTGCCGTGCTGCGACTGGGTCGGCGAAAATGGTTCCGGTCATTACGTGAAAATGGTTCACAACGGAATTGAGTACGGCGACATGCAACTCATCTGCGAGGCGTATCAATTGATGAAAGACGGACTCGGCCTGACCGCCGATGAAATGCACCAGGTTTTCGGCGAGTGGAACAAAGGTGATTTGGATTCTTATTTGATCGAAATTACCCGCGATATTTTGGCGGTGAAAGATGCGGACGGCCAACCGCTCGTGGACAAAATTCTCGACAAGGCGGGGCAAAAAGGCACGGGCAAATGGACGGTGATTTCTTCGCAGGAACTCGGCATTCCCATCACGCTCATGGCCGAAGCGGTGTATTCGCGCTGCATTTCCGCGCTCAAAGACGAACGCGTGGCCGCGGCGAAAAAACTAAAGGGGCCAAAGTCAAAAATTTCCGGCGACCGCGCGAAATGGATCGAGCAAATTCGCCAGGCGCTTTACGCCTCGAAGATTATTTCCTACGCGCAAGGTTACATGCTCCTGCGCGCGGCGGCAGCGGAAAATAATTGGAACCTCAACTACGGCGGCATCGCGCTGATGTGGCGCGGCGGTTGCATTATTCGCAGCCGGTTTTTGGGCAAAATCAAAGACGCGTTTGACGCCAATCCGAAGCTGACGAATTTATTGCTCGATAAATTTTTCCGCAAAGCGATCAAAGATTCCCAACGCGCCTGGAGAAATGTTGTGGCCATCGGCGCGAAAAAAGGAATTCCTACACCGGCATTTTCTACCGCACTAAATTTCTACGACGCGTATCGCACCGAACGTTTGCCCGCGAATTTGCTGCAAGCTCAACGCGATTATTTTGGCGCGCACACCTACGAACGAGTGGACAAGCCGCGTGGAGAATTTTTCCACACCAACTGGACGGGGCGCGGCGGGGATGTTTCGTCAACGACTTACAACGCTTAAATTTCGTCGTGAGCTGAAGAGCGCCGAGCGATTAACCCGCCGGCGTTCTCATCGCGTACCACCAGACGATCAGCGCAACGATAATTAATCCGATGAGCCATCCATAAATATTTTTGCTGCCACGAGCGGATCTCGGATCAATGGGATCATTCATCATAATTTCCTCCTTCAAGTTTCAAACAATCTGCCAATGAACCACAAACGCGTTCCTCCTCAATGAGGTGACGCGTGTTTCTTGAGAATAGGCATTCTCGATGTTTCGAATGAGGAATTCTTCCACTGTGGGAGGATCGAATCAGATCTGGCTAGGAAAAGCTGGCGCGAAACATCACGCGATTAATTCTTTAATCACTCGAGCTTGTTCCACCCCAGTCAGACGTTGGTCTAGTCCTTGATAATTGAAGGTGAACCGTTCGTGATTGATCCCCAGCAACTTCAAAATGGTGGCATGGAAATCGTGGACGTGGACCGGATCTTTCACAATGTTGTAGGAGAAATCATCGGTCTCGCCATAAACCGTTCCCGCTTTTGAACCGCCCCCGGCCATCCACATCGTGAAGCAACGCGGATGATGATCGCGTCCGTAATTTTCTTTACTCAGACCGCCTTGGGAATAAATCGTTCGCCCGAATTCGCCACCCCAAATCACCAGTGTAGAGTCGAGCAAACCGCGCTGCTTCAAATCCTGGATCAAGCCGTAGGACGCTTGATCGACATCTTTGCATTGCAGAGGGAGACGTCCGGAGACGTTGGAGTGTGTGTCCCAGTTATTGTGATAAATCTGCACGAAACGCACCCCGCGTTCAACCATGCGCCGGGCGAGCAAGGCGCTCTGCGCAAATGACCCCGCTTTTTTCGCATCGTCACCGTAAAGTTGGTAAGTCGATTCGGGTTCGTCGGAAGTATCGGTGAGATCGGGCACGCTCGATTGCATCCGGAACGCCAATTCAAATTGTTGGATACGCGTGTGAGTTTCGGGATCGCCTACCTGACGAAAATTCATTTCGTTCAACGCTTTTAAACCATCCAAAGTTTTGCGGCGCACTTTTGCCGAAACACCGGCTGGATTATTGATAAATAAAATGGGATCGCCGCCGGAGCGAAACGAGACTCCCGCATGTTCCCCGGGCAAATAACCCGATGACCAGAGACGCCCGGAAATAGCCTGGATTTGTTCCGTGTTCGTCGGTTTCGCCACCAAAACCACAAAGGTCGGCAAGTCTTTATTCATCGAACCAAGCCCGTAAGAAACCCACGAACCCATGCACGGACGTCCCGTGATTTGGTTGCCGGTTTGCATGTAACAAATCGCCGGTTCATGATTGATGGCGTCCGTGTGCATTGACCGGATGAAACACATGTCATCCGCCATTTTCGCGGTGTGGGGAAGTAACTCGCTGATCCACATTCCACCTTTGCCATGTTGGGCAAATTTGTATTTTGACGGAGCAATCGGAAAACGCGTCTGGCCTGAAGTCATCGTCGTCAACCGTTGCCCCATGCGAATCGATTCCGGCAAATCCTTGTCGTAATATTCCTGCATGACCGGTTTGTAATCATATAAATCCATCTGCGGCGGGCCGCCGACCATGTGCAAATAAATAATTTGTTTTGCCTTCGGCGCAAAATGTGGCGCGACGAAATTGCCATCGGCCAAAGGTTTCTTGTCGGCTCCAAATAAACGGGGAGCCATCATTCCAAGTGCAGCCGCGCCCATGAAACTTGCGCCGCGACGAAAAAATTGCCGACGCGTTTCGTAACGAACGTAATCTTGGATTAACGGATGGAGATTCAGATTCGAGTTCATGATTATTTATTTAAAACTTCATCCATGTTCATCAATTCGTTGGCAACCATCGTGTAAGCGGCCAGCATTGGCTTATCCAACGAAGGATCTGCTTTGGATTCGCCCACGGCGATCAACGCTTCCGCGTTCTTCGAATCGGATTGGTAATGCGCCAGCAAATCCTTGAAAACGGAACCGACCAGTTTCCGTTCTTCGGGTTGCAACGGACGCGACAGAAGGCGGCGCGCCATGAAATTAAGTCGTTCCTCTTCCTTCGCTTCTTTCAGCGCAAGTTCGGCCAGTTTGCGCGCGGCTTCAACAAATTGAATATCGTTCAAAGTGGCGAGGGCTTGCAATGGCGTGTTGGTGCGTTCGCGACGAACCGTGCACGTCTCGCGGCTGGGCGCGTTGAAAATATCCATTAAAGCGGGAGGCGCGGCGCGCTTCCAAAAAGTATAAAGGCTGCGGCGATACAATTTTTCGCCGGAATCGCGTTTGTAATCGCGCGTATCGCTGCCGGGCATCGCGACCGCTTCCCAGACGTTGTCCGGTTGATACGGCTTCACGCTCGGGCCACCGATTTTAGGAACCAGCAAACCGCTCGTGGCCAGCGCGCAGTCACGCACCATTTCGGCGTCCATGCGGTAGCGCGGACCGCGTGACAATAATCGATTCGACGTATCTTTCTCCAATTTTTCTGGAGTGACGGTGGCGGCTTGCCGATAGGTCGCTGAGGTCACCAGCATCTTGTAAAAATTTTTCACATCCCAGCCGGATTCGCGGAATTCCACCGCCATCCAATCAAGCAAATCCTGGTGCGACGGCATTTCGCCGCTCACGCCTAGATCACCCGTAGTGCGAACGATTCCAGTGCCGAAAACTTCTTGCCAGAAACGATTTACCGTCACGCGACTCGTCAAAGGATTTTCCGGGCGGAGCAACCACTTGGCGAACCCAAGCCGGTTTCGGGGTAAATCTGCAGGCATAGGCGGCAAGGCAGCCGGCGTATTTGGAGCGACTTTATCTTTGCGTTTGTCGTATTCGCCGCGCGAAAGAAGATACGCCTCGCCCATCGTGTCACGTTCGTGCATGACGTGGGTGATGCTGGCTCGCACTTTGATGTCCGCGCCCTCTTTTTCCACGGCGGCCAACGCGGCTTTGGCTTCCTGAAATTTCGGATCAAAATTTTCCAGCCAGCCATTGTATAATTCGTCCGTGATTTTTTTGTCGCGTTTCTCCGGCGGCTTGGAAAGCAAATAAGCCATGCGCGAATCGCGTGCCAGCGCCTTGATTTCCTCCGGTTTCAAAGTGCGCTCGTAAATCCGCAAATCCTGAATGCCCGCAGTGTCCAGGAGTGAAGTCGTATTGCGTTGTCCGATTTTCAACGGGATAGACGTGCGAATGGTATTCTGCAATTTATCGGTTTGCACCGCCACTTCCTGCGCTTCCCCGTCGATGTAAATTTTCACTCCGCTCGCCTTCGCCGAACCGTCGTAAGTCACAAAAACGTGAGTCCAACGTTTGGCTTCGATTGCTCTGTTGGCGACAACTTTTAGCCCGTCTTCAGGCCACTTGCTAATGATGTGTGTGCCCGGCTTGCCGCCCTCAATCCAAAAATCCCAGCCGCGAAATGAATTCGTGTCGTCCATGCGCGAAACGAGCGAACCATCCCGCCCTTTCGCCAGATAAACCCATGCGCCATAGGAAAATTTTTGATCCTTCTCAAAATCGCCCACGTCAGCAATTTGCGGCACGGCGGAGGTACTGGTGACATACGCTTTGCTGGCTAAAATGCCCGCTTGGAAAAGCGTGTTGGTGGTGCGCGGCAATTCACGTTTTTCTCCACGAACCTCGATTTTGAAAATGTTCGTTTTGCTGTCGTTGAGCAGCGCGCGCAAGAGCGGCTGATCGCTCGGCATTCTGGTCGAAAAAACTTTCGGCGATGTGGTCGGCAACCAAGATTCAAAATCCGCCTGAGCCGTTTCGCGACGTTTCGCAATTTGCTTTTCTGATTCTTTGATTCGCGGCGAAAGCGTTTCCCATTTCGCGCGATCTTCCTCCAACGGCACCGACACAACCGGAGGCGTGTTTTTCACATTTCCGTCCATCGCTTTTTGCGTCGTGTTGTTGAAGAAAGCGGACAACGAATAAAAATCTTTCTGCGAAATCGGATCAAATTTATGATCGTGGCAAACGGCGCAACCGGTGGTCAGACCGAGCCAAACCGCTGAAGTTGTTTCCGTTCGATCTCGCGCATAAAGCACCAGATATTCCTCATCAATCGCACCGCCCTCGCTCGTCGTAATGTTGCAACGGTTGAAACCAGTCGCAATTTCCTGGTCCACCGTGAAGTTGGGCAACAAATCTCCCGCAAGTTGTTCCACCGTGAATTGGTCGAACGGTTGATTGCGATTGAAGGCCTTGATTACCCAATCACGATACGCCCACATCTCGCGATAATTATCGATGTGAATTCCGTGGGTGTCCCCGTAGCGCGCGGCATCCAGCCAATACCGTCCGCGATGTTCACCCCATTGCGGAGAAGCCAATTTGCGATCCACAAATTTTTCATAAGCGTTGGGGGATTTATCTTTCACGAATTGTTCCACTTCTTCAGGAGTCGGTGGAAGCCCGGTCAAATCCAAACTCGCGCGCCGCGCCAACGTGCGGCGATCCGCTTCGGGTGCGGGCTTGAGCTTTTCTGCTTCGAGACGCGCGAGGACAAAATTATCAATCGGGTTGCGCACCCATTTGCGGTTTTTCACTTTCGGCGGCGTGGGGCGTTGGGGAGCGAGCAAGGCCCAATGCGGCTGATATTGCGCGCCATCTGCAATCCAGCGTTTTAATAAATCTTTTTGCTCGGCGGACAAGGTCTTGTGCGACTCGGGCGGCGGCATCTGGTCGTCTGGGTCGGTCGTGAAAATACGGCGCACCAGTTCGCTGGCTTCCGGTTTGCCGGGAGTGACGGCTGGCATCACATCTTTGCGGGGAGCGATGGCGTCTTCAAAATGGTCCAGACGCAATCCGGCTTTGCGCGAGGCCGAGTCCGCCCCGTGACAGGCAAAACAATTTTGGGAAAGAATCGGACGAATATCGCGATTAAACTCAATCTTGTTCGCCGCAACCGCTGCGCCACCTGCGTGGAATCCGCCGGCAAGAAATCCAGTGGACAACAATCCGTAAAAAAGACTTTTTCCTCGTACGATTAGGCTCTTCATTGAAACGTTAATTTAACAGGAATTTAAACTCCGGCGCAACTCAGACGAATGGAATGGCGACCGGATTCACCCAAATTTTCGCGCGCAAACAGATCATTCGAGTAGGGCAATCGCTTTTGAAGTTTTGCGACTTAACCCGCATTGCCAACTCCCACTGCGCCCAAGACTTTTAAAGCACGATGTCGACTGATCAGAATTTCGTGAAGGATCACTCCGTGATTCTTTTGGCAGAAGACAATGACAACGACGCTTTTTTTATCGAACGCGCTTTTCGAAAAGCCCGGCTGGCGAATCCCATCCTTCGTGTAACCGATGGCGAAGAAGTCATCGCTTATCTGGAGGGAGAAGGAGGATACACCGATCGCACAAAATATCCCTGCCCTTATTTTCTATTGCTCGATTTATTCATGCCGAAGATAGACGGATTCGGGGTGCTCAAGTGGATTCGCGAACACCCGTTGCATCGCCAAATGCTGGTGGTCGTCTTGACCGGACAAAACTTAGATCATCCCGACCATAATCCACTGGTGGCGCGAGCCTATGAGCTGGGAGCTAATTCTTTTTTGCGCAAGACTCCAAATTTCGAGGACATGGTAAAATTGGCGCAGACGATCGGTGGCTATTGGTTAATGGTCAATGTCCCGCCTCCGGCTCCGGTAGAAATAATTCACACGAAATAATTAAACTGAGCGGGCTGGCCGCGTTTCGAAAAAAGGGAGCAAACATGAGGGAAAGTTCGAATCAAAAACCAGTTGTTCTTTTAGCCGACGATGACGAAAACGATTTGCTCCTCTTTTGCCGCGCTATCCATGCGTCCGGCCTCGCTTGCGACATCAAAATCGTGCATGACGGCGCACAAGCGCTCGATTACTTCCAGCGCAATGGAATTTATGCAGATGTCGTGGCGTTCCCCCTCCCTCGGTTTCTAATTCTTGACCTGAAAATGCCGCGCAAAAATGGATTCGATGTTTTGCAATGGCTTCAGGCGCATCCGGATTGCAAGGTGATTCCGACCATTGCTTTCTCGAGCTCGAACTTGGGCGAAGATATTAAAAAAGCGTATCAACTTGGCGTGAATAGCTATTTTACCAAACCAAATGATTTCACTGAGTTAAAAAAAATATTTGAAGTTATCGTAAACTATTGGAACACGGCGGACGTACCGCCAATTTCTCCCAGCCAACGTTGTGAGTAATTATTTGGCCACGCCCCAATCCTTCTGCAATTTCAACAAGCGCAAATAACTTTCCTTCGGCGAAAAATCTTTTCGTAACAAACCGCCGTGCGGCCAAAAATGCCCACCGTAATCCGCCATGTCCCACCAACCGATCGCTTCAAATTCGGATTTGCTGTAACACAACGTGTAGATCGCTTCGAGCCAGTCGGCCTGCATCGTTTCGCTCCAGGGACCGTGCCAGCCAGGGACAATATTTTTCGGCCGCATGCTCACCAGATCAAGTCCCTCCGCAGATTGGCAGGAAATTTCCGTGATCTGCATCGGACGATTGAATTTTTTGAAACGCGCGAGCATCCGCTCAATTTCAAACAAGTCTTGCTGCGGATAATAAAGTTGCAGACCCACATTTTCGAATTCCACGCCAGCTTTCACGCAATCGGACAAATAACGGAAAGGAGACCAGCGCCGTGAACCATCCGTGTTCGTTCGTTTCGCATATTCGGCCCAAAGACAGCAATGATTTATCTGTCGCTTCACCAAGGGCGAACCTTCGCGCGCGGCTTTGCAGGCTTCGCGAGTCAGTTCGAGAATTTGCGCGTGGGAAAAACGAAACAGGTTCGCTTTGTCGTGAGCTTCATTGATGACTTCGACATACGGAATACGGCCGGAATAGCGCCGCGCGGTTTCCGTAACGACCCGTTTGTATTCCGCCAAAACTTTTTCAAATGGCCATTGGCGAATCCATTCCGGCGTCGCGCCATTTGAGAGATAAACGTATCCGTAATTTTTGGGAACAATCTTGCGGTCCAGACACCATTGCAGCGATTCGTCCATGCGCCCGAAATCAATTCGTTGCGCTGGCGGTTCCTCGCTTTTCCACGAATACCAACTGGTGGGCGCGTAGTTAAACGCGGCGGTAAAACGCTTTTCAATTTCTGAGCCGTGACTGCGAACTGAACTTAGAGCGCCAAATAAAAAATCTTTCCTCGGCGCGGCGAACTTTGAAATGCGATAACGCGCCAGATTTAAGGTCAATCGTTCACCCGCATGAAGTCCGTGAGAAAGCGATTCGTAAGCAGCGGCGATCCGAGCAGCTTCCCGTTTCGCAGGAATTTTTTTAGCAGCGGATGCGAGATATTTTTTGAAAATCGGATCATCTGGAATCTGCCTCCCTTCGTGCGCAAAAACTTCGCGCACTCGACGCAACCGCGTTGCCGCCGCGTCGACCACAAATTCAATCGTCTCCGGTTTCCCGTAACCTTTGCCGTTGTTGTCCGCGTAACAATAAACTTCGCCAAAACCTGGCACGCGCAAACGTGCGCTCAGTTGAATTGGCTCGCTGGCCAAACCAATTCGCGCGCGACCTTCCGCAGCAGAAATGGCCTGGGGCAACGGATCATTTTCCAAATCGCGAGCGTGCAATGTCGTTTGCCGTTCGTGTTCGAGCGGCTTGCCATCCGCCTCGTGCAGCAACACACGAATCTGCGGCGCGTTTGCGTCCAGAGTGGCGGCTTTAGAATCTTCCGCACCCAACACTTGCTCGGCGGTTTGCGCGCGCGACGGAAACTGACTCAGCAAAGAGGAAGCCGCCGCTAAACTGGAATAACGAAGAAATGTGCGGCGCGGAATTTTGGAAAATTCATTTTCCATATTTTATTCTCCAATGTCTTCGTTCCAAAGTTCCGGATTTTTCGCAATGAAATCGCGCATCAGTTGAATGCACTCTTCGTTTTGTAAAACTTCGACGTGAACGCCTTGCGAACGAACATATTCTTCCGGTCCTTGAAATGTTTTGTTTTCGCCAACAATCACGCGCGGAATTCCGTAAAGCAAAATCGCGCCGCTGCACATCGGGCAGGGAGAAAGCGTGGAATAAATCGTACACCGTTTGTAAACCGACGCTTTTAACCGTCCGGTGTTTTCGAGGCAATTCATCTCACCGTGGTGAATCACGCTGCCGTGCTGCACGCGTTGGTTGTGTCCGCGCCCAATAATTTTTCCGTCGGAAACGAGCACCGAGCCGATGGGAATTCCGCCCGCGGCCAAACCTTTTTTTGCCTCATCAATCGCAGCTTGGAGAAATGAATCCATGCGACTATTCAAACAGACGGGGAAAGCAAAGTGCGATGAAAAAAGCTAGAAGCGAAAAGTCCGGTTCAGGGTATCCAGATGGCGCGGTAAAAACGTGGGGAAGAATTCGCCGCCGGATCAGTCCAAAAGAGGGAATTGGTCGCGAGTGTGTTGGTGACGATGGATGACCAGTTGAGCAAATTGCTGGAAGTTTGAACGGCGTAACGTCCTCCCGCTTCTCCTTGAATTTGAAATTGAAATTGTCCATTCGTGCGGGCTGCGTCCGGGAAAACTTTCAAGCGTGGCGCGGTCGGTGAAAGTGAAAACACCGTGAGCGAGTAAGGCGGAAACGTGAGAGAAAAATTTGTTCCCGCCCCTGTGAAATTGGTTTGCGCCAGATTGGGTGACAAAGTTCCGTTCGTGCGAACGGTTTCGTCCTGGGGAATTCCGTAAGAATAAACGAGCGCGTTGGAATGCGGCGCGTATCCGGAAAGAGTTGCGGCCACGTTGAGCGCGGTGGTGGAACTTTTGTTGATGACCAGAAGCGAAAGAGACGCGTTAGTGCGCTTCGTCGCATAAGCCGCCAGCAATGGATAATCGCTTGCAGCCTGAATCACTTTATCGCCGCTTCGCGCAAAATATTTCAACAGCTTGGAGGCGTAAAAATTGGGATAAACATTCGTGGCTCCGTCAAAAATTCCATAGTCGCCATATTGCCGCCAGCCGTAGAGGGAAGGATCGTTGTTGTTGGCGGTTTCGCGCCCATTGCGAATGTCCCACCAGAAAAGAGAATTGAATTCGGTTTGCAGAATCTGCCCCACGCTGTCGGCGAGAAACAGCGCATTGACTAAGCTCGTCATCTGTTTGCCCGGCGAGGATGAGACGGAATTATTTTCCGTGCAAATTAGTTCCACGTTCGTTCCCGCGCTGCCGAGGTAATCGGTCAATTGCTGTCGCAAATTGGCC
>JBKJOZ010000075.1:0-8056 GCA_046595315.1 Limisphaerales bacterium
TCGTTCGGTAAACGAACGAATGATTTCCACTTTTTGTTCTGGTTTTAATTCAGCGCGAACATCGTCCAAATCCAATTTTGTCTTGAGATGTTCGGCGGTGGCTTTGCGGTCGCCGGTCAGAACAACTGTCGTCAAACCGGCGGCGCGGATTTTCGCAAGCACTTCCTTGGCTTGCGGGCGAATATCGTCGCGCAACAAAATCCGGCCGACGAGATCGCCATCGGCGAGCCAGACTTCGGAACTGCCCAAATCAGTGGCACCTACAATATCTGGAAAATCGCCGCTGAATTTTTTCGCAATCCATTCGCGTCGTCCGAGCAAAATGGTTTTGTCGCCGTGCTTGGCTTGCAGGCCCATCCCCGGAATGGACTCGAGATTTTCGATTTTGAGGGCGCGCAGTTGATTTTGTTTTCCATAACGGGTGATGGCTCGCGCCAACGGATGTTTGGAAAAACGGTCCAGCGAATAGGTGAGTTGCGCGATTTCCGTTTCGCGTCCGGGCGGAAAACTTTCCACGCGTTCGACGCGAAGTTCTCCGGTGGTGAGCGTGCCGGTTTTGTCGAGCGCGACCACTTTGATTTCCGCCAATTTTTCGACCGCCGCTCCGCCGCGAAAAAGAATTCCGCGTCGCGCCCCTGACGCAATTGCTGCCAAAACCGCCGATGGAATGGACAGAACCAATGCGCAAGGTGAGGCAACGACGAGCAAAGTCATGGCGCGATAAAATGCGCTATGTCCAAAACTTTTCGCGGCGAACGCCGGCAAATCCAACGCGAGCCACCAGATGAAAAACATCGCGAAGGACAATCCGAGAATTCCGTAAGTGTACTGTGTGCCGAACTTATCGGTGAACCGTTGCGCCGGTGCCTTGAGATGCTGCGCTTCGCGGATAAGATGGATAATTTTTTGCAACGCGCTTTCGCTCGCCGCGCGCAAGACCGTCACTTCGACCACGCCGGAAAGATTCAGCGTTCCGGCGAGAACTGTGTCACCAATTGATTTTCCGACTGGCGCGCTTTCGCCCGTGAGATTGGACTCATCACTCGCGGTGTTGCCTCGAACGATTTCCGCGTCCACCGGAAATTGCGTGTCGGGTTTGATTAACAGCCGCATGCCGGGTTGCAATTGCTCGACGGCTATTTCCTGCTCGTGACCGCGTTCATCCAGGAGAATTGCGGTTTTAGGAGCCGCTTTGAAAAGGGAGCGGATTTCTCGTTGCGTCCGGCCCATCGCGAAATGTTCGAGCGCGCCTGACACAGAAAATAAGAACAACAATGTGGCTCCTTCGCCCCATGCGCCGATGCTCGCGCTGCCGCCAGCGACCGCCAGCATCAAAAAATGCACATCTAGTTTTTGTTTTCTCAACAACTCGAGAACTTCGACCGTCGCAAACCACGCGCCCGCGAGATAGGCCGCAAGATAAAATCCGAGACTCGCCGAATTTTTGTCGAGGAACGCCGCCGTCAGTGCAAATGCGCCGCAAAGCCCGGCCGCAAGCAGTTGCCATTTCCATTCATTGAGGTGCGCATCCTCCTCCGGAATTTCAACTTCACGCGGCCCAAGTTTCGGCCATGAAATTTTTCGCCAATGCCAGAATTGCGGGGAGGTGGGACAGGTGACGCGGGCAATGGTGGTTTTTTCGGCGTCATGTTTGATGGTGAAGCTTTGACGCTCGAACTGCGCGAATGGGATTGCGCACTCAGAACAAGCTGGTTCGCCATTGAGCAGACCGCAGTTCCGCTGTACGGAAACGGTTTGGGCGCGGCGCACGGTTTCGGCGATTCTTTTTTCCAAAGAGGGATCGTGCGCCTTGCCGAGTGTCGCTACCGAGACAGATTGATCGGCTTCGTCGATCGTGACGGCCTCCAGGGTCGGTTCGCTGGCAAACGCGTGGGAAACGGAATGCACCAAACAATTTGATGAATCGGTTTTTTCTTTGGGCAGCAAACTCATAGGGAATGAACTAAAACTAAAACTAATTTCCCGCGTGAAGCGAAGAATTACAAGCCGCCAAACCTTGGGGAATTTTCCAGAGAAAAAAATGTCTTAACTTGAACGTCGATTGCGAGTAGATAAAACCCATGCCTCGAATCCTGATTATCGACGACAACGCGCAGCTGCGCGAAATGCTCAACCTGATGCTGACTCAAGCAGGCTACGAAGTCGCTGAAGCGGGCAGTGGTGAAATGGGCGTAAAACTTTTTCGGGAAAACCCCTCTGACTTGGTCATCGTCGATATTCTTATGCCTGAAAAAGGCGGTCTGGAAACGATCGTCGAATTGAAAAAGGATTATCCGAACGCAAAAATGATTGGGATTTCCGGCGGGTTCCAGAAGAAGACTGACGAGACTCATACGCTGGCAGATTTGCTCGGAGTTCAACGCACGCTTTCCAAACCGTTCGCCTCGGAAGAATTGTTGAAAGCAGTTCGCGAAGTTCTATCCCAGTAAATCCGTAAACATGGCTCAGTTCTGCCTCCGAGAATTCTTCGTCAAATCCTTAATCATTATTAAGGTTTCACCCTGACCCGATTTATGGGGCAGGCCCGATTGCTGTTTTTTTTTATGTGACTAACCTCAGCGTCATAACAAACACAAATTAAGTTATGACAAAAAACACTGAATCTCCCTGTAACGAAGCCACTTTTGTGGGAAATCGCCTAGCCAGCTGCCTCGATTTGCTGGGGCCAGACAAAAAAAGTTTACGCCAAAAATTTTTGATTGGCGAACCCCGTCGTTGCGCTGCGGGTTCTCCCGAGGAAATGAAACGGCGTGGCTACGTGGGAATCTATCAGAAGGAACGCGAATTCCGATTCCGCCTGCCGCACAGCAATCTCATCATCCAAAAGACCTGGTAATTTTAGCCACTACGCCTGCACGAGATCGTGCAATCGCAACCGCGCTATTTTGAAAATTTCATCTAGCGCGGTTTTTATTTCTATATCGTGAGAGTTTTCCAGCCGCACCCGGAAGCCGGAAAGGATGGCTTCCTTTTTGTTGAGTCGCGCGCAGATCACAAACGGAAATCCAAATTTTTCGCGATAAGCCGCGTTGAATTTCTGGAAGAGTTCAATCTCTGCGCGAGTGAGTTGGCCCAAACCGGCGCTGGTTTGTTCACGCGTTGATTCCATCGTCAATGTCCCTTGCAATGCCGCATGGCCCACGAGGTCAGGATGCGCGCGTATTAAATCCAATTGTTTGGTTTCGTCACCGGCTAAAACAATTTCGCGCAGAGTGCGGTGAAGTTCCTCGAGATTTGGAAATGGCCGTAATCCTGCGGCACATTCGGCGATCCATGGCGAATGTTCAAAGATCGGACCAACGACACGGATAAATTCCGGCGCCTCCAAAGAATTGATTTCCGAAATGGTGCGGAATGTTTTCATGTTGCTTAATCCAGGGTTTTTAAGCCATTGACCACGCTCATTCGCGCGACGGCAATGGAGGGCGCGATGCTGGCGACAATTCCGAGCGTGACGGCAATTAAAGAAGCCTGGCCGATAATTTTAGGAGTTACTTCGAACGTGATGAAAATGCCGTTGGTCAGTTTGGCGATGCTGATATGCGAATAAACCCACCACGCGCCGCCGACTCCCAGAAGCGCGCCGAGCATCGCCAGCCCGAAACTTTCTGCGAGGATAAATCCGAAAAGTTCGTGTCGCCGAAACCCGATTGCTTTGAGCACGGCCAATTCCCGGAAACGTTCGCGGATGGCCATGCTCATTGTGCTGGCCGAAACGAGCAGCAAGGTGAAAACGACCACGGAGCAAATCGAGCGCACGAGAATTTTTATATTTCCCCACATCGACACCATGCTCATTTGAAAGGCGCGTTCCGTTTCGGCCCGCACTTCTGCCGAAGTATTGGCGAAGGCTTTATCAATCTTGGACAAAATTTCTGTCATGTTGTCGATCGATTTGGCTTTGACCCACCAGGTTCCGACCTGGCCGAGATTTCCAGCGGCTTCGTCGAGATATTTGTGATGAAAAAAAACGTTCCGATCATCGATGGTGCCTGAATAAATTCCGGCGACTTTCAATTCGAGATCGCAGGGCCAAATCGTTCCGGTGAAGGGAAGTTTATCGCCCACTTTGATTTTGTATTTTTCCGCCGTGATTTTCCCGACGATGCAAGTGGTTTGATCTTTTAGGAAATTTTCCATTTGTCCGGGACCGACTTTCGCTTCACTCATCAAAATAAAGAGGCGGCTCGGATCCACAGCGAATTGGGCGAAGAGCGTGGCGTCCTCGTTGCGAAATTTCCCGCCATAATAGGTAAATGGAGTCACCGCTTCGATTCCAGGAATTCGTTCGAGCACCGTCCCTTGACGGACCGGCAACAAGTTTGCCAACGAAATTTTATTCCGGACGACGATGCGTGATGCGGCGCCGATATCTTCAGGAGGAACGGTGATTTCTCGCATGGCGACGAGCAAGGTGACGAAGAGAAATAAACTGACGGCGACGCTCAGAATTGAAAGGGCGGCGCGCCGTTTATTGCGTAAGGCGTTTTTGGCAATGAACGAGGCGGAATTCATTTCTCAATAATTAATTCACCTTTTTCGAGGTGAACGGCCCGTGATCCAAATGCAGCTGCCTTGGGGTCGTGGGTGACCATGATCACGGTTTTGCCAGCGGTTTTGCTGAGCGATTGCAAAATGCCGAGCACTTCATTTGCGGAATTTGAATCGAGATTTCCGGTCGGTTCATCGGCCACCACCAGACTCGGATCGGTGACGAGGGCGCGGGCAATGGCGACGCGTTGTTCCTGTCCACCGGAAAGTTGTCGCGGCAAATGATGCATGCGGTCGGAAAGGCCGACGAGGTCGAGCGCAAGTTTTACTTGTTCGCGGCGCTGTCGGCTGTTGAGTCGCGTCAGTAAAAGCGGCAGCTCAACATTTTCGAACGCGGTTAAAACGGGAATCAAATTAAACGTCTGGAAAACAAATCCGACATTTTGATTTCGCCAATCGGCCAGGGTGGATTCGTTGAGCTTGGTGAGATCAATTTCCTGGACGCGACATTCGCCGCTGGTCGGACGGTCGATGCCCGCGATAATGTGGAGCAAAGTAGATTTTCCGGAACCGGACGGCCCCATCAGCGTGAGAAATTCTCCCAAGGCAATGTCGAGTGAAACATTATCCAACGCTGTGACATTGATTTCTCCCTGACGATAAATCTTCGAGAGTTGGCGAATGGCGACGACCGGTTTGTTCATTGTTCTGTGGGAAAGTTATTGAACGAACTTGTGTTGCTTGAGCCAGAACAAACAATCTTTCGTCCACGGATGGAGTTGGTTGGGGTCGTATGGAGAATAAACACGGAAACCGAGACCCATGCCGTGCGGACCTTTTTCATAAATGTGCAGATCAAATGGCACGTCCGCTTTGCGCAACGCACGGGCGAACATGAGGCTGTTTTCCGCCAGGACGCTTTTATCTTCGGCGGTGTGAAAAATAAAGCAGGGGGGAGTATTCGAAGTGACGTGCAGTTCGTTGGAAAGTCGTTGGATCAGCGGGGGTGGGGGATTTGTGCCCAGTAAATTTGCACGTGATCCCGCATGAGTATTTTCGCCCATCGTGATGACTGGATAACATAAAATGCCCAAATCGGGCCGACTACTTTGGTGCTCGATTTTGTCTTCCGCGGAACGATTGCCGTCATCAAAATGGGTGAGCAGCGTCGAAGCGAGGTGACCGCCCGCCGAGGATCCCATTAAACCAATTCGGTTTGGATCGAGTTTCCAATCCGCTGCTTTGGAACGAACCAATCGGACCGCGCGCTGCACGTCTTCGAAGGGGTGAGGGTGCCGATAGCCGTTTGAACCAAGACGATATTTCAGGACAAATCCGGCGATGCCATGATCGCGCAAAAACATGGCATAGGCCTCGCCCTCGTGCGGTGCCAATCCGCCGTAACCGCCGCCTGGGCAAATCACGATTGCTGCGCCGGTCGCAATTTCTGTTTTTGGCAAAAATGCGGTGAGCGTCGGAATATCTTTGTCCGCTTTGCCCAACGCGCCCGGTGCACCATTCGGCCAAAGCGGAATGGGGTTGGTGGGCTGGGCAAAGGAACAGGTGCTGATGAGGCAGAGAAATGCAAAAACGGGAAAAGTTTTTTTCATGCTGTGTGATTGTAGCGAGGGTTGAAAATGTTTCACGAGTTTTTAGAACCGTCACGGATCGACGCGGACAGGTTGAATTGTCGCGAGAAGTCTAAAGCGAGAAAGCAATTTTGGCTTTGCCCAACGAAATAAAATTAAATCGGTGAGCAAAGCAATGGCGATCCAGCAGAAAGCAGCCGTGATCGTGTGATCGATCCCATTGGAACGGTTGACGTGGAAAAAGGAAATGAGGCTAGTGAGGAGAATGTAGATTAACCACGGCATGGTCAGGACCAGCATCGCGGTTTTCAGGACAGCTCGATTAACATTTCTCGTGTTGAGCCCGATCCACATTGCAACCCACCTCAACGTGAAAAAGTCAGCGGCGAGCAACAGCATGGCGATGGGGAGAAATAATTTTTTATTCCAGTCCATTTCGCGACCAGCGATCCCGAATAGAAAACAAAGCGCCTCCAAAACGATAAGCAGTAAAAATGGCGCGGCGAACTGGCGGTGTAAGGCGAGGTGCTGGCCACGAACGATTTCTTTAACGTCCAGCGGCGTGGAGAGGAGCAATTCCAAAGCGCCACTACGACGGTCTTCAACGAGGCGGGTGCAGGCTTCGGACGTGACCCAGATTTTTAAAAATGCGTGAATGAACAGCAGTGTGGGAAATATCAAAGCGTAATCCCACATGACTCTGCCGGCACCTAAAAATCCCAAAAACCAGATCACGATGATCGCAATGACAAAGCCCCAAGCGTGATTGAGTTTTTCTCGTCCGCGTAACGTTAGCCAGAAAAATGGATTTATCTCCAAAGCCTCATCGCGAAATTTTTTGTCCTGAGCTTTATTCGCTTGAGGCAATCGGAAGCTTTTGAATTTTGAGGCGAGCGGCTTTGGCCCTTTTTCCTGCCAGGAATCGGGCAATTTTATACTGGCGCGCCAAAGAAAACTGATGGTCAAAAACAACGTGAAAATGAGGCAACCCCAAAACGCTGTGTTCGGGAAAAAATTAGTCGCTCCCGAATCCATGGCCAACACAAACATAAACCCCGGGCTAATCAGAAAAAACGGCCAAAGGTCTTTTTCATTTAAACCAGTCCAATCGTTCACTAGCGCAACCAAGAGGAGTGGCGCAAACGTGGCGAACAATATCACGAGAATCGTGAAGAACATGGCGAGGCGTTCCAGCCGATTGTAAGTCGAAACCAAAATTCCTGCCGCGAGGGAAAAGAATAAGGTGGTCACCAAGGCCAGAACGGTTTTTGAAAATTGCTCGAAGGAAACGCCGCCAAGCAAGAGGCAAATGGCAAGGATCGGAAAAATGGCGAGCAATCCGTAAAAGGCATTTAGCGAACTGGCGACGAGTTTTCCGAGCACGACATCGTAACCTTTCAAGTCGGTCAGGAATAAAAGGCCGAGCGTTCCATCGCGCTTTTCTTCACTCAAACAATCGGCCGTGGCGCGGGCCCCGATGAAAAGACAGTACGCAAACGCCAATCCCGAAATCACCATGAACAAAATCTTGCCGTGCCTGGCAACGGGAATTTGTCCGCGGCTTAAATAAATAAATTGCCAGGCAAATATGATGAGAGCGATGAACACCGCCCAGAATCGCGTGCGATAGGTGGCTTTTCTCCGCGCGGCGACCCGCAATTCACGTTCGGCTATGGGCAGAAAGGGCATGGGTAAAAAGTTTCAAAGCCGAACCAACCGCCACAATTTTAAATCAGCTTTTGATATTTTTTATTTTCAGAAAGTTTTTTCACCAATTCCTTCACTTTCTGCGACTGACTTTTGTGCGCGAGTAAAACCGCGTCGTCGGTCTGAACGAGAATCGAATCGCACCCCCATTGCCGTGGTGGGTTTGCGCGATTCAATTCTCGTTCAGACCGACGACGCGGTTTTGCTCGCGCACAAAAGTCAGTCGCAGAAAGTGAAGGAATTGGTGA
>JBKJOZ010000185.1:0-10445 GCA_046595315.1 Limisphaerales bacterium
GCCTCGACTCTATTTTTGCAGCAATAGATGTCCGCTCATGCAGACAATCGTCATTGGCCATCGCAATCCGGATATGGATTCCATTTGTTCCGCGCTCGGTTACGCGCGGCTCAAGCAACTTCTCGGGATGCCCGATGTCATTGCTGCTCGCGCTGGAAACACCAATGCCCGCATCAATTTCGTTCTCGAAAAATTCAAAGTCGAAGCGCCGTTATTCTTGAGCGACGTTTCACCGCGAGTCAGCGACGTGATGGAGCGCAATGTCATTTCCGTTCACGCGGATTCCGCAATTTACGACGCCGTTTTGTTGATCGAACAAAAACAATTGCGCGGGTTGCCGGTCATTGATGAGAACAATCGCTGTCTCGGTTTGCTCTCTTCTTCAAAAATCAGTCACCACCTTTTTCCGCCGCGTGAAGAAGCCGCCAACGCACGGCTCATCGTCGCGTCGCTCGCCACCATCGTGGAAACATTCGGCGGCAAAGTATTGACCGGGGAATTGCCGACGCAACCGACGGAGCAGGTTTTGATGATCGGCGCGATGAACGCCGACACCTTTTCCAAACGCCTCGAACGGCATCACGCGGAAAAAGTTTTGGTCATCGTCGGCGATCGCGACGACATCCAGATGCGCGCCATCGAATCGAACGTGCGCGCGATCATCATCACGGGCGGTTTACCGGTGCTCGGCACCATTAAACGCGCGGCCAAAGAAGCGAATGTCACGATCATCAGTTCGCCGCACGACAGCGCGACGACGGTGCTGCTGGCGCGCGGTGCAGTGCGCGCGGATCACATGGTGGGTGCGGAGTTCACGAGTTTTAGTCCCGAAACGCTTTTGGAAGTGGCGCGTGATCAGGCGGCAACATTGCCAGCTTATTTATTTCCGATCATCGACGAAGAGGGCGCGCTCGTTGGTGTTTTGTCGAAAAGCGATTTTATCAAACCGGTTCCGCGTCGCTTGATTCTCGTCGATCATAACGAACTTTCCCAAGCTGTGCCGGGCGCAGACAAAATTCCAATTGTTGAAATTCTCGACCATCATCGCATCGGCGGTTTTACGAGCGATACGCCGATTCATTTCTGGAATAATCCGGTCGGCTCGACCAGCACGATTGTTGCGCTTTGTTATCAGCAAATGGCCGTGCCGATTCCACCCGACATCGCGGGCTTGCTCATGGCTGGTTTGATTTCCGACACGCTCAATCTTTCGTCGCCGACCGCGACGCAAGTGGACAGACAAATTCTCGAACAACTCTCGAAGATCGCCAAAACCGACCCGACGTTGCTCGCGAAAGAAATTTTCGCCGTCGGTTCGCCGCTGCTCACAATGACGCCCAAGCAAGTCATCACCGCCGATTGTAAAGAGTATGGCGAAGGTGAAAAACGATTTACGGTTTCGCAAATCGAGGAACTCAGTTTTTCGCACTTGCCTGAAAAACAAGCGGCGATTCTCGAAGCGCTCGATCGCCATTGTAAAAACAAAGATCTGTTTTTCGCCGCGTTGCTCGTGACCGACATCAACACGCAAAACTCACTCCTGCTCGTCTGCGGTGCGCCCGAATTTCTGCAACGCATCAATTTCCCCGTCAACGCGCCGCACATCTGGGTCCTTCCCGGCGTCGTCTCGCGCAAGAAACAATTGCTCCCTTATTTGTTGCAATGTTTGGCTGGCGCAAACGGATAATGCTGCGTTTCGCGGTCGTTAATTCCACTTCATCGTGCGGAAAATTTCTGCGCGCCAAACGGTGTAAGCCGCGTCGTTCAGGTGCAAACCTTCTGGCGTCATCTCCGCTTTCAATTCACCATTTTCGTCGAGCATCAATTTATGCAAGTCGATGTAATCATAACCAAATTCCGCCGCGAGTTTCTCCAGGCGCTGGTTGATTTCTTTCACCGGTGGGTTGTGTTTAGCGTATTTGCCGCGTGTCGGCAAAACCGATTGCACGTGGACACGCACGGCGGGATTCGTGTCGTGAATGCGTTTTAAAATTTCGCGGTAACCCTGCTCCATCACATCCACGGAACGGCCCGCGCCTAAATCATTAATTCCAATCATCAGAAAAACATCCGTCGCGGCGCACTCGAAAACGGAATTATCCAACCGGCGAAGGATGCCACGATGATCGTCGGCCGGCAACGCGTTGCCGATGATGTCTGCGCCGATGCCGCGGTTAATTACGCGCCGACCAGAAAAATATTTCGTCACGTCGAACCCTTCGGTGATGCTGTCACCAAGGAGAACCACATTGCGCCACGCGAGATTCTGTTCCTTGAACGAACGCACTCGATTGTCCCAATGCGTCCGGAACATCGCGCCGAGATCGACAGGCTTTTCTGCTTTTGGCGCAGGATTGGTTTTGGCGCTGGCATCCGCAGGTTTGGCCAGTTCGGCAGCGGGAGTTGCAACGGAAATAAGTAAAAGAATGAAGGCAAACAGTTGTTTCATACGCTGGGAGTTAGAACCATTTCACGAACTCTTGCCACTAATTTTCCTCTAGTTGAACGTCATCTGGTTGGTGGCTGAATAAAAAAACCCGGATGGTTTCCCATCCGGGTTTGTTGAAACCGAAGAGTTATTATTTAACCCATTTGACTGCATCAGCGACGACGACGTAGCCAGCGGGTGCCCAGCAAGAAAGATCCACTGTCGCTGTTCCAGCGTTCATGTTGTAGGTACCTTGATTGACCCATGTTCCGCCGGTGATCTGTTGGTTGACTGTTTGGGTTACATCGCCAGCCGCCGTGGAGATGATAAAAGGAGCAGCGGTGCTACGATTAGAACCAGCAGGATACCAGACTGAAACTGTCCAGTTTCCGCTGCTCGGAAGATTCGCCGTCCAGGTAGCCGGTTCGCTGACCGCTGCCGTGGAACGATACCGATAATCTGCGCCATATTTATCGGTTGCTGAACTGCCCGTAGCCCAAGCACCGATGGTGCTGAATCCGGCGCTAGTGTTGTCCACAATAATCGTCGTTGTGGTCGGATTAATTAACGACATGTAATAAGTCCAGTCCCAGTTCAGACCCGGGTCAGTGTGACTGTTGCAATTAGGATCAATTCCCAGGTTCGCCGAAGCATAAGCCGGCCATCCGGTGATACGTTTTTGATCGTGACCGATGATGTGATTGCGATCTTTTGCCCAGCCGTATTTGGCGGCCAGGTTTTTGGTAATGCCAGCTGATGCTTGATACATCGCGACCGTATACCAAGCTGGATTGCTCACGAATCCTTCGTGCTCTGTGCCAGTGGAATGCGTATTCCAACAAAGGGCGTGCCAGCCGTAGTAAGCGTCACGCACCATCTGGGTGATTTCGCCTTCTGGCGCGTCAGTGGAAGAATCTTTCAAGCCGTTGACGCAATAGTGAATACTTGCCGAGGTGGTCGAACGTTTGAAATAAGAGATAGTGGATAAATAATATCCTTCCATGTCGTGAATCACGTGGAATTTATGACCGTTTCCAGTTGTATACCAATGGCCGGGATAGGCTTCGTTATAAATAGCCGGACCGTAATCGGTGCTGGCCTGTACGGACGTTGCGACGACAGCGCTGGTAAATATCAGCGCCATAAGTTGCGTTATTTTTTTCATAGGTTTTTGATTTAGGCAGACTAGTTCTATGGGTTTTGGGACATGTTGTCGGGGATTACGTTTGCGACGTTACAGAACCCAATGCGCGTGTCAATCGGGGAATCATATAGCCGAACAACGTTTGCAAAGCTTGAACCGTAAAAAAAGCGGATTAATATCCGCGCATGAATTTTTTTCTCGCTTGTCTCGCTTGGATTTTTATCGGCGCCGTTTTGGGTTTAGGCATCTGGTTGTTCGCCGTCAAAGGGATTGTCTGGTTACTCGCTTTGAGTGTCGTGGCATTTATTTTCGCCGTCGCGAAAATCGGTTGCGCAACTCATTGATAAAAATTTAAAGACAAAAGAGCCATCGAGTGCGGCTCTTTTGTTTAAATATCAAAAATTACCGATTCGGCTGCGGCGTGTAGCGGAGATACGGTTTTACTTTCCGCATTCCTTTCGGAAACAACTCCGACACCTGTTCATCCTTCACTGCTGGCGAAATGATGCAGTCCTGTCCATCTTCCCAATTGGCGGGCGTAGCGACTTTATGTTTGGCCGTGAGTTGGAGCGAATCAATCACGCGCAACAATTCCAAAAAATTTCTCCCGGTCGATGCCGGATAAGTCAGCGTTAATTTAATTTTTTTATCCGGTCCGATAATAAAAACCGAGCGCACGGTGAATGTATCGTCCGCGTTTGGGTGAATCATGTCATACAGGGTGGCCACCTTTCGATCCGGGTCAGCGATAATCGGAAAATTCATCTGGGTGTTTTGCGTTTCGTTGATGTCGCAAATCCAACCGTGATGGGAATTAATTGGATCAACACTGATTGCCACAACTTTGCAATCGCGTTTGTCGAATTCCGTTTTCATCTTCGCGACTGTGCCCAATTCCGTCGTGCAAACGGGCGTGTAATCTTTCGGATGCGAGAACAAAATGCCCCAACCGTTGCCGAGCCATTGGTGGAAATCGATTTCGCCTTCGGTTGTTACCGCCGTGAAATTCGGTGCTTCATCTCCTAAACGTAGTGCCATAAATTTTTTATTTATTCTCAGGTTGTTCGCCCAAAGGAGCGCGGAGAATACAAAGGGGCTATTTCTCCGACAAGTTGGAATTTTCTGAAGCAGTCAATAGTTTCGATCGAGAAAGCTCAATGGCTTGACTCTTTTTCCGCATGGCAATCAGCACCGCAACACAACCTGTCCAGGTCGGCAGCAAATCCACCAACGGAACACATTCCAGAATAAACGTCGGCAACAGCATCCAATGAAATCCCAGTAGCAAGCTCGTCAAAACCATCGCGATTACATCAATGATCTCATCGAATAAAAGCCAACCCAACGGGCCCAGCATCCATTGCAATCCATCGGCTACGACAGCGACGGCCACCGCCAGCCAGATGCGCCGGCGCGTCAACTGCGGAGTTTTTAAAAATTTCATCATTCCACAAACTTCTTGTTTCCAAATTGTCTTTTGCTACAAACGCAGCGCAATTCTGCTGACCTAACTTTGTAATTGGCAAAAACTAAATGAAACAACTCTTTCTTGGCATCTCGATTTTGGCCGCGACTCTTTCCGCCTTCGCCCAGACCAATGAGGGCATCGCCTCCTCGTCCACCTACCGTCTGCCGACTGTCACCGTTTTCGGGACGCCGCCCAACGCCACTCAAGCCGTAACTCAAGCGGCCAACGCCGTCACCGTTCTTTCCGGCGAACAAATTCGTCCCGGCGCCATTACTGCCACGCGCGAATTGGGGACTTATTTACCCAACGTCACCGTGTTCGACGCCAACAATGATCGCTCGCCAAAATTTTCCAGTCGCGGATTGCGCGAAAACAATTTTGCCACGGGCGATCCTGCGGTGGGTTTTTACGTCGATGATATTCCTTACCTCGATTTGAATTCGCGAGGGCTGGCACTCTTCGACATCGAGCAAGTTGAGTTTCTGCGCGGGCCGCAACCTGGTTTGTTCGGTGCCAATGGGCCCGGCGGCGTCATCAATATTGTTACGCGCCAACCGGGCGATGATTGGGAAGGACGCGGCGGATTTACTTACGGAAATTACAACCAGCAAATTTACGAAGCCAGTTTGCGCGGGCCCATCGTTGAAAAAAATTTATCGTTCGGTGTTTCCGGACTTTATTCGCGACGCGAAGGTTTCGTGCGCAATCAAACGACGGACTCACATCCTGATTACAAAGATTCGCTCGCCGGTCGCGCGCAACTGCGCTGGACGCCAGCCGACACGCTCGACTTCTCCCTCGTGTTGCACGGGCAGAAATTTAACGACGGATTCATCCCCACTTTCTATCGCGGCCACGATAAAGATTTATTCTCCGTGAAGCGGGACTACGACGGTTTCGTGGACACGGAAACCTGGGGCACCGCACTCAAAGGAAGTTTTGCCAATGACGTTGTAAAAGTAACTTCGATTTCTTCCTACCGTAATTGGAAGCAGGATCTAATGCAGGATTTTGATTTCAGCGCAGCCCCCATTCGCCTCGGCTTTGCCAAACCTGACCTTGACCAATGGAGTCAGGAAGTGCGTGTGCAATCCAATGACGAATCCAAAGAATTGCAATGGCTGGGCGGCGTTTTCTATTCCGATGGAAATTTGAAAAATAATAGCGGCAGCATCGAGTTGGCGGCCAATCCGTTTCTACCTCCGCCACCCAATACATTTCGCACCACCTCCGAAACGGAATCGAAAACCTACGCAATTTTCGGTCAAGCGACTTACACCGCTTGGGAAAAATTAGATTTAACGGCGGGACTTCGTTTCACCTACGACGACCGTTCTGTAAATCGCACACGCCGTTTGGAAAGCGCTTTTATTCCCGGCGGCTCGACGCTGGGCGCGTGGGATGCTTCGGATCAGTTCACTGATTTGTCGCCGAAGTTTGGGGTCGGATATCATTTTACCGAAAACGTTGAAACGTATGCGAGCGTTTCGCGCGGTTATCAAAGCGGCGGGTTCAACACATCCAACGATACCGAAGCTGGCGCGAAATTTAATTCTTCGCACTCGTGGCATTACGAAACCGGGCTAAAATCAAAATGGTTGGAAGAACGATTTCTCGTCCACGGCGCGGTTTTCTACACCGACTCGCACAACTATCAGGTTTATCGAATCAATAGTGCCGATCCATCGCAAGCGTATCTTGCGAACGCAGATCGCGTGCGCAGCTACGGCGTGGAATTGGATATGACCGCACGGCCCACCAAAAATCTGGATCTCAGCGCGGCCTTCGGCTGGACAGAATCCGAGTTTGAAAAATTTACTGACAAAAACAATGGAACAAAATTCGACGATAAAAACGTCAACTTCGTTCCCGAATTCACCGCCAACTTCGCCGCGCAATATAATTTCCCCTGTAACTTCTACGCTCGCGCTGAGTATCAAGCGGTTGGAAGTTACTACCTAGATGAAGGCAATACCGCCAAACAAACCGCCTACGGTTTAGTCAACGCGCGCATCGGGTATCACCAAGACCATTTTGAAATCTACGTTTTTGGCAAAAATATTTTCGACAAACATTACGTGAACAACGCGTTGGATTTGCGCAACAGCCAGCCCGGTTTTTCCGATTTGTTGATTCGTCAACCGGGCGATCCAATGACCTTTGGTGTAGCCTTGAGCGGAAATTTTTAGGAGATTTTTTAGACAGAATTAACAAAATTTACAGAATTCTTGAAGCCTGACGGTCTTGTAAATTTTGTCTTCCTATTTTCCAAAAGTAGAAAATCAAGACCTTCTTCTTGACCAATTACGATTTACACAGGCAAAAAGAGGCATGATTTCTTTTCCGCGCACTATTCTATTTTCATTAGCTATCGCATCGACGGCGCTTTTTTCCAGTTGCGCCACTCGCACCGGAACTTTTGCCGAACGCAAGGGCGATGAAATTATTGTCGCTGGAAAAATGGTTCACACCGGCACGCGCGTCGTGACCTGGATGGACCCGGGTGGTTACGACGCTTATCGCACCGAACGTAGATTCGCGCCGTTCGAGGAATCCGATTTCGCGACGTCGAAAGAAAAGGTCAAAGATCTTGGCTCCCCTGCCCGCTACAACTTGCGCAAGGCCGGACTCACCACCAACGAAATCGAACGCGTGCGAGGCGGTGGATGGGATTTGCCGACGCTGCAAAAAGTGGTGGATCAATTTGTTTTGCATTTCGACGTTTGTGGAATCAGCCGTCAATGCTTCAACATTCTTCACGACCATCGTGGGTTAAGCGTTCATTTCATGCTCGATGTTGATGGGACGATTTATCAAACGCTGGATTTGAAGGAACGCGCTTTTCACGCCACCTCTTCCAACACGCGTTCTGTGGGAATCGAAATTGCCAATATCGGCGCCTACAGTGCCAAAGAAAAAGATCCGTTTGATAAGTGGTATAAAAACGATGAACACGGAAACACCTCATTGATTTTCCAGGATTGGTTGAAGCCGCAAAGTATTCGCACCCGGAATTTTGTCGGTCATCCGGCCCGGCCAGAACCGGTTGTTGGTGAAGTTCAGGGCACGACCCTGCGCCAGTACGATTATACGCCGCAGCAATACCAAGCGCTGGTTAAATTGACGGCGACGCTTTGCAAAGTTTTTCCGAAATTAAAATGCGATTACCCGCGCGATGCTTCAGGACATCTCATTACGAAAAAACTTTCCGATGACGAATTGGAAAAATATCAAGGCGTGATGGGCCATTATCATATTCAGGCCAACAAGACCGATCCCGGTCCAGCCCTCCAGTGGGATTATGTCATTCAAAATGCACGACGCATTCTTGAACCAGCGAGTTCCGTTCGCGCTGCCACGTTGCAAATGGAAAATCGTTTTCCAAAAAAATTAGCAGAAGAAAAATAGAAGTTCCCGCGCAGCAAGCGAAGGTTTGCAAACTTGGTTGAACAAAGCAGAGCGCGTTTTTCAAAATTTACAGCGCAGTGGTGTTTTCCCTTTGCAAATTTCCGCGCACGTTTATGCAACGCCGCAGCTTTCGAAAATTACGCTCCGCAACGGAATCGAGTTTTCATCATCACGTTTACGTTGTGCTGCTCGACGAAAAAGCAGCGAAGGACCGGAAAATTCTGCGCAGCAATCCCAAACGCGATAAGTCCAAGTCGTGCCTTTATGTCGGGATGACGGGACTGAATCCCGAAGAACGTTTTCAGAATCACAAGAATGGAATCAAAGCGGCAAGCGTAGTCCAGCGGTTCGGGGTCCAATTACTGCCCGAGCTTTACGAATGTTTTAACCCAATGCCTTTTGAAGCCGCGGCGCAAATGGAACGTGATCTCGCGGAGGATTTACGCGGCAAGGGGCACACCGTTGCCGGCGGCTG
The DNA here is from genome assembly GCA_046595315.1 of Limisphaerales bacterium. Classification (GTDB taxonomy): domain Bacteria; phylum Verrucomicrobiota; class Verrucomicrobiia; order Limisphaerales; family CANJXF01; genus CANJXF01. The sequence goes on from JBKJOZ010000185.1 coordinate 8,924, forward strand.
TTAACCGCTGGAACCATCTGGACAAAACAGTATTCCGGATTCATCCATCGCCCTGAGTTTCATTTCCGGTAGCTCGCTTTTCGGAAACGGAGAATACTTGTCTCATGAACACATGGGAAAAATCAGATTGGTTTAAAAAATGGTTGGAGATGGCCCGGCCGAAAACCAAATAGGCCAAACTGGATCAAAAACCACGGTTTCTAAATTGCGGCGCGACAAAATCGCGCCGTTTTCTTTTCTACCCTTCGAAACCCTCAAATCTTTACGAGGATCAAATCCTCTTTCCGAGGGAAAATCCCCGAACCAATTTACGGGGGGGCTCCCAATTGATGCGGCACGTTTCGTGGCCTAGCTTCCGTGGCGACAGGTGAATATGCGTTTGGATAATGAAGATAGCGGCAAAAATTCGACGCTGACGGAACCATTTCGATGGGCCGTCGGAGTGGAAAGTTCATGGATTCCCCATCTGGCCATTGATCAGTTTGAGTGGACCCAACATAACCACTTTTGGCGTGAGGATTTTAAACGTGTGGCGGAAGAGCTCCGTTGCAAATGGATGCGCTACTCCATCCCGTGGCATCAAATCGAAACCGTCCCCGGCGTCTTCGACTGGCAATGGGCGGACGAACGATTTGAATTCGCCCACAAACTTGGCCTCAATTTAATTGTTGATCTGGTGCATTTCGGAACCCCGACTTGGTTGCCAGACGCTTTTGGCGATATCGATTTTCCGCTCGCATTGGAAAACTTCTCACGCGCTTTCGGCAAACGTTACGCAGGCGTGCTTCGCTCAATTTGTCCGATCAATGAACCCCTCATCACTTCATTTTTCTGCGGCGATGTCGGGCTCTGGCCTCCTCATGGTCATGGACTGATGAGTTACACCAACGTTTTATCGCGCGTCTCGCAAGCTTTGAGCCGCTCGATTCGCGCGTTGCGGGAAACGATGCCGAACGTGGAAATCGTTTTATGCGACGCGCTTGAATTTGCCAGCACGGAAAAAAGATCAGGCCGCGAAAAAACTGATTTATTCCGTTGCATCGAAGATGAGGTGCTTCTGCGCAACCGCCGTCGCCACGTAGTCCTTGATTTGATTACTGGCCGGGTTGATTCGGAGCATCAACTACGTCCGTGGCTTTTAAATAACGGTTTTTCTCCGCTGGATTTAAATTGGTTTGTTCGCAATCCAGTAGAAATCGACCTACTGGGGCTCGATTATTACTCCCATTCGGAAATGGAACTTTACCCCTGCGATCCAAAATGGCGGCAGCGCGTTCCCGAAAAACTCGCGGGACTCAATAGCACGGTTCGAGATTATTGGGATCGTTACCGTTTACCGATGATGATTACGGAGACGAGTTGTTGCGGCGACGATGCGCGGCGGGGCGAATGGCTTGAATCCACGGTTCGCGATATCGGCAAACTGCGCGAGGAAGGAATACCCGTGATCGGCTACACCTGGTGGCCGCTGGTTGATCACCTCGATTGGGACGGGGCTTTGCTCCATCAAATCGGAAAAATT
>JBKJOZ010000200.1:0-4423 GCA_046595315.1 Limisphaerales bacterium
CTACGCGTCGGCCCATTTCAAACTCAAAGCGAAAGGCGCGGCTTACGGCTACGGTTACAACTTGAGCCTTTCAGTGGGCACCAATAAACCGCCATTCCGCGTGAACAAAATCAAACAACCGGCCAACCTCGTTTTGATGGCCGATTCCGCACAGGTGAATGATTTTCAAGCACCCGCGTCGCCGGAAAACCCCATGATCGAAGAATTTTATTTCGTGAACGCCAATGATACGACGGTGCATTTCCGACACCAAAAAAAAGCAAACGTCGTTTTCTGCGATGGACATGTGGATTTGGAAAAACCGTTAACCAATTCAATCGATTCGCGGATGCCGGACGAATTTGTGGGCCAATTGCGCGGAGAAATTTTGAAAATTCAGTAGCAAATTTTAAAAAACACTTGGTCGCATGGAACTCGCAAATTACCTTAGCGACTGATGGCAAAAAATAGTTCTCTCTTCGGTTTTGTCTTGAGAATTTTTTCCGCAGGAATCGCTTTCGTTTCACTCCATCTCCACGCGGACGACTTTGACTTTTTTGAGAAAAAGATTCGCCCGCTTCTTGTCGAGAATTGTTATCAATGCCACAGTGCCGAAGCAGAAAAACTGAAAGGTGCTTTGTTCCTCGACAGCAAAGCAGGAATTCTTAAAGGCGGTGAATCCGGCGCGGCGATTGTTCCCGGCGATGTCGAAAAAAGTCTTCTGATCAAAGCGATTCGCTACACCGACAAAGATTTGCAGATGCCGCCGAAGGACAAAAAGCTTTCAGCGGCGCAAATTGCAGACATGGAGACGTGGGTAAAAATGGGTGCGCCCGATCCGCGAACGGAATTAGTCCAAAACCCAAACACCCAGGTCCAAAGTCCAAAATCACCTTACGATTTTGTCGCTGCCAAAACCAATTGGGCTTTTCAATCGCCAAAGAATCCGCCGATTCCAAAAGTTAAAAATAAATCGTGGGCGAAATCTCCAATCGATAATTTTATTTTGTCGAAACTTGAAGAAAAGCGTTTGCGGCCAGCGAATCCTGCCGACAAGCGAACGCTGCTCCGGCGCGCCACGTTTGATTTGATCGGATTGCCGCCGACGCAAAAAGAAATCTCTGATTTTCTCGCCGATAAATCGCCCGACGCATTTGCAAAAGTTGTCGAGCGGTTGCTGGCGTCGCCGCAATACGGCGTGCGTTGGGGACGACATTGGCTTGATGTCGTGCGCTACACCGATTCGCTGGATTCGCGTGTGCTTGGTCTAGAAAGCGACAGCCTTGATGCGTGGCGTTATCGCGATTGGGTCGTGAATGCTTTCAATCGCGATCTGCCTTACGATAAATTTATCCAACAACAAATCGCCGGCGATTTGCTTGCGGAAAAATCCGGCGGAAATCTGGACACGAACTCCCTCATCGCGACCGGAGTTTACGCCATCGGCAATTGGGGCAATGGCGACGCCGACAAAGAAAAAATCCTCACCGATATTGTTGACGATCAAATTGATGTGACGGGTCGCGCGTTTCTCGGCCTGACGCTGGCGTGCGCTCGGTGTCACGATCACAAGTTCGACCCGATTCCGACGGCGGATTATTATTCGCTCGCTGGAATTTTTTCCAGCAGCCACATCCTTTCAAAACTCACGCCCAAAGGAGCGGGCGAAAATTTGATGCGCATTCCACTCGCGTCCAAAAGCGATTTGGAAAATCGGAAAAAACGCGACGCGCGCATGGCTGAATTGGAAAAACAGATAGAGAAAACTTCCGACGATGAAATTGAATCACTCGCAAAGAAGTTAACTCCACAACTCTCCAATTATGTTTTTGCCGTTTGGGAATTTGAAAAAACCACGAACAAAAATATTTCAACATTTACCGCAGAACGAAATTTGCAGGAACCGGTTTTGCGCCGCTGGACGGAATTTCTGGGGAGTGGTTATCTCGGTCTTTTTCCGAATCCACTGAAAGATTTGTCCGGGAATATCGGTTTGCTCGCGTGGAAAAATTCCAAAGCGGAAGACACTCCAGCAGCGATTTACAATGCCAGCGACAAAGAAGTAGTAAAAATTCCCGCAGGAAATTTAGCGGTCCATCCCGCGCCAAAAACAGGCGTGGCCATCGGGTGGAAAAGTCCAATTTCTGGAACCGTGCAAATTAGCGGGCGCATTGTGGATGCGGATGCAAATTGCGGCGACGGCATTGATTGGAACATTACTAAAAGTGCGACGCAATTAACCAACGGTTCGATTGCCAACGGCGGTTCGCAAATTTTAGGCGAGCAGGAAGTTTTGAAATCTATCACGGTTGCGCGCGGCGAAATGCTTCAGTTCACGATCCTTCCAAAAGCGGATCATGTTTGCGACACGACGCTGCTCGATTTTCAAATCACCGAACTCGCTGGCCAAAAACAGATTTGGAATCTGACAAACGAAGTCGCGAAAGATTTCCTCAAACAAAATCCGCGCCCTGACACTTTTGGAAATGTGGATGTCTGGCATTTCATCGACCAGGCAAATGCTCCGAAAAGTTTCGGCGAAACCAATTCGTTGCTCACGAAATTTGTTTTGTCGATGCGCGAAAATAATTCAGATGCGATGAAACTGAAATCTATTGCGGCTGAGATTCAACGCAGTCTTGAAACAAAATCGTCGGAAGGTTTGAAGGAAGATTTAATGACGGCGCGAGGTGCATTCTGGGCACCGCTTCGCACGCACGGAAAACTTTTAACCGAAACTACAACGCAATCGCTTTCAAAATTAAAAACGGAACTGGCGACATTAAAAAGTAATCCGGCACCACCAATTTTGTTTACGCATGGTTTGCAGGACGGCGGCGTTCCAGAAAGTTCAATGGCAGGGACACACGATGTAAAAATTCATGTGCGTGGTCGTTATGATCGGCTTGGCGAAAATGCGCCGCGCCGATTTCCTAGAATTCTCGCTGGTGAAAATCAACCCACTATTTCCGAAGGCAGCGGACGTTTGCAGTTAGCGAAATGGATTGCGAGTGAGGAAAATCCGCTGATGGCGCGCGTGATGGTGAATCGAATCTGGCAACACCATTTCGGCGAAGGAATTGTCCGCACGCCAAATAATTATGGAAAACTGGGCGAGCCACCGACGCATCCTGAACTTTTGGATTTTCTGGCGACTGAATTTGCGAAATCTGGATGGTCAATTAAAGCAATGCACCGTGCGATGATGTTGTCGGCGACGTATCAACAAAGTTCGAAGAACTTTTCGGGTCTGAAAGCGGACGCGGACAATAAATTGTTCAGCCGCATGAATCGTCATCGCCTGGAATCAGAAGCCTTGCGCGATGGTTTATTAAGCGTCGCCGGAAAACTGGATTTAAGTTTGAGCGGACCGTCGCTGCGCGATTTCAGCACGAATCGCCGCACACTTTACATCACCACGATTCGCTCCGACCGCGCCACGTATCAATTTCTTTTCGACGCTGCCGATCCAAACGCGATTGTCGAAAAGCGAATCGATTCAACGGTTTCGCCGCAAGCGTTGTTCCTGCTCAATCATCCGTTCGTCACCGCACAAACTAAATTGCTGGTGGAGCGCCTAGGCAAAGAAGTTTCACAAAAAAATAATCGCAAAAAAATTGCGTGGCTTTATGAAATGCTTTACGGCCGCTCGCCAAACTCGCAGGAGATCAATGTGGGAGAATCGGCACTGGCCAAAGCGTCTCTCGCAGTGAGCGAGAAAAAAAATTCTGACGCATTGGCGTGGGAGGAATATTGCCAGGTGTTGCTTTGCGCTAATGAATTTATTTATGTAGATTGAGTCTCGTTACCCATGAATTTTCCGAACTCAAATTTTCGCGGAATGACGCGCCGCCAGATGTTGCGCAAATTCGCCAACGGATTTGGCATGTTGGGTTTGGCGAATTTGATGTCCGCAGATTTTGTCTCCAGCGTTTTAGCGGGAACGAGTTCCAGCAATCCTTTAAACGTGCAACCGCCGCCTTATCCGGCGAAAGCGAAACGAATTATTTTTCTGTTCATGGCGGGCGGGCCGTCTCATGTGGACACGTTTGATCCGAAGCCGCGTTTGCTGACGGACATGGGAAAACCGCTGCCGTTTGAAAAACCAAAATTGGAGCGAACGAAAACGGGCAATCTTTTAGGGTCGCCGTGGAAATTTAAAAAGTACGGTCAATCTGGAACTGAAGTCAGTGAACTTTTCCCGCACATCGCAACGTGTGTGGACGACATGTGCGTGATTCGTTCAATGGTAGCTGACAATATCAATCACAATGGCGCGTGTTTGCAAATGAACACCGGCGAGCAGGCGTTTTCGCGGCCGAGTCTCGGCTCGTGGCTGCTCTACGGTTTGGGAAGTGAAAATCAAAATCTACCTGGGTTTGTCGTCATCAGTCCGGCGCAACCGGCACAAGGCGCGCCGCTCTGGAGTTCGAGTTTTTTGCCC
>JBKJOZ010000399.1:0-11147 GCA_046595315.1 Limisphaerales bacterium
TATAAATCCTGGTAACGAGTCAGTTTGATGCCGAGCTTTTTGGTCAATTCTTTCACTGGCGGACTAATGAGAGCGGCAAATTCGTGTTTAAAATCGTCAAGCGAGGGGTGAGAGTAAAGCTCGGAATCGCCCTCGGGAAGTTGTGGCAGAAGTTTGAGTAAAAATTCTTCGTCAACTCGCGCATTTTGCAAAAGGCCAAACACTTTTTGCGTGTGACGAATTTTTGCGCGCTGCAATTTTGGTCGGGCCCAGAGGGAAAGTAATTTGTAGATGCTGGCGTGGCTGGCTCGATACAAAAAATTTCCGCGTGCCAATTTTAAATTCAGTGCGAGGGGGTCATAGGTTAGTCGCAAATGTTGTATTCTCCAGCGGTGAGCGTTTTTCATCAAGATGCCGAACACAATCGGATGCAGATGAATGTTCAGATGGCCATTGACGTGGTCGAGCACCAGCCCCGTCGAACGAAATTTTTGGAATTGCGCCTCAAGTTCCTCGAAGAGCTGTGATCGTAATTTGGGTAAAAAGAAAAATCGCAGCCCGGAAGAGACGGCATTGTTCGAAAAATTTCCTTGGGAATCGGTCAATCCGGGAATTTTTTCCGGCGCAAGAGCTGATTTCCCGCATACGAGGGAAAGATGAAGCCCCACTCCCAAAACCGGATTTTGTTTCGCGAGATAAACCGCTTCGTCAAACGAAGGCTCGTTCACCATTAAACTTGCGCTAGTCAGAACGCCTTCACGATGGGCGCGAATGACGGCGGAGTTGATGGAGGGCGAGCGACCGAAATCATCGGCGTTGACGATGAGTCGCCGTTCAGGAAGTTCCATAATTCGGCCGGACATTTCCGGAAGCAAAGCGAACCCAAGTGCGAAAAATCAGCAAAAGTTTTTGGGCTTTATTCAACCGAGTTGGGTGCGGGCCAAAGACATTAAATTTTTCCTTTTCCAGTTTTTGCAACAAGCGCCAATAAACTGAGCCCATCAATTCCGCGGCGACCATTGATTTGCGGTCGATGGACGGCAAAGTTTTTTGCGCGAGTTGATAAAAATGACGAGCGCGTTCGGAAACACTGCCTGCCAGATGCAAATAGTTATTGGAATATTCACCGCGAAAAATTTCGTCAGAGGACACGTTGAACCGCGTCAGTTCGGAGGTCGGTAAATAAATCCGACCGCGTTCGGCATCCGTTTTGACATCGCGCAAAATATTGGTCAGTTGAAGCGCTTTGCCGAGGTAGATCGCGTAATCACGGCAGGCGGCGTTTTGGTATCCGAAAATTTCTATGCTCAACAGGCCGACGACCGATGCGACGCGATAGCAATATTTTTCCAATTCCTCGATAGTTTCGTAGCGCTTGATGTCGAGGTCCATTTCCACGCCGCGAATCAAATCGTCGAAATATTCAAATGACAACTTGTATCGGGCGATGATTGGTTTGAATTCCTGGTTGACGATGAATTCGGGTTGCCCTCCATCGCAGGCACGACGGATGTCACAGCGCCATTGGGCGAGTTGGGCGCGACGTTCCTCCACCGGAGTGGTTTCATTGTCGGCAATGTCGTCCACCTCGCGGCAAAACGCATAGAGCGCCGTCATCGCCTCGCGTTTGGGTTTGGGCAAAAGAATGAAGGCCAGAGCCAAATTGGAGGCGCTTTTACGGGTGATGGTCTGGCTTTGTTGCATATCAGCCCAAATCGGAAATGGGGCGTTCGTTTTTTCGGGGAGGTAATCCGCCGGTTTCAGAAAGGGTCGGATTGCGAGTTTTCCAACGGCGTCGGCGTGGAGAAACTGCACGGGCCACGGATATGATCTTGGATTTGCGAAAATAAAGCGCCCATAGAAAAAGCAAGGCGGCGATCAAAAGAAAAATTTCTAAAATGATGAACATCTCCTGCGAGCAGAAAAATCGACTGGGTTGCGCTTGGTTTTGCAATTCGAGGATTTCGGGGGTTAGAGGGGGGAGTAACCGTTTTAACACGAGACTCCCTTTGAAGAGGGTAGTGATTCGTCTTCTTCGGAGCCGGTGATGTTCAACCGTTGCATGCGGTAGCGCAGGGCGTGACGGCTGATTTTTAGTTGGTCGGCACTTTTGGAAAGATTGAAGCGATTTTGTTCCAAAATGCTGGTGATCACTTGTCGCTCGTATCCAGACATCAAATCGTCCAGTGAATCTTTTGCCGAAAAAGCGGGAGTATGTGTTTTTTGGAGGAGCGATTCTAATTGGAAATCCGGCAGGCTGGTGGCCTGGATTTCAGAGGTGGTTTCCAAAATGACGGCGCGTTCAATGACATTGCGCAGGCAGCGGACGTTGCCGGGCCACGAGTGGGATAAAAGTTTTTCCTTTGTTGCTGGCGTCAGCGCATGAACATGCTTTTTCATGACGCCGTTGAAATGTTTCAAAAATTCTTCAGCGAGCAAAATAATATCATCACCGCGTTCGCGCAGTGGCGTGGGACGAAACTGGACCACGTTCAAACGATGAAACAAATCTTCACGAAATTCATTCTGCTGAATGGCTTCAATAATATCGCGGTTGGTTGCGGCGATTAACCGGACATTGACGCGCAATTCATCATTCCCGCCAACACGGGTAAAGGATCCATCTTCCAGGAAGCGAAGCAGTTTGGCTTGGAGCGAGCGGCTCATGTCGCCAATTTCGTCGAGGAAAATAGTTCCGCCATCGGCTTCTTCCACGCGTCCAAGTTTTTGTTTTAATGCGCCAGTAAAGGCTCCTTTTTCGTGCCCGAACAATTCGCTTTCCAACAAATTTTCGGGAATGGCTGCGCAATTAATGCGGACATAATTGGCATTTCGCCGCTCGCTCAGGCTATGCAATGCGCCGGCAATTAATTCTTTTCCAGTGCCACTTTCTCCCAAAATCAAAACCGTCGCATGAGTGGGGGCAACGGTTTGGATCAGGCGCCGGAGTTCTTGCATCTTGGGGGACTCGCCAATGATTTGTTCGAGTCTGTAAGGCTCAACGGATTTCGCCCGCAGGATGGCGTTGTCCTGCAGCAGGCGATGGCGCTCGGCGCAACGTGAAACTGCGTGCAAAAGTTCCTCAGGCGCAAATGGTTTAGCAAGATAATCCATCGCCCCGGCTTTGATTGCCTCCACCGCAAGTTTGGGTGTGGCGTAGGCAGTGATCATCAAGGAGGGGAGGCCGGGGCGGCGCTTGGTGATCTGATGCAAAAAGTCGTAACCGTTCATCCCTCCCAAACGGGCATCGGTAATGACCATGAGAAATTCTTCCGTGGCAAGTAGGGTTAGCGCTTCTTCTGCCGACTCTACCGTGTGGGCGCGATAGCCATCATCGGTCAAAATAGACTTGAGAGAGAGCCGCATATTTTTCTCATCATCGACGACGAGAATGGGTGGTGGGACAAGGCTCATTTACTTAATTTCATCAACGTTTTCGCTGGGAATTTTAATATAAATCGGGTGCCTTTTCCAAGCTCCGATTCCACTGTGGCACGGCCGCCATAAATATCCGCGTTGTGTCTGACGATGGACAAGCCTAAGCCTGTTCCTTTTTCTTTTGTGCTGAAATAGGGTTCAAAAATTCGTTCTAACTTGTCTTTTGAAATTCCAGGGCCCGAGTCAGAGATCGTGATAATGACGGAAAAATTGAGGCCATGTTCCGCCGTAATTTTGATCTGTCCGCTGCCGTTCATCGCTTCGCGCGCATTTTGCAGGATATTGACAAAAATTTCTGAAAGATGATTGCGCTGCATCATTAGCGGCGGGAGCGCAGGCATGTAATCGCGTCTAATTTCCACATTGTATTTTGCAGCGGCTGGAAAAACCTGCGCGATAGCACGTTCCAGTTCTTCGGTGACGCTGAGTTTTTCCACCGTGCCTTCAGCCAACTGGGCGTAGCCCATTAGCTCCGTGATAATTCGATCGGCTCGCTCTACCTCCTCACGGATAATTTGGATTTGCTCGTTCGCAGAATTTTTCCCCTCATTCACCGCGCGTTGCAACGAAAACGCCGCATTATTAATGATGCTCAGTGGATTTTTTATTTGATGCGCGATTTCTGCGGCCAAACGGCCTGCTGAATGAAGCTGTTCTTGCCGCACCACAAATTCCGCCGCTTCTTCTTCGGCCCGTTTTTGTTTCTCGATCAATGCCTGGAGCCCGTAACAGCAAAACGTCATCAGCAACAAAACGATTGCGCGCAGCAAAAAAGGTTCCGCAGGATTTTCGGCGTGGCCAAGATCCAAGGCGTTACGGGTGCCGGCATCAAGCGCTAAAAAAATATCATCCTGACCACTGATCGCCACATCCAATGCTCCAGCCAAAACGTAAAACAGGGACACGAGCAGATTGAGCCCGATCTGTGGTGTCGCGAGCGGGATGCTGATGGCATTGTGGATGATCAGCGCAGGAAAAACCCAATAAAGAATGCTATCAAATCCGCTCGTGATCAGAGTGAGCGAAGCGAACAAAAGGGCATCGAGCAATCCGAGCGCAAAAATCGTCCATTGCAAAACATGCAGGGGAAGACGGCGCACGGCCATGAACACCGCGCCCACTGCAATGTGCGCCAACAGATAAAAAAGAAAGAAACGAGACGTGGTTTCGAGCGCGACTTCCCGGTTGCTGTTGGTTTGGTCGATCCAGTGAGAAAAATAAAAATAATAAATCAGTGTGAGGATCAGGAGCGCCTTGATCGGAAAAACGATGTCGCGTTGGAATGATTGAATGCGCGAAGCTTGTTGCGCAGGTTCGAGCCCAGGTGAAACAACCAGCCGGGCGAATTTCTTCAGTGCCTGGCGGGCGGCAAATTTCATAACGACTATTTTAACAACGCCAAACTTCGGTTGGCAATTTCCTCAATCTGCCAAAGCCGCCCCATGCCTTCATATCCACAGGAGAGCATCCCTTCTTCGGGTCCGATGAATTCTACTCCCCGTGATTTTAACGTCTGGACATTTTGTTGGGTCGCAGCGTGATTCCACATTTTTCCGTTCATCGCTGGCGCGATCAAAATTTTCGCTTTCGGATTTAGCGCCAGTGCGATGCAGGTCAACGCATCGTCCGCAATTCCATGTGCTAATTTCGCCAGCACATTGGCCGTTGCCGGAGCGATCAGCAGCAAATCCGCCTCATCCGCCAGTTTGATGTGCAGCGGTTTCCAGCCGTTTTCCTCCTCGTATAAATCAGTGAGAACCGGGTTTCGCGAAAGGGTTTTGAACGGCAGGGCGGTGATGAATTTCAAGGCATCCGAGGTCATGACGACATGCACGGCGCAAGCCGCTTTCGTCAGATGGCTCGTTAAATCCGCTGCTTTGTGAGCTGCGATTGAACCAGTCACGCCCAGAACGATGTTCGGTTTTGCGTCCATTATTCCAAAAGATGCGCGCGACATTGCCGCATTTTTTCTGCTTCGATGATCGCCTCGGTGCGCCTTAAATCCTCCGCAATCGTCGTGCTGATCAGCAGATAATCAAAATTTTTCCATTGCGCAATTTCCTGTCGCGCCACACTTAAACGCTTCTGAATGGTGGCTGCTGAATCCTGTCCGCGCCGTGTCAGTCGCGCCTCTAATTCAGCAAATGTCGCCGTCGTCAAAAAAACGGTGACCAACGCGTGTTTGAGTTCCTCATCCTCGCAGGCTTTTTCGCGAACCGTCGCCGCGCCCTGCACGTCAATGTTGAGTAAAACATCCTTGCCTTGGCGCAATTTACTCAATACTTCAGATTTTAAGATGCCGTAGCTGTTTCCATAAACCGTCGCATGTTCCAGAAAATTTCCGGCCTGGACGCGTTTGAGAAATGAACCTGCATCCAAAAAATAATAATCGTCGCCATCCACTTCGCCAGCGCGCGGTTCGCGGGTCGTGCAAGTCACCGCGCGGGACATCTTGGGATGCTTGATCAACAATTGTTCGCAAAGCGTGGTTTTGCCGCCGCCCGATGGAGCGGAAACCACGATGAGCAAAGAGCTTGAATGTTTATCGGACATTTTTGAATTGAGAACGATGAATCTCGAATGACGAGCAGGTAAAATTCGACATTTGAAATTCGAAATTTAACATTTCTTTATTCCACGTTTTGCACCTGCTCGCGAAATTTTTCTAACTCCGCTTTGAGCACCACCACTTCGCGCGAGATAAGGGCATTGTTTGCTTTCGATCCAATCGTGTTGACCTCGCGGTTCATTTCTTGCGCCAAAAAATCGAGCGTGCGTCCCACCGGTTCCGCTGATTTCAGACAATCATCAAACTGTTGGAAATGACTTTCCAGCCGCGTCAACTCCTCTGAAATATCAGAGCGATCGGCGAAATAAACCACTTCTTTTAACAACCGTTCGTCATCGAGCGGCGGAACTTCCAGCCCGGCATTTTTGACGCGCTGAATCAATTGATCGCGATAACGCTTCTGGACTTCGGGCGCCTGTTTTTGAATTTGCGCGAACGCTTTGCGAATAGTGTTCACACGGGTGGTCATGTCTTTCGCCAGATGCGCCCCTTCGCGCGAACGCATTTTCAACAACGAAGCCAGCGCCGCTTGCAACGCCTTATTGACCGCAGGCCAAAAATCTTCCGCGTCCCCAATCTCTTCGTCGGCCTGCAAAACGCCCGGGGAACGAATCAACAAATCAAGCGTGATCGGTTCGGAAAGTTTTAATTCCTTGGCAAGCTTGCTGAATTCTTTCGCATAACTTTTCGCTAACGCCACGTTGACGCGCAGTTTATTGGCGGAACTATTTCCCGCCGAATGCATCGAAATACGCACACTCAACCGACCGCGGGAAATGCATTTATTAATTTCATCGCGAACCTGCGCCTCAAGCACTTCGATTTCCCGGGGCAAATTGATCGAGATTTCGCTTTGCTTGCGGTTCACCGAACTGAGTTCGACCGTGATTTTAAATCCGTTTTGAGCACATTCGCCGCGCCCGTATCCCGTCATTGACTTCATGTGCCCGCGAATATGCGGAAAGTTTGAGCGGCAATCCAATCTTTTTCGAGAACCAGCCATCTCAATTTTGGAGAGAACCCTTGTTTCAGAACGAGAATATTTTACGCTTTGCGCCTGAACGTGAGAACAAAATCAAAATTTTTGCGACGTCCGGCCGTTGCGGTTGCCGCGCTTTTGATCGGAACCACGATGGCGGCATTTTTCGCAATCGCTCCTTCTAAATTACTTCAGCAAAAACCATATCGCGTCGGTGACACAGCGAAGGCGCAAATCGTCGCGCCGAAAAAATTCGTAATGGTCGATCTGGCTGAAACGAAGGCGCAACGCCAAGCTGAGGCGGCAAAAGTTCCTGCCATGTTCCGCTTTCAGCAAAAGGCTGGTGACGAAGCCGTCGCCAGCTTCAGCACGGAATTTACCTTCGAGCGTGAAAAGTTTTTGGACGTGGTTGAGAAAAATTTCAAAAAACGAACCTTGTCCACCAACCAGATTGCCACGCCGCGTTTTCGCAAGTTGGCCCTCAATTTCAAAATCACCCACAAAACGTTTCCCGCTAACTTCGAGCAGGCGAAAAAATGGGCCCAGGGCGATACTGAGGAAGAATTGCAAAAGTACCTCCGCGAGAAATTGCGGACCGCGACTGAAAGATTTATTCGAGAGGATGCGCTCGCTTCCGCAGCGCAGCGGGGTCCCGCTCGCATTCTCGAAGACGGATTGATTGGGTCCAGCCATGAACTTTTCAAATACAGCCGCACCTTGCGCCGGACAAATCTTGTTTCCCTGACCAAGGCGCGCAATGAGTTGTTGAATAGTTTTCCACGCGAGCATCGCGCCGTCGCAAAAATCCTGACGAACTTCGTCGCCGCCAATTGCGTTTTTGACGAAAAATTAACCAGCGAACTTCACGCCGAAAGAACCAACTCAATTTTGGTCATGGTTTCTTACGAACCGGGTCAGGTGATTGTTGGTCGCGGTGAAATCATCGACGCGAAAATCAAGGCGGCTTTGGACGAATTGAATATCCAATCGCCTGTGCCCCACACGACTTTCAAAAACCGAATCTGGCTCTGGACGATGGCAATTTTCTGCGCGGCTCTCGCGTGGTTGATTTGTTTGCGGTGTTTTGTTTTTCGTTCGCGGACCGCAGTGGTTTGTGCGGGAAACGTTTTAGTTTTGCCGCGCGCAGAAAATTGGAATGAGAGTTTGCAGGCGAAATTAATGCCGCATCTGGCGCGTGGGCTGATGAATAAATTGGTGCGTGGTTTGATTTCGCAACGGTCAGAAATGCTGCAAACGCAAAATGCCGGCTCGGAACAATTGAATGAATTAGAACTGCGTTTAGAACACATCAACGCGCGGTTGCAGGCGCGCCAGGCTGCTTACGAAAAGCGAATCACTGAATTGGAGAAAGAGTTAGCCGTGTCCGAGGATGAAAACCGCGAATTGATTCACGCCAAAATTCGCGAAGCGCGGCAAAATATGGAGTCTGCCAAGGCGCAGGGGAATTAGGGATTCCCAAAGGCCCCCCGAAATTACGCCGCTTCTTTTGGATGGGTGCTGAGCGCTTGCTCATAACATTCCATCGCCTCGTTGAAACGTTGCAGCCGATTCAAAACGCCGCCCTTGTAGAGGTAGGCGACGGTCAATGAACTGTCGATGGCGATGGCGCAATTGTAGGCTTCAATGGCTTCAGGAAGTTTTCGTAACCCTTCCAGGGCGCTTCCTTTTTTAATCAACGCGTCGGTATTGTTGGCATCGAGTTTCAACGCATCCTCAAAACACCGCAATGCCTGCTCGGTTTCGTTACTGTTCAAAAACGATTGTCCTTTGCCCAGGAGTGAGTCGATTTGCGTCAAAGATTCTGAGTCGGTTTCACGCAAAGAATCGTTCCCGTTTTGAGCCAATTCCATTCTGGTCTTGGCGCGTGGAAATGAATTGTCCGAATCCAATTCGAGAATTCTTTTTTCCAATTGTTCGACCGCAGCAAGGAAACGCGCATTCGTCTGCTCGGAAGAATTAAGGCGCGCTGGAATATTGGAACCGCCGTTGTCGAGAGCGCGCGGGGAATCGAGGGAAATGCTGGAGGAATAAAGGGCGCTGATTTCCGTCATGCGGTTCATGGCGCGAATTTGAAAATAAGCCGTCAAAAACAACGCGAACAAACCGATGCCCGCCAAGCTGGCGGCGGCGATCAGTGCCACGCGATTGGATTGGCGCAGCGAAACGATGGTTTCCAAATCGCGTTCACGTTGGACGGCGAGATCTTTTTTGACGGCGTTGAGTTGGCCGGTAAAAAGCTCGGCGTTTTTATTGGCAGTGGTGTCGGCGTCCTGCCGAGCCTGTTCAATGGCGCGCAAGGCGGTGTGCAATTGTTCCTGAAGGAGAAGATTCGAGCGCAATACATCTTGAGCATCAGAAATTGCCGGTGAATTTGTGGCTTCAATTTGTGCAGAAATATTTCCGGCAAAAAATGAAGAGATGATTAATAGAATGGAGAGGAGGATCGTTTGTTTTTTCATTCCCAAAATTATATCTTTACCCGCCGTGGCGTTTTAGTCCCACCGCGTCGGCGATGTCATCAAACTCTTCGCTGCTGACTTCTTCAAGACGTTTGCCTTTGGCGGCAAGTTTCTCATTAATCTTAATCGCCTTTTCCGTCATGATTTCATGTGTTTCCTGCGAACCGCCGAGAAGCGCAAAATTCGGCCCGGTCGTGATGCGTTTATGGCCATCAGAATCCAAACCGAGACCCAGCAGGATGGCCGGATTTTTCTTTTTTGATGGTAACTTCGCCATGAAGAAAAATTATGCCCTCGGCATTGTTCTGACAAAGATATTTTTCAAATGCCAGACAACGATCATTCTCGCGGATTAAACTCTGATTCTTTCGCGAGTTTTTCCCAAAGCTCTTTTTCTTTTGCGCTGAGTTCTTTAGGCATCGCGATTCTCGCCACGACGATCAAATCGCCGTTCGCACCTTCGCGACTCGGCAAGCCGCGGCCTTTGACGCGCAATTTATGACCGCTCTGAGTGCCGGACGGAATTTTTATATTCACCGGTGATTGCAATGTGGGAATTTCGACACTTGTTCCCAACGCTGCTTCCCATGGTGCGAGATCCAAATCGTAAATAATATTTCCGCCTTCAACCCGAAAGTCCGCATTGGCGGCAAATTTTACACGCAAATATAAATCGCCGCGTGGCGCATTTCCGCTGCCTCCTTCGCCTTGGCCCGCCAGACGCAACTTTTGTCCTTCGCGAACGCCCGCCGGAATTTTCACCTGATATTTTTCCGTGCGCGCGATTTGGCCAACGCCGCCACAAGTGGGGCAGGGGCGATTTTGCATTCGACCCGAGCCGCCGCAACGTTCGCATTTTCCATTGCGTCGCAAAGAAATCGGGCGCACGGAGCCGGTCATCGCTTCGGCCAGCGTGACCATAATGTCGGCTTCCATATCCTGCCCGCGTTGCGGCGCTTCGCCGTCTTCAAAAACACTGCCGCGCCGTCCCGAACTGCCACTGCGATTGCCGCCAAAAAATTGTTCGAAAAAATCGCTGAAACCGGTCCCGCCAAATTCAAAGTCTTCTGCGGATTGACCGGGCGCACCGGAACGCCACGAGTTTGCTCGATAACTTTGTCCACCGCTGCCGGGTGGTGGGGCGTATCCGCCTTTCCAATCGGCACCGAGCGAGTCGTATTTTTTTCGTTTATCTTTATCGCTGAGAACTTCGTAAGCCTCGTTGATTTCTTTGAATTTATTCTCGGCCTGCGCCTTGTCCTTTGCGACGTCGGGATGATAAACGCGCGCCAGTTTGCGAAAGGCTTTGCGGATTTCATCTTCAGTCGCGGTGCGCCCGACGCCGAGTGTTTTGTAATAATCTTTAAATTCAACAGCCATAGACTTCGCCGATTTTTGCGGCTGTTCACACTAAAGCACAAATTTAATTTCGCACTACGCGGACAAATGGGGGTAGCGCGACGGGCGCAAAGAAAACCAGCTTCGGCATTGGCGGCAAAATATTACACTCGGCCACTTTCGTTTTCACTTCGCCACCTTCGTTCCTTCGCGGGACATTTTTTTTTCGATTTGCTCTGCAAACGGAGTCCCTCCAAAATCGCGCGCATGAATTACGGCTTAAATATTTCTCAAAAAGGCGCGCTCGATTTTCTTTCCCTCGGCGCGCTCGTCCATCGGCTTGATCCTGGCATCATTCCCTTTC
>JBKJOZ010000004.1:0-13724 GCA_046595315.1 Limisphaerales bacterium
TCGCGCAAACCGGACGGGATTGCTTTCAAGGATTCTTCCGTCGCCACGATTACGACCGGCAACGTCATTACCGCCAAGGTCATCGATGCCCAAATCAACGCGGGCTTTCCCCATATTGGCGCAGAATTCTGCGCATGAAAAGCGACGTCCATATTTTGTCCTACAAAATTAATGAAAAATCCGAGGCCGAAAAGTCCGAACACGATCGAAGGAACTCCTGCCAGATTATTGACGGCGCCGCGGATGATTCTAGTGAAGAGCGACGTGGCGTGAGCGTATTCGGTCAAATAAATTGCGGTGATGACGCCAATCGGCACGACGAAAATGGTCATCAGAATCACACGGATAGCGGTGCCGACGATCATGGGAAGAATGCCCGCGTTCTGGACGCTGAACATGTCGCGCTCGGTTCCGCCGGAAACAAATCGCCACGAGAAACTACCCCAGCCGTTGTAGATCACATTGCCCAGAATGACCGCAAGAATTCCTAAAATCAAAAACGTTGCTGCGCCGGTCAGTCCCGTAAAAAAGAACGAAACGTAATCAAAATGTTGTCGTTGAAAGCGGCTCTTCATTTTTTCCCTTCGAGACGAGCTTTCAAATGTTGCATCACCAAACCACCAGCCAAATTGGAAACGAAAGTCACGACGAACAGCAGTGTTCCGATCATGAATAACATTCCATAGTGATGTCCTCCGAAAACGGCTTCAGCGAGTTCTGCCGCGATGGTGGTCGTAATCGTGCGAGTGGAATCGAACAAATTCCCCGACATGATGCTCGCGTTTCCGCTGGCCATGAGGACGATCATCGTTTCGCCAACCGCACGACCGAATCCAAGGACGACAGCGGCGAAAACTCCGGGGACTGCGGCGGGAAGAACGATTTGCCACGCGGCTTGCCAGCGAGTGGAGCCGAGCGCGAGCGCCGCTTGGACATAACTTCGCGGCACGCTCGTGAGTGCATCTTCAGCGATGGAAAATACGACTGGGATAATCGCGAGGCCGAGCGCGATTCCGGCGACGAACGAATTGAGCCGTGATTCATAACCGAACACCGCTTGCAAAAAACTCGCCATCACAATCAGGGCGAAAAATCCGAGGACGACGGATGGAATTCCAGAAAGCAACTCGATGGCGGGTTTGATAATTTCTTTCCATTTTGGTTTGGCGAGTTGCGAAACATAAATCGCCGCGCCAAGCGCGAGCGGCACGGCGAAGAGCAGCGAAATTAAAGTCACTTTTAAACTGCCGACCAGAAGCGGGATGATGTTGTATTTCGGAATTTGGGAAATCGGTTGCCAGATATTTTCCGGCTTGGCGTAACCGGTCCATTGATACGGCGACAAAATGTATTTCCAATTCGTGGTATTCACTTTGGCATCTTTATCATCAGGCGCTTCGGCGGCGGATTCCACTTTGAGTTCCATCAAAAGTTGTAACGTCTCGCGGTCTTTGGCGGCAAATTCCTGTTTCGTCAGCCCCAAATATTCGCGCAATTTTTCGGGCGGCAATTTGTCCATTTGATCGGGCGCAATCACGGGGCGAACTGCCGAACTGTTAGCCTTGCCGAGAAAAATGGGAAGCGCCTCACGCAGCACAAAAACAAAAATCAGGAAGACCATCACGATGGCGGAGAGTGAAACAAGAAAAATAAATTTTTCCGCCAACCATTCGAGCGGACGCGCCTTGTGCCCGCGATGCAACCCCATCCAGCCGATGCTTCGTTTGGTTTCTGGCATTTTCGCTTATTTTTTAAACGGTTAAGACGGACAAAATATTTTCAACATTTCGTCCGCCCTTTTCTGTCATCGCAAAAGGAATCGTGACAAAATTCTGATCGAAATTTATTTCCGTAAATTTGACGGGAGCGGATAATAGCCGACGTCCTTTACCACTTTTTGTCCGTCATCGCTGCGAATCCATGTCAGGTAATTGGCAATCTCATTTTTGTCCAATGCCGGATTCACGTAGATGTAGAGGTAACGCCAGATCGGATAGGTGCCGTTGACGACGGTTTCTTCAGTTGGCTCAATTGCGGGAGAACTTTCATCTTTTTTAATTTTCAGATGTTTGACTCCCGCTCCGTATGCGCCCCCGCCGTAACCGATGCCGTTCTTTTCTTTGGCAACATTTTGAATGACCTGCGCTGTTCCCTGGAGAGTTTGCGCGGTCGCCGCGAAATCTTTCCCTTTCAACACGTGTTCTTTGAAAAATTCGTAAGTGCCGGAACTGTTTTCGCGGCTGTAAATCGTGATCGGCGCATCGTTGCCGCCGACTTGTTTCCAATTTTTGATTCGGCCTGTGAAAATTCCTTCAATTTGTTCGAGGCTCAACTCTTGGACTGCGTTTGCGTCATTCACGTAAACGGATAATCCGTCCAGCGCGACTTTGTATTCAGTGGGACGTTTGTTAAACGCTTTGATGCACGCTTCAATTTCTTTCGATTTGATTTTGCGCGAGGCGTTGGCGAGGTCAGTCGTCTTGTTCTGTAAGGCGGCAAAACCAATTCCTGAACCGCCGCCGGTCACCTGAATTTTAGTCCCAGGAGTTTTACCCATATAAACCTCGGCCCATTTCTGCGCGAGAATGACGAGTGTATCGGAACCTTTCACGGTGATGTTTCCAGCCTGCGCGGAGGCGGCAATCGCAATGGTCGCGGCAAGAATGCTCAATTTGCTGATAATTTTTTTCATAAAATTTCTTTTTTAAAATGACTGATTTTTTACGGAAGGGTTAGTTACGTTTCGGTGACTATTTTGACGGAAATGGGTATTAAAATTTCACGCTGGCATCCACTTGTAGTCGTCCGGTTTCGGAATCTTTCGTTTTACCTTCAATCAAATCAAACAGGAAATAGGTCGCCGAAAGCGTCAAGGAATCGTAAGGCGAATAGGCCGCACGCATGTAATGACCGCGCAAGTTCGTGCCCGGTCCGTAACCGGTTCCACCGCCCGATTGCGCAATTCCCTTTTTGTAAAACGCACCGGTATCCGAATCGACCAATTCCTCAAACCAGAAATCGGATTCCAGATATTTGTATTTGTAGGTCAAATCCCACGTTCCTCGTTTGCCTGATTTTCCAAAGGTGATTCCGACGGAAAAGGCCTGGTTATTATCGTGGGCGGCAGGATTATTTGCGTAATCCGCAGCAAGCCGAATCGGAAATGCGCCGGCATACATCGGAAATTTATCGAGCGAATAGGTCACTGCGCCATCGATCACGATGGGGTTAAATGTGTTCGCCAACGGCCCGAAACTTGGTTTTGCCAAATTGGTGCTGGTGTTGATGCGCGTGTTTCCTTTGTTCAGATCAGGCACATTGGCGGTGACCAAATTTTCCGTGCCGCCAATCATCAGTGCTGCAATGCCAAAAGAACTTTGCCATTTCGGACTCCAGACAGATTCCAAACGCAGTTGGGCGCCGAGTAAAAACGGGTCGCTGCTGCTCTTGCTCAATTCGTCGAGGATAAATCCGCCGAGGTTTAATTTTAAGGCATGACGGTCGTTTATCGTGTAACCGATTTGTTCAGCAATACCTTCCGGCGTGTAGTCGGGATCGAATACCATGTCGGAAAAAACAAAGGGGTTTTCCATTTTTCCACCAATGGTCGTGGCAGACCAATCGGGCGTGTTTAACGGCGACCATTTAAGGTAGGCGAGATCGATGCCGATAAATTTCTTTGACCCATTGTCTTCAAACGACGCGTTGCCGGAAATGGGATCGCCACTGCCGGAAATTAAACGAAGGCCCGCTTCAAGATTGTCCTGCAACATTGCCGTCGCGCCGAAGCGGAGGCGATAGCGGAAGCGATGGCGATCCACCACGCTCGGATCGTTTAATTGAAGTCCGTCGTAACGCAGACGAATGTCGCCATTAAATTTCAGACTGTTGACCCACTCCGGCATCCCGCTTTTTACGGAATAAGCCTGAGTAAAACCTTTGTCGGATTCTTCGCGTAAACCGTTTGCTTCGCTCGTAGTGAGAATTCCTTTTTCGACCAATTTATCAATTAGCGCATCGGAAGATTGCGCGGAAGCTGTCCCACAAAACGCCACAGTTAAAACGGCGGCGCCAATAATCGTAGCTTGAGTGAATTTATTTTTCATTTGTAAAATTTAGTTCACAACGAAGTTAACTAATCTTTATGACAGGCGGAGGGCGGTTGCGTTACGAATGTGTGACAAACTAAAAATCGAGACATTGAAATCTTAGATGGGGGCATCGGTTGCTTGCACACCGCTACCGCCGCAGTCGTTTGGGACGCAACGGAACTCGTCCCGACGCGAATCGGAACGGCTTCGAGGTCTTTGATATTTTTGACGACCGCGTTTATCGGCACGATGGAGAATTTGTCGCCTCCCTGTAGCCATCGCGTTGGCTAAGTTTATTTTCGAAACGGCTTTAAGCCAAAGTGGAGCAAGAGCCAAATCGGAAGCGCAAAAATCAAAATGGCCGCGAGCCGATTCCAACTCCAGAGTAGATAGTTGGATTGCATCGGAAAAATCATGATCATGAAATAATTGGCAAACCGGCCGTGCCCAAGAAACTTACAGCCCGGAGGATAACGACGACGCAATCCACTGACCAAGGCGATGACTCCCGCCAGTAAGATTAAAACGGTGACCGCGACTTTCACCACCAAGAGACTTTGTAAAATCTCGGCCGTCGAGGCGGGCCGGTGTGAATAGTGATAAGCCCAATTTGATCCCGCCCAAATAAAACCAAAACCGGTTTGGATGGCGGTGCGGAACGATGCTTTGCTCGCGGTGAGTTCGTTCATCAGCAAACCGAAATAGAGCGGGATGATTCCCCAAATCAGTTCGGGAAATCCAAACGGCAAGCGGACAATTTCCAGAAACGTGGGCCAATATTGATGCATCGCGCCGCACTCTAATAACTTCGGGAACAGATATC
Organism: Limisphaerales bacterium; assembly: GCA_046595315.1. GTDB lineage: Bacteria > Verrucomicrobiota > Verrucomicrobiia > Limisphaerales > CANJXF01 > CANJXF01. The sequence goes on from JBKJOZ010000004.1 coordinate 4,915, forward strand.
AAAGATTCCCGAATCCGTTCCACGCCCACGAAATTTTTCGCATTTTGATTTTGTTGCGATAACTTCGCCTTGCTCGGCAAAATCAAAATCATCATGGCTTTGGGAAAACAAAACGACGCGGCGAAGGCTTCCTGGATTTTACTTCTCGCCACGGTTTTCTGGGGGTTCAGTTTTCTCGGCATGAAGGCGCTGGGGCTTTCTCAGCAAAAATTATTACCGGAAGGCAGCAGTTGGTTTTTTGCGTCTCTTTCGCTCGTGGTTCGTTTCGGAATTTCCGGTTTGATTCTCCTTTTGTGGTCGGCACGAACGCTCCACGGAATGACGCGACTCGAACTCCAACAAGGAATCGGGCTCGGTTTAGTCGGTGGGGTGGGACTTTTATTCCAGATGGATGCGGTCAATTACACCTCGGCATCCACCGCAGCATTTCTGACGCAATGTTATTGCCTGTTCATCCCGCTGTTCGTCGCCTGTCGGAGCCGTTGTTGGCCAAGAAAAAATCTTTTCGTCTGTTCGGTCATGGTGGTGATCGGCGTGGCGGTGCTTTCCAGATTTGATTGGCAGAAAATGCGGCTCGGGCGCGGGGAACTCGAAGCGATCATCGCCTCGATTTTTTTCACCGCGCAAATTCTCTGGTTGGAACGGCCCAAATTTTCTCCGAACAACATCAATCATGTCACCGTGATTATGTTCGTGGTGAATCTCATTTCCATTCTGCCGGTATTTTTCCTGGTGAAACCGTCCTGGCGCGAAGTCGCAATGGTCTGTAGCTCCACACCGGTTCTGATTCTTTACACCCTGCTGACGCTCTTTTGCACGCTGGCGGCTTATACGATGATGAATTACTGGCAGCCCCACCTCGAAGCGACGCGCGCCGGGCTGATTTATTGCGCTGAACCGGTCTTCGCCAGTTTGTTCGCTCTGTTCCTGCCGGAAATATTTTCCCGCTGGGCGGGCGTCCATTACCCAAACGAAACGCTCACCGCGCATCTATTGATCGGCGGCGGTTTAATCACCGGAGCGAATGTGCTGATTTTATTCGGCGCCACTCATTCGGCCACGAACCGACCTCTCCCGATTGAAAAGTGAGGTTTCCATTCATGAAGAAAAACGGTTTTACTTCATATAAAGTATCTTGACGTGAAGGTATTATTGCGCCATTTTGAGTGCGGCAGAGAATTATGGCAAAGGTAAAAACAAGCGGCGTTCACGTTTGGCTGGTGTTGTGGAAAGCGACCAGCGCCATAGAAGCGCATGCGCTCCAAAGCATCGATTCGCTCGGCATTTGCCAGTCGGATTTCGCGGTGTTGGAAGCGCTCCTGCACAAGGGACCGCTGCCGGTGAACGCGATCGGGAAAAAAGTTTTGTTGACCAGCGGTTCCAGCACGACCGCTGTTGACCGTCTCGAAAAGCGGAAGCTGGTGGAACGCAAATGGGGCCACGAAGATCGCCGCATTTGCCTCGTTGATTTGACCAGGGCGGGACGCAATCTCATTGAAAAGGCGTTTGCCGATCACGCCGCGACCATGGAACGAGCGGCGCAGGGATTGACCCGTCAGGAACGGGAAACGCTCCTTGCCCTGCTCAAAAAACTGGGGCTACGCGCTCAGGACTTACTGAACGAAGGCGCGCCAAAAATTTCCAGCAATCGAAAAAAAAATAAAATAAAAAAATAACCACGTTGATCCTATGTTGAAAAAAATGTTCAAAACCGACGGTAAAGTTGCTCCCCTGATTCTGCGCGTTTCGCTCGCCGCCGTCATGTTTCCGCACGGTGCGCAAAAAGCTCTCGGCTGGTTTGGCGGCTACGGTTTTTCAGGGACGATGAAGTTTTTCACGGAGGGCGCGCACATCCCCGCGCCATTGGCCTTTCTGGCGATTTTGGCGGAGTTTGGCGGATCGCTGGCGCTGTTCTTCGGTTTGCTGACGCGACTTTCCGCTTTTGGCATCGGCACCACCCTCGCGGTCGCCGCCGGGATGATGCATGTGAAAAATGGATTTTTCATGAACTGGAGCGGCGCGATCCCGCCCGTCGAAGGCTTCGAATACCACATTTTGGTGGTCGGCATCGCGCTGGCTTTGATGGTGCAAGGCGGCGGAAAGCTTGCAGTCGATTCTTGGATTTATCGGAAGTTGAAAGGTGAGAACCGCCCTAGAAAAAACGGCTGATTGACCACGGAAAATAAAATTATGAATGCAGAAAAACTTAAATTGCTCTCCAAAGATTTAACGAAGGAATTTCCGCGTAGTCCTCGCGAAACTTTTGCCGGCTACGTTTTGGCCGCGCGCTGTTTGGATAAATGTCGCGCCGAACTCAACAACAGCGCCGGTGAATTTCATTACGATTGCCCGTTGGATAATATTTTTCTCAAATTCGCCGAGATCGACGCGCAGAAGCTGAAAGATTTTGTCGCGACTGGCGCCACGGATGCCGAAGTCGCGGACTGGATAATCGCCCACAGTAAAAAAAGAGCGCGCGTGGAAATCATTCAATGGAACAACCAGCAGCGCGATCTGCGCTTGAGCGATCTGCCGCCCGAAGCGCAGGAATATTTGGAGGATTACATCCAAAAATTTATTCCGCGCAATCGCCCGGTTTATCATTGGTTTGATGTTTACGATCTTGAAGAAGAAAGGATTTGAAATGATTACAGTCCGAAAATCCAACGAGCGCGGTCATGTGAAAATCGATTGGCTCGAGAGCCGCCATACCTTTTCGTTTGGGGATTTTTACGATTCGAATCACATGTCGTTTCGGTCATTACGCGTCATCAACGAAGATCACGTTGCGCCCGGTTCCGGCTTCGGTGCCCATCCTCATCGCGACATGGAAATCCTGACCTACGTTTTAGATGGTGTGCTCGAACATAAAGACAACCTTGGGCATGGTTCGCTGATTCGCCCCGGCGATATTCAACGGATGTCCGCTGGAACCGGAATTGTTCATAGCGAATTCAACTATTCCAAAACCGATCCTGTTCATCTTTTGCAAATTTGGATCATGCCCGAGCGAAAAGGCCTGCCTCCCGGTTACGAGGAAAAATCGTTCCCGCTCGAACAACGACATAACAAACTTTGTTTGCTCGCTTCGCCCACGAGCCGGAATGGTTCCGTCAAAGTCCATCAAGACGTGGAACTCTGGACGGCTAATTTGGAAAGTAACGTTGAAGTGGTTCATGCCCTGCAAGCCGGACGACACGCTTGGGTGCAAGTGGCGCGGGGCTCAATCAAATTAAATAAACAAATTTTAAACGCGGGAGACGGTGCCGCTGTCGAAGGCCATGAAGCGCTTCGCATCCAAGGAGGTTCTGAGAGCGAAATTTTGCTTTTCGATTTGGCCTGAGCAAATCGGGAGAGGTCAGTGGGGCAATCCTGCATTGCAGAATCGGGTTTAGCTAGCTTGCGCGGAGAGACCGGAAATTTAACACTTTCAATCAAATTATGGCTGTCAGAACTCAACCTAAAAAAACCGTTTCCCGGCGGCATTCCAAGGGGAGAACCCATCGTCGCAAAATCGTGTCTCTGGCCCCGTTGCAGCGACGCGCCCATGCCTCGAAAAAACCGTCGGATGCCCGCGCGCACACTGCGAAACGAGTCAAATTAACCGAACCGCCCTTCGTCCCGCGCGAGACCGCGCCTGTCGCGCCGCCACACGTTCCAGATCGAGAACGCGGTTCTTATGATGGCGATACCGCGATCAAACTTTATTTACGCGAAATCGGTCTCGTGAAATTGCTCACGCCGCAGGAGGAAATTGTATTGGCAGCCAAAATCAAACGTGGCGACAAAAAAGCGCGTGAGTTGATGATCAAAGCCAATCTGCGTCTCGTCGTGAAGATTGCGCATGATTACGAAAATTTCGGCCTCCCTCTTCTCGATTTAATTAACGAAGGCAACATCGGCTTGATGAAGGCCGTCGAACGGTTCGATCCGGCTAAAGGCGGAAAACTTTCCACTTACGGCTCCTGGTGGATTAAGCAATCGATCAAACGCGCACTGGCTAATCAGTCGAAAACCATTCGGTTGCCGGTGCATCTGGTTGATAAAATTTCCAAAATGCGGCGCACCGCCATGAAGTTGCAGGAGGTGTTCGGCCGTGAGGCGACCGATGAAGAATTAGCCGAAGAAATGGGCATGACCGCCTCGCGCGTGGCCCAAATGCGCACCGCAGCCATTCGCCCCGCGTCGCTCGATGCGCCGATTGGCGATGATGATTCCAATAATTTTTCCGAAGTTGTGCAGGACGAGAACGCCGACACGCCTTACGAACATCTCGAGGACAAAACTGTCACAAAAATGTTGCAAGAAATGGTTAAGACATTAGATGCCCGCGAAGCGACGATTCTGCGCTACCGTTTCGGACTCGATGGCGGTAACGAAAAAACTTTGGAAGAAGTCGGCCAAAAATTCGGCGTTACACGCGAACGCGTCCGGCAAATCCAAAACATCGCTCTGGGCAAACTTCGGAGGATGATCGAAAAGCTCGAAGCGGTGCAGAAATAAAACAGCTCCACCCATTTGTTTGCCGAAACCCGGATTTGCCCAATCTTCGGACAACCGCCTTAAACGAGGCAACCCACCGGGATGGGCAACCGTAAAATCAGTTACGCAAATATTGCGCTGGCCAGACTCATCCCTGGAGGGTGTGGAAGATGGCCCGGTGACACGCATCCGGGAGGCCCGTGCGGCCCTACTAAAAATCCACAGCATAATCCCACGCCGAGCATGCGAACCATACGCTTGGAGGCTTTTGTAATTTTCCCCTTTTTTAGGAGCGAGTCTGTGTTGACTGATTTTAACTGGATAATATTTTTCATTTTGAGAAATAAGTTTTTCAACCCGTTTACCTCCTTTGAACCACGCGTCCCGCCAAACCGATAATTATGGCGAAAATTCGCCCCCCAAACAGCCTTGTCAGTAGGCGATCCAGTAAAGAATCGAGAAGCATCAGAGCTGATGGAATTTGCGGCGTTGATTCCGATGATGATGGGTACTCTCCACCCACGCGCAGTGCAAGAGAAACGATTTGTTCATAGAGAGTTTGGAAGCCTATTGATTTATTAGAAAATTTAGACGTGTTTTTTGCTAACGGGTGATCTACGGCAAAATCAGAAATTATTTGAGTAGCGCTTGGGCGAATGTTGGCTGCAATCATAAAAAAATTCCTAGCTGTTTTTTCCGTCGCCTCCATAATTTCCGGCGATGAATTCATTCAACCCAGCAGTCAAAGATTTGGAGCAAGCCATTCGCAACGTCCCTGATTTTCCAAAACCCGGCATCCAGTTCAAAGACATCACGCCGCTCTTGGCTAACGGACGGCTTTTCGCCAAATGCATCGACCAACTTTGCGGTAATTTCAAACCGGGCGATGTCGATGCCGTCGTTGGAATTGATGCGCGTGGATTTATTTTTGCCGCCGCCGCCGCGTTGAAACTGCAATGCGGTTTCGTTCCGGTTCGCAAACAAGGCAAGCTCCCTTTCACGACTTACGAACAAAGTTACGACCTTGAATACGGCTCCAACACCATCGCCATTCACACGGATTCCATCCGCCACGGCAGCCGCGTTTTATTGATCGACGATCTCCTCGCCACCGGCGGAACCGCCGCCGCCGCCGCCGAATTGCTGAAAAAAGTTGGCGCAAATATTTTGGAAATTACATTCTTCATCGAGCTGAGTTTCCTGAATGGCCGCAGTAAATTAGAAGGTTTTCCAGTGCGTTCGCTGGTCACGTATTGAAGTAATCACACCGCGAAGGCGCAGAGACGCGGAGCGAAGCAATTCCATTTTCTTTTTTCACTCCGCCGCCGCGTCTCTGTTAGCTAAACAACCATGTTGCCTCTGATCCATTCACTCGACGTCGCAGTTTTCCGTTTCGTCAACGGCACGCTGAGCAATCCGGTTTTTGACAAGCTGATGCCATTTGTCAGCGGCAATGCATTTTTCGTCCCTGCCCTGCTCCTCTGCGCCATCGCCATCATTTGGAAAGGTGGCAAACGCGGTTGTATTTTCGTCCTACTCGCGTTGCTCATCGTCGGAATCGGCGACGGCTGGATCTGCAATTCCATCAAACAAGCCGTGGCGCGCCCGCGTCCGTTTTTTGAAATGCCCGATGCCAACCTGCTCGCCGGACGCGGAAAATCCAACAGCCTCCCATCCGCTCACGCGGCCAATTGGTTTGCTGCCACGATGGTTGCCTTTATTTTTTACCGGCGCAGTTGGCGGTTCATGTTGCCTGCGGCGTTGCTCGTCAGCTTTTCCCGAGTTTACAATGGAGTGCATTATCCCACCGATGTTTTGGCGGGAGCAATTCTCGGCGCTGGTTATGCCGCTGCATTTGTCTGGCTCGCCAACACCATCTGGCAATTCATTGGCCAACGTTGGTTCCCGATCTGGTGGCAAAAAACTCCTTCGTTAGTAAATCCAGATAAAGCATTGAAAGCTCCAGTCCTCGACGCTCGACCCACGACTCTCGACCAACACTGGCTGCGCGTTGGCTATCTCTTCATTTTTGCACTGCTCGCCTTTCGCCTTTTCTACATCAGTTCCGGCATCATCGATTTAAGCGAAGATGAAGCCTACCAATGGGTTTGGTCAAAACACCTCGCGCTCTCGTATTTCAGCAAACCGCCCCTCATCGCTTACACCCAATTTCTCGGCACCACGCTGTGGGGCGACACGGAATTTGGCGTCCGCTTTTTTGCGCCGATCATCGCTGCGATTCTTTCGTTTCTCCTCCTGCGTTTTCTCGCGCGCGAAACCAATTCCCGCGTTGGCCTCGCCCTCATCGCCATCCTCAGCACCACGCCCCTGACCTCCGTCGGATCAACCTTGATGACCATTGATCCGCTCTCCGTTTTATTTTGGACCGCTGCCATGCTCGCTGGTTGGCGCGCCGTCCAAAGCGACGGAACCACCCGCGATTGGCTCTGGGTTGGTTTTTGGATGGGCCTCGGTTTCCTGAGCAAATACACCAATCTTTTCCAACTCCTTTGCTGGATTGTTTTCTTTGCGCTCTGGTCTCCCGCGAGAAAACAGTTGCGGCGACCCGGCCCCTATCTCGCCCTACTGATCGTCGCGGTCAGCCTGACACCGGTGCTGATTTGGAATTCGCAACACGGCTGGATTACCCTCCAGCACGTCGCCAACAACGGTGGCCTTGGAAAATCCTGGAAACCCACTTTGCGCTACACTACAGATTTCCTCGCCGCCGAAGCAGGATTGCTCAATCCAATTTATTTTTTCGCAATGCTTTGGGCCGCGATCGCGTTCTGGCGCCAACAACGCCAAAACCAACTTCACATTTTTCTGTTCAGCATGGGCGCACCGATATTTTTATTTTATTTCGCGTTCTCATTTCACTCCCGCATTTTGCCCAATTGGATCGCGCCCTCGGTCGTGCCGCTCTTTTGTTTGATGACCATTTATTTTCACAGCATGTGGGCCAAGCAACGCGCCATCCTTAGACCAATATTTATTTTCGGATTAATTCTCGGTTTAATTTCCATCGTCGCGCTCCATGACAGCTCGCTCATTGGTAAATTTTTCAAACGACCTTTGCCCGCGCAAATTGATCCATCGCATCGCATCCAAGGTTGGAGCGAAACCGCCGAAGCCGTCGCACGCGCTCGCCAAACGCTCGCGACCGAAGGCAAACCGGTTTTCATCATCGGCGATCACTACGGCATCACCGGCCAAATTTCCTTCTATTTGCCCGAGGCCAAAAAACAGATTCGTCAAAATCCAATTGTTTTCTACCGCTCAACGCCTAATCCCAAAAACCAATTTTATTTTTGGCCCGGCTACGAATCGCGCGTCGGTCAAAACGCGATTTACGTCCAGCAAATTGACTTGCCGAAACTTCAATCGGGCTGGATGAGCAAATGGCTTTCCGGAAAAAAAGATTTCGTCGTGACCAATGCCGCCGAACCGGAAATACCGCCCGTCGAAATTCGCCAACAATTCAATTCAATTACCGATCTCGGCATCACTGACATCGTTTCCCGCAAACGTTTGGTCGCCCGCATCCAGCTTTTCGAATGCCGCGATTTGCGCGCGCCATCGCGATGAAACCGGAAAATTTCCAGAAGAATTTTCCTGCCAAAGATTACGATCTCGCGGCCACACTCGCTTCCGGACAAGCCTTTCGCTGGAAATTTCGCGACGGCGTTTGGGAAAGCGTGATCGACTCGCGTTGGGTGCGTTTGCGTCAGGAAAAAAATCAAATCATCGCGCAAACGGTTGTTCCCGCTGACGACTGGCAATGGCTAAAAAATTACCTGCAACTCGACATAAATTTAACGCAAGTCATCACCACATTTCCCGATGATGAACCGATGCGCGCCGCCCTCGCCTCCTGTCGCGGCTTGCGCTTGCTCCGGCAAAATCCGTGGGAATGTCTGGCCTCATTTATTCTCTCCTCCACCAAACAAATTGTGCAGATTCAGCAAATCGTCGCGCTGCTGTGCCAACGTTTTGGAGAATCGATCGTCGTTCCAAACGGTCACGAACCGACATTTTCATTCCCAAGTTTTGCGCGATTGGCCAGCGTCACCGAAAAAGAATTGCGCGGTTGCAAAATGGGCTTTCGCGCGCCGTATTTGCTCGGCACCGCCAAAATGCTGATGAACCAGGAAGTCGATTTAGAAAAACTGCACCGCTGTTCCGTCGATGCAGCAAGAAATGAACTTCTGAAATTTCCCGGCGTCGGAAGGAAAATTGCCGATTGCGTTTTGCTGTTCGCTTACGGTTTTCAAGAAGCATTTCCAGTGGACGTCTGGGTGATGAAAGCGTTGCGCGAACTTTATTTT
>JBKJOZ010000316.1:0-5378 GCA_046595315.1 Limisphaerales bacterium
TCGGTTAAATCATTTCGGACCACTGTGACCTGCCCCAACGCCCATTCGGTTTGCACAGGGGTCGCACCCGATTTTCTCCGCGAGCGGACCGGCACTAATTTTTTCTTCCACCCAGAAATTTTGGTCGTTATCCGAGCCGTCAAAGTGATCTTGTCTTTTTTGAGAACCATCTCCTCAACCCGTCTCAAAACTGTTCCGGTCGGAATTTTTTGCGTTTTTTCTAGGATGCAAATTGCAACGGCGGGCGCTTCCGCCTCCAAGAGCGGCAGGACAAAAATGGGTTTCGCGACTTCAATGACCTCTGGAATCGGAACAATCGCTTCGACTGGCGTTGATTTCGCTAAAAGAGAATTCTTTGTCGGCGCGGAACCCGACGGCCGAACGGTTGAAGCAAATTTCGGCAAAGTGAGTTGAGTGAGTTTGTATTTACCAAAGACGGTTTTCCCCTCTTTCAAACTCCGACCCACTTTGAGTAATTTTACCAGGTTCATAATTATTCCATCATTTTGAAGGCTTCATTCGCCATAATGGCGTCCGAGACTTCGACCTCTGCATAACGTTGCGGGTTCCAAATTTCGAATCGATCCAGCAAACCGACGAGCTTTGCCTGGTCTTTGATGTCAGCTTTCTTCGCCATTTCTTCCGGCAAACAAATGCGCCCGGCCTTGTCCAAAGCAACTTGAATGGATTGTGTTCCAATCCTCCGCTTGAGCGCCGCTTTGTTCGGGTCAGTGTTGGGAATCGCTTCAATGTCGCGCATCAACTCCGCCATTTTTTTCGGCGGCAACGCGCGCAAACAACAACCTTCTTTCGCCTTCGGCCAAACAATCAGAGTAAATTCAATATCTGGTGTCGAGGGCCGCCATTTGGCCGGAACCTGCACGCGCCGCTTCTCATCCACCCCATGTTGATAGGAGGAGGTGTAGATCGTTGGCTCGTTTGTCGGTTCTTGACCCATTTTGAACTTATTCACAGGGTGCCTAACCCATAGTCACCCACTGCGCCCCACTTCATGACATTCCCCTACAAACGGGTCAAGAACTTTCCTATTCGGAGTTATCCAAAAGTTATTCACAATTCATGGAAATCTGTTTTTAAAGACACGCAAACGTTAAAACTCTTTTGAGTTATTGGTCTAAAATGGCTATTTTCGCCCAACAAATGCGGACTTCTGATTTTGATTACCAATTGCCACCTGATCTGATCGCGCAAACCCCCACCTTGAACCGCGATCAATCGCGCCTGTTGGTGGTGGAGCGGCAGAATGAAAAAATTTCACACCGAAATTTTCGCGATCTGCTCGATTATTTGGTCCCCGGCGACGTGCTGGTTTTGAATAATTCGCGAGTAATTCCGGCGCGACTTCGCGGGGTCAACGCCAAGAGCGGCGGAAAATTTGAAATTCTTTTGCTCGCGGAATATCAAACCAACGATTGGTGGGCCATGGTGCGTCCTGGAAAACGCGCGCAAATCAAAACGCAAATTGATCTCCTAAAATCCAACGGCGAAAAATCTGGAATCTCTGCAACGGTCGAAGAATTCAACGCCGAAGGTCATCGCCGAATCCAATTCGGCGGCACAAAAAATATTTTTGATGAGTTGGAATCACTCGGAGAAATTCCATTGCCCCCCTACATCGAGCGACTCGAATTGCGCGACGAAGATCGCGAGCGTTACCAAACGGTTTACGCGCAAAGCGCTGGCTCTATTGCTGCGCCCACCGCCGGACTTCATTTCACCAACGAGTTGCTGGAAAAAATTAAATCGCGTGGCGTCGAAATTCATTACGTCACCTTGCACGTGGGCCTCGGCACGTTTGCTCCGGTGAAAGCGGAATCTCTTTCCGAACATGTCATGCACGAGGAAAGATTCGAAATCACTGGCGAAACAGCGCGTGCCATCAACAATGCGAAAGCAGAAAAACGACGCGTCATCGCCGTCGGCACAACCAGCGTGCGCGTTTTGGAAAGTGTCGCACAAAAAAATTCCAGCTCTTTGAAAGCCACAAAAGATCAGACTAAAATTTTTATTTTTCCGCCGCACGAATTTCAAATCGTCGATGCGCTTGTCACCAATTTTCATCTCCCCTGCTCCACGCTCTTGATGCTCGTCAGCGCATTGGCCGCACCCGGTGAGACCCGCGGACGCGAACTCATTTTGTCCGCCTACCAAAAAGCGATTGAGGAAAAATATCGCTTCTTCAGCTACGGCGACGCGATGTTGATTCTTTGAAATCCGCCATTCACGGTGCGGACAATTAATATGCCGGACGACAGAAAAAATAATTTTCCACGAGGTTTGGCCGTGTTTAAAAATTACATCGGCCTCATTCCCGTCGCCGTGGCGTTTGCGGTTATGACAGTTTTGGGTTGGCGAAAGTGGCCGGACATCCTGATCGATTTCGGCGCGCAACTTTACACTCCTTGGCAGCTTTCCCTCGGAAAAGTTCTGTATCGCGACGTGATGTATTTTTCCGGCGGCCCATTCAGCCAATATTTCAATGCGCTGCTTTTCAAAATTTTCGGCGTCTCTTTTACTACATTGATCCTCGCAAACCTCGTCACCATCGCCTTGCTCCTGCTGCTGATTTACCGATTCTTCCTGAAAATTTCCGACCAATTCACCGCAACCGCCATTTGTCTCGTGATCATTTTTGTCTTCGCCTTTTCCCAATACTTGCAAGTCGGCAATTACAACTACGTCGCACCGTATGCGCACGAAACATTCCATGGGTTGGCGATTTCGATTGTCGGAATAACATTTTTTTCCCGCTGGTTGTTGCACAAAAATACCGCCTCAATTTCAATCGCAGGAATTTGTCTTGGCTGCGTGTTTTTGACCAAGCCCGATATTTTCACGGCGTTAACCGCTACCGCAATTGCCACCTTCCTCCTTCACTTTCACCGCGACCGTTCGATCAATCGTCTGGCAAAATCGGCGAGCTTTTTTCTTCTTGGCGCAGCCATCCCGCTGACGATGGCGTTTTCTTATTTCCGTTCTTTGGAAAACAGCACCGACGCATTTCGCTCCGTTATCTGGGCGTGGATTCCATTGCTCGCCACATCTGCCGCAAAAAATGAATTTTATCAATCCGGTTTAGGCTTTGATGACTTAGTCCCGAACTTGATTCTCACCGTGACGCAATTTTTGGGATATGCCTTTTGCATCGTTCTTTGCGCATGGGCTAGTCGCCGTTTTTCGTCACGTTCGCGCCGCGAACAAATTGTTTCCATTTTAATTTTCGCAGGTTTGATCACGTCGGCATTTTTCCACAAATGGTTTGAAGGCGCGCGCGCGTTGCTCATTTTCACCCCTGCAGTCTGCGCCATTTTGCTTTGGTTCTGGAGAAAATCACCTGAGAAAAACGAACAAATTGTCCCCGCGATTCTCTGGTCGATTTTCGCGTTCGCGCTCCTCGCAAAAATGGGCGTGCACAGCCGGATTTGGCATTACGGATTTTATCTCGCGATGCCCGCCACCGTCGCCGCCATCTATTTTGTGCTTTGGTTTTTGCCGAAAACACTTCAACGCTGGGACGTTCATCCAGCTATTTTCCGCGCCGTCATTTTTTCTTTGTTCGCAATTGGAACTGCTCGTCTCGTCACGCAATCGGCACAAATCTACGCAGCAAAAACTTTTGCCGTTGGCGAAGGCGCCGACAAAATTTTTTCGTGGAAACCAAAGTCCGACCCCACCGGGCGCGACATGGAAACAGCGCGGAAATGGATCGAAGCAAATTGTTCGGCGAACGCGACGCTGGCCGTTCTCCCCGAGGGCGTGATGCTCAATTATCTTTGTCACCGGGCAAATCCCACGCCGTATAATTTCATTTTGCCGGTGTGGCAGGAGCAATTTGGCGAGGGCGTTATTTTAGCCGCCTACAAAAAAACCCCGCCTGCTTATGTCGCCTTGGTTCAACGCGACACGTCTGAATTTGGCTTTGATTATTTTGGGCAAACAGAAGCTTACGGATTGAAAACCACGCGCTGGATAAATCAGAATTACACGCCAGTGCAACTCATCGGCCACGAACCTTTGCAAAACGGCTTGTTCGGAATCAAGATTTTCAAAAGCAATTTGGCGCCGCCAATAAATTAATTCCCAGACTATTCTTTACGCCAATATCGTTCCAGAATTTTGGTCGGCGCCGCCGAGTTTCGTCTCCACCCAGCGCGCCAAAAGCCAGAGCGTGTCGGACAATCGATTGAGATAAATAATGATTTCCGAGTTCTGCAATTGATTGGATTCCTGCAATGCGCAAACCCGCCGCTCGGCTCGGCGACACGTGGTTCGCGCCATGTCCAAGGCGGCGGAATTGAGATTTGCGCCCGGCGTCGCCCACCCCTTGAACGAAACTTTTTGCGCTTCAATTTCTGCTACAAGTTGGTCAAGTTTTGCGGTCAATTCGCTCGAAACAATGGTGAAACCATCTTTCGTGTAGCGCGGCAAATCTTCGACCTGCGTCGCCAATTCGCCCATGAGAGAAACCAAATCTTTTTGGATCAGCAATAAATTCTTACAGACAAAATCGTGTTGGGCGGTGGCGCGCGCTAGACCAATCGCCGTGTTCAATTCATCCACCGCACCGTAGGCTTCCACCCGCGGATGACATTTGGAAACGCGCCGGTTGTACATCAAACCGGTCGTGCCAGAATCTCCTGTTTTCGTTGCGATGCTCATGCTGGTTTTCTTTCCACGATTCGTTTGTAAGCCAAAATTCCGTCCACGATGGCAAGCGCCATTTTCTTGCGATACGCCAAATCATAAATTCGTTTAGATTCGGTGGGGCTCGTCATATAACCGCCTTCGATCAAAATGCCCGGCATTTTCAAACTCAACAAAACTTCAAACTGCGCGCGCTTGATTCCGTGATCTTCGGTTCCCAAATTTTTCACCAGCGCTTTTTGCATTTGGTAGGCGAGCAAAATATTATTGGAATTTTGATCGTGACCGGGATAGGCCGACGCAGTTTGTCCACCGTTGCTGGAAATCGCTCCTTCGGGAGTTAGGCAATAAACCTCGCTGCCTTGAACATTGCGGCTGGCTGCCGCATTAAAATGCAGGCTCACAAATAAATCGGCCTTTTTTTGATTGGCCATTTTCGGACGCTCTTCCCGCTCTACGTACGCGTCCCTCTCACGTGTTTGCACCACTTTGAAACCGGCTATCTTTAATAGGCGTTCGACCTCCTCCGACAAAAGCAATGTGTAACGTTTCTCCTGCATCCGTCCGTCAATCTTCCCTGGATCTCTCCCTCCATGTCCCGCGTCGATGCAAATGGTTCCGATTGCTTCGCCAGCGGCCATTTTTTTTGGAAACAAAAGAGGATTCAGGGTTGCTTCCAAATCAATCGGAGAAATATAAACGTTTCCTTTATC
>JBKJOZ010000344.1:0-10702 GCA_046595315.1 Limisphaerales bacterium
TGGTTCGTCTTTCACATAAATCGTGTCGGTCACGAGGCGTTGTGAAATGGAAACAATGCTGATCGAATCGGAAACTTCGTTGACGACCCACACTTCATCAGCCGTGCGCGGGTTGACGGAAACCGGTTCCACGCCGACGGGAATTTCCGCGAGCAACACTGGATTCGACGGCAACGTGACGTCGAAAACTGAGAGGCGCGCGTCTGGCGTGTTCACGGCAAAAAGTTTTGGGCCGTCCGCCGAAAGACGCACCGGGCTGGTCTGTTTTCCCTCGAAATTGACATAGGAACTTTGCGCAAACGAAGAAGTTGCGGCGTTGAGGAAGAGCGTGAAAATCACGACGCAGGAAATTTTAATCGAGTACATAGCCAGTTGGTTTCTAGGAATTTCTAACAGAAATCCGGGAAAATATCTAGCCTTTGAAAAGCAATTCGGACACGAGATTGGCGTTCACGATTTGAAAATTTTGTTTTACCTTCCGCAGCAGATGAGTTTGGAAGCGGAATTAATTTCACGATGCCAGCGAGGAGATTCGCCGGCTTGGGATGATTTATTTGACCAACATTACGCACCGACCGCGCGCTTCATTTTCCAACTTTCACCCGATTTTTCGCAAGACGACGCCGAAGAAATTTGTCAGGACGTTTTTTTGTCGGTCATAAAAAATATTTCGACGTTTCACGGTGCAAGCCAATTGCAGACTTGGATTTTCCGAATCGCCTCGAATAAAGCGCGCGATTTTCGTGAAAAACAACAGGCGGCCAAACGCGGCGGCGGCCGAGCCAATCTCTCCTTGCAAGCCGAAGATCCTGAAACGGGTTTGACACTCGACCCGCCGAGCCCTCTCGCCGGGCCCGATGAACTTTTATCGAAGGCGGAAAGCGCGCAACAAGTCGGTGTTGCGCTGGAACAGCTGGGCCAGCCGTGTCGCGAAGTGATTCATTTGCGCTATTTTGCCGACCTCAGTTACGAGGAAATTTCGCGCGAATTGTGTCTCAACCAAAAAACCGTCAGCTCGCGCTTGAGCAAATGCCTCGATCAACTTGAGAAAGTTTTGCGAACGATTTTGTCCGGGGAGAAAATCACCATTTTCCCCGTCTAACTTATATGCTGCCGGAGCCAAACGAAAAAATTGACGGTTTGCTCAAACGTTACGTCGAGCAACGCAAGGCGGAATCGCGCGCCGATTTTGAATTGCATCCGACGACCCGCAATTTGTTGCAAGGCGAAGTGTCGCGGACATTTGCGAAATCAGAAGGCGCGCAAAAAAAACCGCTGCTCATTTTGTGGCCTCGGCTGGCCATTGCTGGAGGATTCACCGCCCTGTTGGTGGTGACGTTAATGGTGTTAAATTCGCCCGAGCAACGACAAGTCGAACTCGCGCAGAGTTCATCAACCGCTTCGTCTCCCGCACCAGGGAGGATTCCCGAACAACCCAAACCGCTTTTGGATGCCCCTGATCGTAGCGCATTGGCGAAACAAGAACTGTCCTCGGCAATTCCCGCGACACAACCAAAGCGACCAACAGGCAAACTCGAAATCGCTGGACGCAGTGGTGGCGCAGCCATTGAAACGCGTTCCGCGGGGAAGGCGTCCGAACCCAACGACCAACTTGCCTCGGCAAAAAGAAAAATTGAATCTTTCTCGGCTGAAACTGCGTCCGCTAAAAATGTGGCTACGGATACTTTTGCAAAAAGCGGCAAGGAATATGGCGTGGCGAAAACGGGAATCACGTCGTCGATCACTCCCGTCGCTCCGGCTGCTTCCGCTCCAACTCCGTTTTACACCGCTGTGGAATCGCAAAATCACTGGCGATTCGTGCAACAAGATTTGCGCGCTCAATATCGGCAAAATATTTTGTCACCAGTGCAGCCAAAACTTCTTCAATCCTTTGAGCTGATTCGCAATGGAAACAGAATTCGGCTTCTGGATAGCGATGGTTCGATTTATGAAGGCGAGATTCTGGCCGACGCGCGTTACGCATTTGGCGAAAAAGATGGGAGCGACAAAATAAAAGAAACCTCCGCGTTTGCTTTTCGAGTGGCCGGCACCAATCAACAGCTCAATCGAATCGTGAAGGTCACGGGAGAATTTTCAGCTGAGAATGCAGGCCGCGAAGAAAAAACTTTGGCGGGAAAAAGCGATGCAATCCAACTTGGAGAATTTAAAAAACAATCATCAGGCGGCGTGATCCAAGGAAAAATTTCCATCGGCGGAACGAACGAGTTTAGAATTCGCGCCACCACGGAATTGCAAAAATAATAGTTGGAACTCTCAGGTTTTTATTGCCTCACGCTCGTTTCAACCGGAACATGATTTCAGATGGCAAAGTTGCTAAAAATTCCACGCCGATTTCGCTACGAACATCAGCTTTTGCAAAGTGGTATTTCGCAAATTGCCGGGGTTGACGAAGCGGGGCGGGGCCCGCTCGCGGGACCGGTCGTCGCGGCGGCGGTGATGCTTCCGACCGATTGGATTCTTGGCGGCATGCCGAAAAAATTAAAGAAGGTCAACGACTCCAAACAACTCACCCACGAGGAACGGGAAATTCTTTTCGCGGAAATTATTTCCCGTCCCGAAATTCGTTTTGCCGTCGCGCACGTGGACGAACGAATGATTGATCAAATCAATATTCTGCAAGCCACGCACCGCGCGATGAATCTGGCATTGGCGCAATTAAATCCCGCGCCGCAACACGCGCTCGTGGATGGATTGCGCGTCAAAACTCTTTCGTATCCGCAGACCGCGCTCGTTGATGGTGATTGCCTGAGTTATTCCATCGCCGCTGCGAGCATTATCGCCAAAGTCACGCGCGACCGGATGATGGTAAAATTTCACGAACTTTATCCCGCCTACGGTTTTCACGAACACAAAGGGTACGGAACGCCGAATCATCTCGCCGCGATTAAACAGCACGGCCCCTGCGCAATTCATCGCATGACCTTTGCTCCCATTCGTCCTGTGCAAACGGAATTTTTGGAAACAAATGAATCTTTGGGCGCAGATTAAAATTTGGTTTGGTGGAAAAGTTTTTCCGGAACATTTGCGCCGTGGTGCGCTTGGCGAAAAAGCCGCTAAAAAATATCTTCAACAGCGCGGGCTGAAATTTCTCTGCGCAAACTTTCGTTCCAGACGCGGGGAAATGGATTTAATTTTTCGCGAAAGAGATTGCTTGGTCTTCGTCGAGGTCAAAACCCGTTCCTCCGAAGATTGGAGTCGTCCCGCTGCCGCCGTGAATGCCCACAAACGAAAACTGCTTTCCGGCTGCGCGCTCGATTATTTGCAACTGCTCAAAAATCCCGAAGTGAAAATGCGTTTCGACATCGTAGAAGTTTTGCTGAAAGACGGCGCGGTTCACGAAATCCGTCATTTGCCGAACACGTTTAATTTATCGAAGCCGTATCGCTACGGGTAAATTCTATTTCGGTTTTGGAAGGAGCGTTGGGTCGGTCGCTTGAGAAATCCGTTGCAATGAGACGCGCCGACATTCTCCGCGTTCGGTGGCAAGAACGCGGCCGGTTGCGTCGAGCAGGAAAACATTGGCCACATCTTTTACGCAATGCAGCGCGAGAGGGAGAGTATTCGACCAATCGAGCAGAATGGTGTGCGTAAATTTATTGCGAAACTTTTTGCGGATCATGTTTTGCATCGGGCCGGGAACGCCGCCGACATCCGCCACACCAATCAATCCCACGCGTTCACCGTAACTCGATTTCAAGGCATTCACCCATCCGTCAATTTGTTCGGAGCCTTTTTTATCTGCGATAATTAAAAGAGTCGGTCGAGGGCGCGGAAATTTAACGATGTAATTTGTTCCGAACTGATCGCGCAGTTCAAAGCTGGGGCAAAAGAGATTTGTTACAGCCGTTTCCTTTGGGACTAAATCGCCGCGTGCAGTAATCCCAAATACAGACGTCGCGCCGAAAATCGCCAGAGCGAGACCTGTCGCGCTGATTTTGGATCTGTTTTTTGAAGGCATATAACTACGTCCTTTCCATTCCATCGGTTGACCGAAAATTTTCCGAAACAAAGCCTGCCATTGAATGGCTAGCAAAAAAGCAACTCCAAGCGGATGGAGGAATGCACTCAACCACGATTGTCGAAATCGTTGCGCCGCGATGAGACGAGGAGTCAAGGAAAGCGCGACGGCGAGGGTCGCGTAGAGGAACGCCAATGAACCCGGCGCGGCGCAGGCTAAGATTAAAAACGGGAAAATCTGTCCGAGTGCCAGCAGTGAAGTCATCGGCAGAATTGTGCCTGGAGCAGCTAGTCCTTCGGCGGCGTTTTTGCCGAGGCCGCGCCAGGTTTCTGTATTCGTATGGTACATGCGGCAGGTTGCCAGATTGGTGGCGTCAAATAAGTCAGTGCGAAATCCCGCCTTCCGAAAAACGCGCGGGAGTTTGATGCCGTCATGCAGGGAATTACGGAGCATTGCGTGTCCGCCGCTTCGCTCGTAGGCCTGGCGTCGCGCCACAAAAAGTTGGCCACAACCGGCGGACATTGAGGGCAAAAGCGTGCGGCGCATCGTGCGCATCGGAAGGAAACCAAGGAGGATGAAATGAATTTGAGGAAGGAGCAATCGCTCTAAAAATGTGCCGAGTTCCTGGCGCGGCACACCGCTGGCGAGAGTGACGTCGCTGGATTCCATAAAATTTGTCATTCGTGCCAATGCGTCGGGAGCGAGACGCACGTCCGCATCCATGAAGACAAGCAACGGATGCCGCGCCATTTTCGAGAGGACGTGGCAGGCATGTTGTTTGCCGCACCAGCCAACCGGCAACGGCGGCGCGAATTCGAGGCGCACACGGGAATCATTTTTCGCGAAGCCCTCGATAATTTTCGCGGTGTGGTCCGTGGAATGGTCGTCGAGAATAATAACTTCAAAATTACAATCGCGATTAGCCAGAACCGCCGCGAGCGTGGCGCGAATATTTTGTTCTTCGTTCCGCGCCGGAATGAGAACGCTCAACGGAGTTGCGATTTTTGAGTCGGGATTTTTGAGTGGACGATAGGCGAACAGATTCAACAGAAACAAACCGCACGGAACGGAGGCAAGGATCAAAGCGACGAGAGCAAGTGTGTCGATATTCATTTCGCGCCGTGTTCTTTTTTAAATGTTTCTCCACGTAGCTTTGCACTGAGCGCGCGCCACCAATCGTAAATCCCACCTTGCCCCGCGTCACCTCGCAGGATGGATTTAAAATTAGTGGGATCGCGGCGTTGCGCTTCTGTGGCCAGCGCGTCTTGCGTGTTGGAAAGTTTTTCTTCCAAAATGGTTGTCCAATACTTCGGGGTGCGAGTCGCGGTGGGACTGCGTCGGATTTCGATTGGTTGTCCGAAGCGCAAGAGAATTTCCGGCAAACGCTCTTCCCAGAAAACATATTCCACTGCCATCGGCAGAAACAAAGCATGTTCCACGCGCGCGGCAAGATGCCCAAGGCCGGGACGAAAATGGATGGGCCGTTCGCGCACATCGTTGAAACGGCTTTGCGGTGTGATCACGAGTAAACGATTTGGTCCGTTGAGAATGGCCTCAGCGGAGCGAAGGAATTGAATTGCGCCGCGCGGACTGTTTTGTTCCACGCCAAAGAAGCCGAGTTTACCCAACATTTTGTAACGTTTCAGCGCGTCGGAATCGATGGGTGCGAAGGCTGAGCGATTGGGGAATAACTCGTTTTTCAAAACGAGACCGACCAACGGGTCCCACCACGAGGCGTGGTTGGTGTAGAGAACCATCGGTAGATCCGATCGGGTTAATGGAAGATCAGAGCGAGAAATGCGCAACGAATGAAAATGGCGTTTGATGTAACGGCGCGAATACCAAGTGAACCAACGAAGAATTGGTTGCGAGATGGCAGGCAGGGGAGTGCGCGCTTTTTTTTCGATGAATTCCACAATCCCGTTAAATTCTTTGTCGAGCGCGTGAAACGTTTCCGGGACGGTGGCGCTTCCCATTTCGATTCTGTTGATGGAAGTGTTCATGCCTCCACCATTTCCTCGGCTTGAGGTTTAAAAGATCGCCTTTCGTTTGCGGTCGGCTCCACCACGCCATCTTTGTCCAACGTATCGGCGGCGATCCAACCGCTCATCAACACCATAGGCATTCCGGGACCGGGATGCGCCGCGCCGCCTGCGAGATAAAATCCGCGCAAATCGGGCGAACGATTGCCGGGTTTGAATGCGCCCAGAAATTTCCCGTGGCTGGCGAGTCCGTAAATCGCGCCGTTGAAAACGTGGTAACGATCATTGATGTCCTGCGGCGTTAGGGCGCGTTCAAAAATGATGCGCGATTCGATATCTTTCATCCCGCCGGTGCGTTTAAGTTTTTCAATGATCACTTTGCGATAGGCGGGCAACATTGTTTTCCAGTCGTGATGCGGGCGCAGATACGGAGTGTGGACGAGAACGTAAAGCGCTTCACCGCCCGCCGGAGCGGTGGCGGATTCGCTGCAAGTGGTCGCCGCGAGATAACAAGTCGGGTCAGGCGTGGGTTCGCCTTTTTTGTAAATGAAATCAAATTCCTCATGCGGATCACGGCTGAAAACAAAGTCGTGATGCGCCAGGTGTTCGTAGCGTTTATTCAAACCGAGATACAGCACCACTCCGGAGCAGGCGGCTTCGTATTTCCGACGTTTCCCAAATTTTTTCCCGACACTGCCGTTAATGAGTTCGCGATGAGTCCGGACGGAATCACAATTGGAAACGACAGCGTTGCATTCCATTTCCTCACCGTGGCTTGTGAGTACGCCCGTAACCGCGCCATCACGTGTGAGAATTTTTTCGATCTTTGTGCTGGTGCGGAATTGCACTCCAAGTTCCGTGGCCAGTTTCACCAAAGCGCGCGGGACAGCGGCGGTTCCGCCCATCGGATACCAAACACCTTCGGTGGTCTGCATGTTCGCAATGCCGCACAACACGGCGGGCGAACCATAAGGCGATGAACCGACGTATTGCGTGAAGTGATCGATCATCTGCGCGACTCGCGGATCGGGATTAAATTTGCGCACCGTGCCTGCCACGGAACTCCCCATCCGCATGGCAAGAACGTCTCCTAAAATCTTCGGATCAAACGATGTTTTGAAATCGAACATGTCGCGCAAGCCACCAATCGGTTTGTAGAAAAAGAAACGCTCGGAGATTTCGTGAAGCCGTTTCGAAAGGGCGATGAAGTCTTGATAGCCCGCGCCAGATTTATTTCCCGGTGAAAATTGATCCAGTTTTGCGGCCATCTTCTGCGTGTCTTGAACGAGATCGAGCGCAGAGCCGTCTTCAAAAAAGCAGCGCCATTGCGGATCGAGTCGGACGAGCTCTAGATAATCTTCCATCCGCCGATCCGCCTCGGAAAAAATACGGCGCAATACCGACGGAATCGTGACGATAGTCGGCCCCATGTCGAAACGAAATCCGTTTTCTTCCAGCACAGCGGCTTTGCCACCGAGCCATTCGTTGCGCTCAAAAAGTGTGACGGCGTAACCGCGTGCCGCGAGAGTGCAAGCTGCGGCCAGACCGCCGAGCCCGCCGCCGATGATTGCGATGCGTTCGTTGCTTGATGTTTTCATAATTTTTTCTGGGAAAATGATTTTCGTCGTCGTGAAAGGTTTCGGACAAGTGAAGCGAGCGCGTTCCAACGCAATTTAATTCCGTGGCCGTGCGCGAGTTTTAAGTAGGCCTGAAAAAGCTGTTCATCGCTCAGTTGCGGCGGCTCAAAAGCGGGTCGGAATTTTCCGCGCGTAATCGTGACAACTTTTTGGGTCGTGAGTTCCAAAAGACCTTCCGCACCACGCGTGCTTCCGAAACCGCTGCGTCCGCGTCCGCCAAAAGGAACGCGCGCATCCGCCGTGGGAAGAAGAAGATCGTTGATCGTAACTACGCCGGTGTGGATCCGGGTAGCGAGTATATGGGCGGTGGATTCGTCACGACTAAAAATAGAAGCTCCCAGCGCGAATGGGCAATGGTTGACCTGAGCGATCATTTCATCGTCGTCTGTGACGGTGACAATTGAAACGACCGACGCAAAAATATCTTCCTTCAGTAAACGCGACGATGGCGAAACTCCTCCTAAAATGATTGGGACGGATATCGCGCCACCTCCAGAAATTCCACCCGCGACATAATGCGCGCCACGCGAAAGGGCATCGTCGAGAAGTGGACGCAGTTGCTCAGCCGTTTCCGAGGTGAGTTGGCTCTGATTTTTATGAGAAGAAAACGTCCGTGCCAAGCGACCTTCCAATTCAGTGGCGATACTGCGTGCGACGAACACGCGTTTGGGCGACATACAAGTCGCGCCGTTGTTCAAGGTGAGAGCGAACTTCAACGCTTTCACTGTCAGATCAAGATCGGCATCGACGCGAATGATGACAGCGTCGCAACCGCTGAGTTCCATGGTCGCCGGAATAAGTTGGGGGGCGAGTTGCGCGAGGATTTTTTCACCGGTGAAAGCTGAACCGGTGAACACAACTTTATCCGGTCGCGCGGCGATGGCCTCGCGCGCCGCAACAGGGGATTCGGAAAGCAAGTTGATGAGGTGTGGATCAAAGCCCGCGCGGACCAGAAGCTCGCACAGCGCTTGCGCCACGTTCATTCCGCCAACGCCGGGTTTGAGTAAAACTGCATTTCCCGCGACCAGTGCCTGGATGACCTGAACACCGGGCAACAACAGCGGATAATTTCCCGGGCCAATCACCAAGATGACGCCAAAAGGTTCGCGACGGATTTCACTTTGCACCCCCGCGAGCCACAGTGGGCGATGGCGTTTACCGAGCCGTTGCCGTGCGAGAAGTTTCACGGCCTCGCGTTCGAGAAAACGACACGCTTCGACGAGAGGAAGAACTTCAGCGGTGAGCGATTCGAGCGCAGGACGCTTGCGGACAGACGCAGAGGATTCCGCGAGTTGCAATCCGTTTTCAGTAATAAGGTGACGAAGTTTTTGAACCAATTTCAAACGATGCTCGACTGTCGTGCATGACCAGCGCGCTTGCGCTGTGCGTGCCGCGACCATGGTTTTTGCGATGGAACTGGTTTGATCCATTTCGCTATCCGAAAAGGCGATAGGAATTCGCATCGATTTTCCAGAAGAGTTCATGATTCGGGGTGGCGCTTCGTTTCGATGGGCGCGGGTTTGAAATTGAACAGACGCGCAAACAGTTGCACTGCATCTGCCATCGCGTTGCGATTTAAACTGGGTTCAATTTCCCCGGTCTGGAATTTGGGTTCGACCGGCGAATGGCTATTGCCGAAATCTTCCAGCAAAAGTCGCGAGCTGATGCGCGCGCTCTCGAATATCACTGGCAAACCGCTGCCTGGATGCGTGCCGCCTCCGACGAGATAAACGCCTTCAAGATCCTCAAAACGATTGCGCGGGCGCAGATGCAACATTTGATCAAGGCTGTGCGCCAGGTTGAAAGTCGCGCCTCGATAAATTTCGTAACGCGTGTCCCAATCGGCTGGCGTGATGACGCGTTCGTATTGGATGCGCGATTCGATATTTCCATAACCGGCTTTCCCAATTTGCTTGAGCAGTTTTTTGCGGAATCCATTTCGCTCCTTCGCCCAATCCACATTCGGATGCTGGTGCGTCACGGGTGCGAGAACGTAGAGCGCGCTTTTCCCCTTCGGCGCGAGGGTTGAATCCGTCACACAAGCGTTTTGCACATAGAAACTGGTGTCTTCGCTGAGGATGTGTTTGTTCTCAATTTCGTCGAGGTTCCGCGTGTAATTCTCGGCGATGTGAATCGTGTGATGTGGCAAATTAAATTCGCCCTCGACGCCGAGATACATCATGAAGGTCGAACAGGAATATTTTTTCTTCCCAAGTTTTTTGTCCGTCCAACGTCGGCGCAAGTGATCGGGAACCAATTTTTCCATGGCACGAGCGAAGTCGGCGTTGACCACCACGGCATCGGCGCGATGCGTTTGACTTGCCGTGCGAACTCCGGTGGCGCGTTTCCCGGTGAACAAAATTTCTTCCACCGGTTCATTGAGCAAAATCTCAACGCCCAACCGCTCCGCCACTCGTGCCATTGCCGTCGTGATGGCCGCGCAGCCGCCAATTGGATGAAACACGCCATACTCATATTCCAGAAAACTCAGGATGCTAAACAAGCTCGGGCAACGAAACGGTGACATGCCCAAATATTTCGACTGAAAACAAAACGCGAGGCGCACGCGCTCGTCTTTGAAAAACCGTTTGAGATAAGTGTCCACCGATTGATGCGGTCGCAACATTGGCAACATTTTCAGCAGGCGCATCTGAATCAGATCCTGCCAACCCAAAAAGGCGCTCTCCAAACACGGCTCCATGCGTGTGAGTTTGGTGCGATTTTCATTTAAAAAACGGCTGAAGCCTGGTGAGTCAGCCGGAGAGAGTTTCGCAATTTCATTTTCCATTTTCGCGATGTTCGGCGTCGCATCTATGTGTCCGCCCGCACCGAACTGAATGCGATATTGCGGATCGAGCCGCACCATCTCGACTTCGTTGCAAAGAGTAGTTCCAGCTGCGGCGAAAATTTCTTCCAAGACGCGCGGATAAAGAAAAAACGTGGGTCCGAGATCAAATTTGAATCCGTCAGCCTCAATCCGAGAGGTGCGTCCACCAATGATCGGCAAGCGCTCCACGATTTTTACCCGCACTCCGGCCGCAGCGAGCAGAATGGCGGTGGCGAGTCCGCCTGGACCCGCGCCGACGATGACAACTTCTTTGGTC
>JBKJOZ010000380.1:0-8578 GCA_046595315.1 Limisphaerales bacterium
AGGATTTCATCGAACTCGCGTTCGGCTTGTTCGCCCCAATGCCACGAATCTTCAAAGGCCGTAATCTGCGCATCGCTCTCCTGACCCTTGGGCGATTTGAAGAGGAGATTGTAATCGGGCTTGGAATTAAACGGCGGGTCGAGATAAATCAAATCGACAGTCTCGTCTTTGATCTGTTCGCGGAGCACATGGAGGTTGTCCCCGTAAAAAAGCGCGTTCATGTGCCGAGATTAAAATTGGTGAGCAAGGTGATTGCAAGTCTGTCGCGGGATGGCCGCAAGCTTAAGCAAGAGGTGGAGTTAGCTCGAAAGTCGAACGACCGTTTTCACGGCGCGATTGCCCGCCGCCATGGACGCAAATAATGCGGGCAAATGATTCAAGTCGCATTCACCATCCACGAAATCGTCCGCGCGGATGACGCCGCTTTCAATGAGGTCGAGCGCGCGGCGAATCGTTCGGGGCGTGTGATGAAAACTGGCGAGCAAGGTCAGGTTTGAATAATGAATCAACGAGGTGTCGAGCGAAACCGTTGTTCCCGCCGGGCTACCACCGAAAAAATTCACCGTGCCGCCTTTGCGCACCCACTTTACGGCGGCTTCCCAGGTTTCCGGTTTGCCCACCGCCTCGATCACGACATCGAAGGCGCGTTTCAGGTTTTGAGTCGAGTCCACCAACTCAACCGCGCCCAAACGCCGCGCCGCCGCCAGTCTCTGCTCGCCGCGACCCGCCACCGTCACGGCGCAACCGAGATTTTTCGCCAGCGCCACGAACATCAACCCAATCGGCCCGGCGCCAATCACCAGAACAGTTTGGCCCGCGCGCAAGTGGGAATCTTCGACCCCTTGCACGACGCACGCCAGCGGCTCAGTCAAAGCGGCGTCGCGATAATCGGTTTCGGGTTTCAGGCGGAGCAGGTTTTTCTCGACCAGACGCGCCGGAACCACAATTGATTCCGCGTAAGCGCCATTGAGAAACAACAAATCGTCGCAAAGATTCTCTTGATTATTTTTGCAGAAAAAACAGTCGCCGCACGGGGCTGAGTTCGCGACCACGACGCGGTCGCCAATTTTCCAATGGGTAAGTTCGGGAGCGACTTCAGAAATTTTCCCGGCGAGTTCATGTCCAAAGACCGCCGGCGGCACGATCATTTTGGCGTGATAGCCGCGTTTGAAAACTTTCAGGTCGGTTCCGCAAGTCAGCGCGGCTTCGATGGCGATACGGACTTCACCGGATTTTAATTTGGCCGGTTGGATTTCCTCAATCCGAACATCTTCTTTCCCATGGAGAACTGCTGCTTTCATTTCTTATCGTTTCGCATTCACCAGCTTCTGGAAGGCAACAGCTTTTTCAGGATAAGTTTGTTGGAACTGCGTTGAAATTTTTGCAGCCTCCGCATTCCGGCCATTTCGCATGAGCAAATCATAAAGTTTGCCACTCGGTTCAACTTCGCTGGCCGCCAATTGTTGCGCGAGACGATAGGCTTGTTCGGCCTCGCCGGAAAAGTTTTGATCAGAGAAAAGATTTCCCTGCGCCACCATCATGTGAGCATACGCGAGAGTCGTGGCGGGTGTGGAATCGGATGCGGAGTTTATTTGGCTGATTTTTTCGCGCCAGTAATTCAACGAACTTGCGGCAATGGCGGCAGTGATCTGCGCAGTCGAGTTCGCTGACTTCAATTCGAGAATCGGTCCGAGCGGCATCGCGCCAGCGTAGGTGGAAGGCAGGGAAAATGATTCTTCCAAACCGAAGGAAAGTTCGGGATTTTTTTGCTGAAGTTTTTGCAACAAAAGCTCGTTGATGGCCATGACCGCAACGCCGCCCGATACCTGAACCCGCCCTTCCTCGACTTTGTAATTTTCGTCGGGCCGCAGTTTACCTTCCGCGTGTCGCTGCGCTGCGCTTTGAAGATATTCCTGAAATGCGCTTTGTGAATCCTGCCCGCTCAATGTTTTCAAACGATCTCCGTAAAGAAAATTTACGTATTCAAGATAGGTCGCATCAGCGAGAGCATTTTGGGTCAGGACAACGTGATTTTCGCCGCCGGAAGTTTCGTTCAGAAAAGTGGGAATAAATCTGCCGGGGTCTGTCCCGCCGACGTAAACCATATCCGCCTTCAACGAACCGAGCACATCGTGCCCGTAGTCCAGCAACGCTTGCGCTGACCACGAATGCGCAGCTTCATGCGCGCCCCACGCTTCTTGAGCCGCTGGTAAAAATCTTTGAAACGTCATCGCGTCTTCGCCTTTCAGACTCATTCTCTTTTTCTGCAACCCTTTATACAGGCGATCAATTTCGTCCCAATTACCGGTATCCGCCGCGTCGAAGAATTTTTCAAAATCGTTCGGAACTGTGATCCCCAATTTCTCAGCATAACGATGCGTTACTTCTCGGCGGTTTTTGTCGAAGGCAGCTAGACGCACCGCGACTTTTTCTTCAGCGGTTTGTTTTTCCGCGCGTTTAATTCCACCGTGGAGCGGACGATTTCGCCGGTCTGTAATTTCAGAAGAACCTGGCGGGTTTGTCCCAGACTGCGATGACGAACGCGAATCTTTTCCCTTGGGCAACAAACTGAACAAGACGGCCAACGCACAGCCGAACAACAGCAAAATAATGACAAGCTTTTGAGGACTCGTCGGTTTGGATTTTTCGGGACTTTGGTTCGCGCTCATATCATTTCGTTCCTTCATCCAATAGACACCGACGCTAGCGGACTTTGTATTGCGCAACCGAATTTATTTCTTCTCACTTTACGGGATCGAAAACTGGCTCGGCTTCAGTGCTGTTAGTCGATGCGCGGAGAAAACCTTTTTCAATGAGTCGTTGAATAATGCGGTCAGCGGTGATGCGATCCACCCTCATCAAATGCACGAGTTCAGAGGCAGTGATGCCGCGTCCTCCTCCGTGAACCAGGTTGATCGCTTCTGCCAACGGCAATTTGTAACCATTATACAGCGACACGAAACCGAGAATCAGCAATAGCAATCCGGCAAAAACAGCTTTGGCTCCAGTCAATGGAATGGGTCTTTCTGCCACCATATCCACGACGGCGAACAGTCCGGCGATGATGAGAACTGTGCCTGTGATTTTCAGAATTTTTCGGCGGGCATGAAAGGCCGCGAAATTAAATTCGGTAGCGTTGCCGTGAGCCATATTATTTCTTCGGCGTTACATCAGCTTGCTTGACTTGTTTCAACAATTCCAAGGGCGCGAGTTGCGATGCTTTATCCAAATCCGTCCAAAGCGTTCCAGAGCCAGCGTAAATTAAAGAGAGCCGAATTTTTTCAGGCAACTGTTTGGCAAATTGAAATGCATTGTAATCCGCCGCGCTTCCGGCGGCTTGCACTTGCAACGCGTAACCATCGCCTTCCGCTTTGCCTTTCAACTCGACGACTTGCGCTTCGGCACTGCCGATTTTGCGTTTCGTGTTCGCCTTCATGATCGCCATTTCGCTGGCGAGCGCGGCCACTTTCAAACGCGCTTCGGCTCCAATTTGATTCACTTCTTTTTCCTGTTCGGCGACGAGATTTCCTTCCAAACGCTGCGTTTCAAATTCAACGACTTGCTCGATCTGCGCGATCTTGCCGACGGTTTCGTCCAGTTGCGCTTTCTTCGCTTCAGTTTTAGTTTTCTCCGTGTTCGTGATGTTCCACTCGGCGGCGATACGCGAATCCTGAATCGGCCCGGAAATATTTTCCGGCACAATCGTGTCTTGCACGAGCGCGAGATCGACCTGCAATTTTTTCTCTTTCAACGTGGTTTCAATCGTTTCCTGAAACGCGCGTTGAAATTCTTCGCGTTTGTCGCCAACAATAAAATCCACGGCCCCGAACGTGGAGCCTTTGATGCGCGCGGTGGAATTAATTTGCGGGATGAGAATGTTACCTTCGATTTTTTGAATGTTGCCGTAACGCGAAACCACACTCGGCGCATCCTGCGGCAAAAGTTGCCAGAGCAACGTGACGTCAATCGTGATTTCAAATCCGTCGCTTGAAGGAAATCGCACGGCCGAAAGCACCGGAACACCAGATTGATTTTGGTTGGCGTTCAGCAAGCCTGCGGGTGCGCGTTTTTGCATTTGCGCCGATTGCCCGGTGGTTTGTGTTTCAGGAAGTTTGCCGCCGTGCGCCATCGTGATTTGATTGAAACCGACTTCAATGCTTTCGACCGAATACGCTTCTGGATTCAAAACATAAAGTCCCGGTTGCAAAACGGTTTTCTGCACGCCGCGTTCGCCCGGTTCTGCCAATTGATTTTGCGTCGCTTTGCCAGAGCGAGCGGCGATGACTCCAACGTGGCCCGGTTCGATTTCCGTCATCTTCACGGTGCGAACTTCGTAAGCGTACGGATTTAATTTATATGTGCCTGGCAAAAGAACTTCGCGTTGAATGCCGCGCTGACCGGGTTGCGCGAGAAATTCGCCGGGTGGCAAATCGGTTCCATATTTATTAATCACTACGCCCAATTCGCCGGGGCCAACAACAACTTGATCGCGGAGCTGGCGCTCGAAAGAAAATGGATTGATGAAATGACGTCCTGTTCCCAGCGGCTCAAGCAAAACACCTTTTTCTCCAGGTCCCGCGATGATTTGCCCAGCAGGCATGGCCTTTCCGGTTTTCGCAACGAGGATCACCATTTTGTTCGGCGGAACATCCGTGTTCTCGACGATCCAAACCCAAATGCCTTCATAAACAAAAACATAACCCAGGAGCAAAACCACTGCGGCCAACGTCAAAATTACGAGAGGTTTCTTTTTCATTTCGCACCGCCTTTCACTTCGGGTTTAGACAGATCGCGAAACGGTTCCGCGAGCGGGCCATCGCTGTTGGCCAGAATCGAATCAATGTTCGGCGCAACCTTGTTCAAATACAAAAAACGCGCGTAAGCCGAGCCGTTTCCGAATGGCGCGATGATGGATTTGAGCGCGCTGGCTTCGGCTTTGCGCGTGTAGGAAATGACGTCGGCGTCGCCTTGTCCCGTGGAAACAATCGCCTGCGAAAGTTTCTCTGCCGTTTCCAAATCTTTTTTGGCGACTTCCAAATCGCGTTGTGCGCCGATGACTTGCACCTGCTGATTTTTGTTCGCGTTTTGAATTTGGTTTTTGCGCGTGGTGTCGGCTTTGACGATGCGCACTTTTTGATCCTGCAATT
Source organism: Limisphaerales bacterium (assembly GCA_046595315.1). GTDB lineage: Bacteria > Verrucomicrobiota > Verrucomicrobiia > Limisphaerales > CANJXF01 > CANJXF01. The sequence goes on from JBKJOZ010000380.1 coordinate 5,148, forward strand.
TTTTCTGCTCGGCAACGTTGGCGTCGGTGATGGCGCGTTCGACTTCGCGCTCGTATTTCGTTCGCGTTTGCACGGCGATTTCCCGTTCGCGAATAGGTTCGGCGATTTTCTGCGGCGGCTCGATTTCGCTAATCAAAGCGGCCTTAACGAGAATCCCTTTGCGTGCGGATTCGGAAGCAATGTGCTTGCTGAATTCGTCCTGAAACGCTTTTCGCACCGTTCCGCTGATGACATCGGCGGAACTATATTTGGAACCTTGCACGCGACTCATCGAAAGCGCGGAACGCAAAATAACTTTGTTCACGATGTCTTCGCCGTCGCCAATCATCACAAGAACTTCCGGCGCGCGCGTTTCTTCCACAGCCCATTCGACGGCGCCTTTGACTGGAAAACGAAAACCGTCTTTGGAAAGAAAGCTGATTTCAAATTCCGTTTTGTGACTTTGCACGCCGACGATATCGACGCGTTGAATGTAGGGATTCAGATAATAAGTGCCGGGATGCAACGGTGTTTCCTGAACACCTTGCTCATTTTCTTTGACGAGAAATGTGTTCGGTTGCGCGGGAGTTTTTCCGTAAAGCAACGTCACAACGCCAACTTCGCCTGGCTCGATTTTCACGGCTGGCCGTTTTTCAACACGATAAGCACTCGGGTTGATTCGATAAGTTCCCGGTCGCAACGGCTCATCGATAATCCCACGATGCATCGCGCCATCGGCGTCTTTCATGCGGACAATAAATTTTCCCGCAGGCGGTGACGCGCCGAATTGTCGAACCATGATGCCGACTTCGCCTTCTCTGATTTGCGTCAACGGTTCCATCTTCCACGACCAATAAATCGGATTGTAGAAATAGCGTCCTTCGCTGAGCGGCTCCAATTGGATGCCCTTTTGATCTGGCGAAATGGCGATGATGTCGTTGGCCGGAATATTTTTTCCATCTTTGCGTACGAGCACGGCGCAAAATCCGGACGGCGGTTCGATGCGGCAAAAAAACCAGACATACACGCCGAGAACCACCAACAGGATCGCCAAAACCAGCGCTCCAATTAGGCCAAAGCGAAACGGATTAAAACCATACCGCGCGCCGCCGCTGGGGTGGGTCGCATTAAAATCAGGGGCAGACATGGAAAAGAGAATTCAATAGGCAGGGTAAAATAACAAGCCTCCTTGAACTTTGAGAAAACATTCGGGTGAAAGATAATTTCGACATTTTTAAATGAGACGAGGCGCTTTTCTCCGACGATTCTAAGACACGCAACGGCAGCTTGACCTTTCTCCCGTTCAAGGCACATTACGCGGCTCGTTTAGGAATTAGATTTTATGGAACACATTCGGAACATCGCAATTATCGCTCACGTCGATCACGGCAAGACCACGCTCGTTGATTGTCTCTTGAAACAATCCGGCACTTACCGCGCCAACCAGCACGAATCCGGCGAGGAACGCCTGATGGATTCCATGGATTTGGAGAAAGAAAAGGGCATCACCATTCGCGCCAAGAACGCCGCGTTCAAATACAAAGATTTTCATATCAACATCGTTGACACTCCCGGCCACGCGGATTTCGGCGGCGAAGTGGAGCGTATTTTGAACATGATCGACGGAGTGTTGCTCGTGGTTGATTCCGTCGATGGTCCGCAGGCGCAAACCCGTTTCGTTTTGCGCAAAGCGCTCGAAGCTGGCGCGAAACCCATTGTCGTCATCAACAAAATTGATCGCGAAATGGCTCGTCCGCACAAAGTTTTGGATGAAGTATTTGAATTATTCATGGCGCTCCACGCGACGGATGAACAACTCGATTTTCCAGTGGTGTATTGCAGCGCGAAAGCCGGTTACGCGAAGCTCGATATCAAAGACGTCACCACCACGATGGAGCCGCTTTTTGATTCGATTGTAAAAAATATTCCCGCGCCGCGCGCGCAAGCTGGCACAGATTTGAAAGTGCTCGTTGCGAATTTAGATTACTCGGATTACCTCGGCCGAATTGCGTTTGGAAAAATTCTTTGCGGCAAAATCAAAGTGGGCGATCCGCTGGTTTGCATTCATGGCGACGGCCGGAAAACCAAAGGGAAATGCACGATGTTGTTTCACTTTGAAGGAATGAAACGAATCGAAATCACCGAAGCGCACGCGGGAGATATTTGCGGCGTCGCGGGTTTTGAAGATGTGTTTATTGGCGAAACAATCACCAATTCTGACTCTGCAGAACCCATCCCGTTTGTGCCGATTGATCCGCCAACAATTCAAATGCAGTTCGCGGTCAATGACGGCCCGCTTGCTGGTCAGGACGGAAAACTTGTTACTGCCCGCCACATTTGGGAACGCCTCACAAAAGAAATTCGCACGAATGTCGCTCTGAGAATTAAACAAACGAACGACCCGAAAATTTTCGACGTCGCGGGCCGTGGCGAAATGCAAATCGCGATTCTCGTCGAACAAATGCGCCGTGAAGGTCACGAAGTTTTAGTCTCACGACCGGAAGTGCTTTATCGTCGGGACGCGGAAGGAAAATTATTGGAGCCGATCGAAAAATTGTTCATTGATATTCCCAAGGAATTCATGGGCGATGTGATGCAAAATCTTTCCAATCGTCGCGCTGAAATCACCAACATGAATCACATCGGTGATAGCGTGAGCATCGAGGCTTTTATTCCGACACGCGGATTGATCGGCTTTGAAACGGATCTTGTGAATCAAACTCGCGGCATGGGTGTAATGAGTCATTTGTTCCATGAATACGGCGCGGATCGCGGCGAAATTGCGGCACGCAAAAATGGTTCGCTCGTCAGCATGGAAACCGGGGAAGCGATGGCTTACGCGCTTAATATGGTGCAGGAACGCGGCAAGTTAATGATCGAACCAGGCGACCATGTTTACGTTGGAATGATCGTCGGCGAGTGCGCCCGCGAAAATGATATCCCAGTCAATCCGTGCAAAGCCAAACGCTTGACCAACATGCGTTCTCAAGGCGACGGCAAAGGCATTCAACTCGATGCGCCGATGAAATTATCGCTCGAACGCGCGTTGGAATACATCAGTTCCGACGAATACGTTGAAGCGACGCCGAAGAATTTGCGTCTCCGCAAAAAAGAATTGGACGAAGGCAAACGCAAGCGTACCGCGCAAAGTCGCGTCGTCAAAATGGTTGACGAAGTTGTTGCTTAGTTTTTTCAAAGGCGCAGAGATTTAAACTCTGCGCCTTTTTAATTCATCCCTTTCCAATCGGTTTTCTGCGGCGTAACTTCCAGCCACTTTTCATGCCGAGCGTTTTCATCAAAACTTACGGATGCCAGATGAACGAGCGCGACTCGGAAGCGGTCGCGGCCCAACTCGTTTCCAAAGGTTATTCGCTCGCGCCAACCGAATTTGTCGCCGACGTGATTTTGCTCAACACTTGCAGCGTGCGCGACATGGCGGAGCAAAAGGCCAT
>JBKJOZ010000374.1:0-3817 GCA_046595315.1 Limisphaerales bacterium
ATCGGTGGCGCGCTTTCCGGCGCGTCCACCGCCACGCTTTTGTTGCAGGAAATTCCTACGCTGCGCATTTTGATCGTCGAAAAATCCACCGTTTTTTCACGACGCGTCGGCGAGGCGACGGTTGAAGTCAGCACCTATTTTCTCACGCATTGCCTTGGTCTCACCCGCTATCTCAACGAAGAGCACATCAATAAAAACGGCCTGCGCTTTTGGTTCGCCAACGACCAGACTCAATCGCTCGATCAATGCAGCGAAATTGGCGGAAAATATTTATCGCGCGTCCCCGCTTACCTCGTAGATCGCGCTGCGCTCGACGAAGAAGTCTTGCGTCGCGCCGTGGTTTTGGGAGCGCAATTGCGTCGCCCCGCCAGCGTCCAGAAAATTGAACTGGTTCCCGGCGGCGAACAAATCGTCACTTTGAAAACCGGCGAAATCACCGAAGAAATTCGCGCCCGCTGGGTGGTTGATGCTTCGGGCGTCGCCGCTGTTCTCGCACGTCAAAACGGCTGGTGGCGCGCCAACACCGCGCATCCTACTTCCGCCGTTTGGTCGCGCTGGAAAAACGTCAAAGAATTTGAAGACCCGATGCTCGCCAAAAAATTTCCGAAATGGGCGATGCATTGTCACGGCGCGCGAGGCACGGCCACGAATCATCTGATGGGCGACGGCTGGTGGGCGTGGTGGATTCCGCTCAAAGGCGGCGACGTCAGCATCGGCGTCACGTTCGATCAACGGCTCGTGGAGTTCCCGCAAGAAGGTGCCATTGGCGATCGCTTGAAAAACTTTTTGGTCAAACATCCGGTCGCGCGCGAGTTGATGTCCGACGCGCAATGGACGGAAGGCGACGTGCATTGGCGGAAAAATCTTCCCTATTACAGCACCACATTTGCGGGCGACGGTTTTTCCCTCGTCGGCGACGCGGCAGGATTTATTGATCCATTTTACAGTCCGGGAATGGATTGGATTTCGTTCACCGCCATGCGAACGAAAAATTTAATCATCGCTCAACAAAACGGTGACGAAAAGTTTCAGGAAAAAATCCAAATGCACAACGCGGATTTCACTCGCAGTTACGCGCGCTGGTTCGATGCCATTTACCACGACAAATACGAATACTTTGGCGAATACGATTTGGTCAAAGCGGCGTTTCTCATGGACCTTGGTTTTTATTATCTCGGCGTCGCGGCGCAACCATTCAAACGCGGCCCGGTGGCATTGGGCGAACCACTTTTTTCTACAAAACCATCCGTGCCGTTTTATCATTTCATGCGCACTTACAATCGGCGTTTCGCCCAAATCGCCCGCTCGCGTCGCGCTAGGAATGTCATGGGCAAAAAAAGTAACCATCAACGATTTATGTTTGGCGGCTACACCTTCGCCCACTCGAGTTCGATTCCGATTTTCAAAGCGATAGCAAGCTGGCTTTGGCTCGAACTCACCGAAGGCTGGCGAACGTGGTTTCAATCCGCCCCGTCACCCGCGATTAAACCGCTCGTCACGTCCGCTCCTAAAGTGGCGTAACGGCTGCGACCCATTTCATTTTAAGAATTGCCACAGAGGGCACAGAGGCGCAGAGATCAAAAGATTTTACCATCCTCTGGTTCTCTGTGCCCTCTGTGGCCATTCTTGTTTGTATTCAAACTTCAACCCGCCCTAAAAATGTAGGGACTTGCGAAGCGGGTCGCGTCGAACAAAACTTCCGCATGAACGCGCAGCGCACTTTCTGGTCAAAACAGTCCGTGAAATGAATACAAATTCGGCGCTGATCATCCCTGCTCCGTCGTCGGCCACCAATGTGGCGGATCTCGCTTTGCATGACATCAAAGCTCCCATCGAGATTGCCAATCCCTGGTTCTGGCTCTGGCTCGCGCTCGGAGTTTTGTGCGTCGTTGCGCTCGGTTTTTTCCTCTGGCGACGCTGGCAAAAGCAAAAATCTCAAGCGCTCATCGTTCCCATTGTTCCGCCGCACCAACGCGCCCGGCAAAAACTCGAACAAGCCTTGCGCATCATTTCCGAACCGGAACCGTTCACCGTTTCCGTTTCCGACACGCTCCGCGTTTATTTGGAAGAACGATTTAATTTTCGCGCGCCGGAACGAACTACCGAAGAATTTCTTTACGAACTGCAAAACACCGAACTCCTGACGCCTGACCAAAAACAAACGCTCGGCGATTTTCTTTCGCGCTGTGATCTCGTGAAATTCGCCCGCTACGAACCGACCGAAACCGAGTTGCGCGATATCCATCAATCCGCCGTTCGCCTCGTCGATGAAACCGAACCACCGGCTCTCGACCCTCGACCCTCGACCCTCGATTTCTCCAAATGACCTTCGCGCATCCTTATTTTTTATTGCTGCTTTTACTGCTTCCCGTTCTGGCGTGGCTTCAGGGAAAACGCGGGCAAAATTCCGCGTTCCTTTATTCCTCCGTGCAATTGGTCAAACCCATCTCCGGCCTCGCTCGTTCAAACGCCGGGAAAATTCTTCTGCTGCTCCGCTGGTTTTCGCTCGCGTTTTTTATCATCGCGCTCGCTCAACCGCGGCTCATCAAAGGCGAATCGAGCAATCGCGCCAGTGGCATTGACATCGTCCTTGCGATTGATCTTTCGGGCAGCATGGCCGCTGAAGATTTCGAATTAGACAACAAACGCGTCAACCGCCTCATCATGGCGAAAGACGTTTTGAAAAAATTTATTAAAAAACGCCGCGACGATCGCATCGGCCTGGTCGCTTTCGCCGGTCGCGCCTACATCGCCTCGCCCATGACGACTGATCACGATTTTCTTTTGCAAAATCTCGAACGCCTTTACCTCGGCATGATCGAAGACCGCACCGCGATTGGTTCGGGATTGACTGCCTCGCTCAATCGTTTGCGCGACCTGAAATCAAAAAGTAAAATTGTCATTCTCATGACCGACGGCGTGAACAACGCTGGAAAAGTTCCTCCACTGACGGCGGCGGAAATCGCGGAAACGTTGAAGATAAAAGTTTACACAGTCGGCGTGGGAACACGCGGAACCGCGCCAATGCCCGTTGGGGTTGATCCGTTCTCCGGCCAGAAAGTTTATCAACAAGTTCCCGTGGATGTGGACGAAGAAACCCTCACCAAAGTCGCTCAACGCACCGGCGGAAAATATTATCGCGCCGACAACTCGGAAAGTTTTCGGAAAATTTACGCGGAAATTGATCGGCTTGAGAAAACTGATTTTGAAGTAAAAAAATATCGACAATACGACGAGCTTTTCACTTGGGTTGTTCTGGGCGGCTTGTTCGTCTTGCTGCTCGAAATTATCCTGAGCCAAACGGTCTGGAGGAAATTGCCGTGAGTTTATTCGCCCAACCCCAAATGCTTTGGTTGCTGCTCCTTTTGCTGTTGCCGCTCGGCGCATTCCTAATCTGGACGTGGCGCACAAAACAAAAGTTGATTGCAACATTCGTGCAATCGCGTTTGCTGGCAAATCTCACCGTGGGCGTTTCGTCATCACGTCAAAAATTTCGGCTCGTTTTAATGTTCGCCGTCGTCGCGTTTTTAATCCTCACAATGGCGCGGCCGCAATGGGGTTTCTCATGGGAAGAAGCCAAGCAACAAGGCTTGGACATCGTTGTGGCCGTCGATACTTCGCGCAGCATGTTGGCCGAAGATGTTGCACCGAATCGCCTGACGCGCGCCAAACTCGCCACGCTCGATTTATTGCGCCTCGCCAAGAGTGATCGACTCGGCCTTGTGGCTTTTGCGGGCTCCGCGTTTTTGCAATGCCCGCTCACGCTGGACGAGGAAGCTTTTCGGCAAAATGTCGAAGCGCTCGATGTTGGCGTCAT
>JBKJOZ010000386.1:0-6330 GCA_046595315.1 Limisphaerales bacterium
CATCTTCGCCGGTGTAGCCGGTGCGTCCGACGAACACGTTTTCATTTTCAAAATGGAAAACGCCGATTTCGTTTTTCTTCAATTCTGTGACGGTGCCAACTTTTGTTCCGCCGACGGAACCGCCGGGAATAACTTCAGCGATAAAATCTTTTACCTTCGGCCCTTGCACTGCGACGGCCGCGTAATTGTGCGAAGCATCAATTAGAACCACGCCGTTGCGCTGTGGAAAGTTTTCAAGCTGCTGATGAATCCACGCGGCATCTTCCTCAATGCGCGACGCATTCACGATGAGCAGAAAAAGTTCAGCCGCGATTTTGTAAGCGTAAAGATCGTCGATGACTCCGCCGCGTTCGTTGCACATCAAAGTGTATTGCCCCTGACCGATGGCGAGTTTGCGAATGTCGTTTGTCAAAATGCGATTGAGAAAATCGGCAGCGGAGGAACCGGCGACGGTGATTTCGCCCATGTGCGAGATGTCGAAAATTCCAGCGGCAGAACGAACGGCGAGATGTTCATCAACGATGCTGGTATATTGCACAGGCATTTCCCATCCGCCGAAGTCGATGAGACGCGCACCGAGTTTTTGGTGCGCGGAAAAAAGTGGTGTGCGTTTCATGTTGCAACTCTATCCCCATTTCTCCGTCTTCATCTGTTCCTTCGCCAATTTCAAATCTTCGAGCACTAATTTTTCGGTCGCTTCTACCAATTCATTGGTTCCGCAGGCGTAAAAAACGGTATTCGCTGGATCGTGAACATGTTCTTTGACCCAATCGGCGGTGATGCGTCCGCGTCGGCCCGTCCACGGATCTTCGGGCGAGAGGCGGGTGCAAGTGACGTAAAAATTGAAGTTCGGATTCTCCTGTTCGAGTTGGCGAAATTCTTCGTTGAAGATGATGTCGTTGGTGGTACGAACGGTATAAAGAATTGTGATTTTTGTTTTCAGTTGTCGCCGCGTCGCTTCGCGAACAAAGGCGCGAAACGGCGTCACGCCCGAACCGCCCGCGATGCAGATCAAATGTTTGTTGTCTTCCAGAACCGGAAGAAATTTCCCCACTGGCGGGATGACCCACATTTTGTCGCCAGCTTTTGCCCAATCGACGATGCGCGTTCCCATTTTTCCGTCGCGTTTCACCGTGACTTCAAATGCGCCGCGATCCAACGCGCAGGAGGAAAGCGAATAGGCGCGTTTGTAATTCGTGGTATCGGGCCAGTAGAGCGTGATGAATTGGCCGGTCTTAAAATCGATGTCGTAACCCTCGGGCCATTTAAGCCGGACGGTTTTGGTGTCGGGCAATTCCATCGTGACGGATTCGATCAACATTTCTGCAATTTGCTTGGCCATAGAAAATCAAAATTTTGTTTGGAGAGGGCGAGGATAAGTTGGTTTTTATTCCTGTAAAGAAACAATCTGAATGGGTCGATCCGCTTCCAAAAGTTGTGACATTTCTTAACAACTTGCGGGATCGTTGTCAGTCTTTGACTTTTGGCAGTTCAAACCAAAACCGGCTTCCTTTACCGAGTTCGGATTCCACGCCGACCTGTCCGTTCATTCGTTCAATTCCTTTGAGGACAATGGCGAGGCCGATGCCTGTTCCTGGGTAAGTGCCACCGTGAAGTCGTTCAAAAATCCCGAAAATTCGGGAGCGAAATTGGGGGTCGATGCCAATGCCGTTGTCTTCGATCCAAATTCGGTAAAAATTTTCGGCATCTTCCGATCGGATCACGATGTGCGGGTGAACATTTGGGGCGACAAATTTGATCGAATTGGAGAGCAAATTGATCAGGATTTGCCGCAGGGTGGTTTCGTGGGCGATCACTTCGGGTAAGGAAGAGACTTCAATGATCGCTTTTGTTTCCTGAATATTTTCGGCGAGTTGATGGCGGACCTGAATCAAAACATCATTCAGGTTGACGGGGGTGAGCTCAAGTTCTGTGCGAGTGATACGGCTGAAGGAAAGCAGGTCATTAATTAATTCATCCATGAATTTTGCCGATGAAATAATGCGTTTGGCGTAATCTTTACCCTGTGCATCGAGGGCGTCGTTGTAATCCTCACCCAAGGCTTGGGCAAAACCGCGCATGGCGCGCAAGGGCGCGCGCAAATCGTGTGCGATGGAATAAACAAATGATTCCATTTGCGTGTTGGCCTCCTGAAGTTCGCCAGTCCGAAGGGAAACGCGCCGTTCCAGATCCCGATTGAGATTCCAAATTTCCTCTTCAGACTTTTTTCGTTCCGTGATGTCACGGATGATGCCAGTGAAAAGTCGTTTTCCTTTTTTCTGGATTTCGCCGAAGGAAATTTCCAATGGAATTTTTTGGCCGTTTTTGTGCTGGCCGGGAAGTTCGATTCCGCCCCAGGAAATCTTTTTTTCACCCGTAGCGAGAAAGCGGCTGAACCCAACCTGATGTCGGGCCCGCATATTTTCGGGCATCAACATGGTCAAGCTGTGGCCCAGCATCTCTTCGATTTTGTAACCAAAAATTCTTTCTGCGGCGCGATTGGCCGAGATGATGGTGCTTTCCTCGTCAATGGTGATGATGGCGTCCGCTGCGGTTTCGGCAATGGTTCGGTGCAACTCTTCGCTGGTCCGGAGTCGCTCGCGTTCGCGCAACAATTCCCATTCACTTTGCTCGGCGCGGCGGCGGGCTTTCGACACAACAAAGGTCACGGCGAATAAAATTAGACTCACGCCAAGTCCCGTGATGAAGACCCAAAGGACGTTGGAACGTTCCAGCGTTTGTTCGAATTTCGGCGTAGTGCGATGGATCAAAGTCCAAGTGCGACCAGCCACGGGAAATTTATGGATGATGGTGAAACGAGGTTTGGCCGAGGGCGAATTTCGAGAGCGGTGCAATAGACTTTTTTCTGAAACCTGATCCCCATCATAAACTTCCAGGTTGACGGATAATTTCCGTTCACCGCTAAAAATTCCCGTAAAATAATCATCGGCGCGAAACGGACTAAAAATAAACCCCGACAATTCTTTCTCCCGCTCGGGATCGGTCGCAGGGAAGTCGCCCTTGGAAAAGATGCCGGCATAAATCAAAAACCCGGCTTGCTGATCGGTCTCAGTCTCCTGCGCAAGGGTGACCTTGCCGGAAATTGCGAGTCCGCGGCGTGCAGCATTTAACATCGATTCACGACGGATGGACTCGCTGAACATGTCGTAACCGATGGCGCGCTGGTTGCGCCAATTTAAAGGTTCGAGGTAGATCGCCGGGAAATAGTCGGTCCGCTCGCCCGTCGGCCAAATGGCGAAGTTAGTCTGGCCTTGGCGCCGCATTTCTTCCACTAATGCCGCTCGTTCTCCTGGACGAACACGTTTAGCAAAACCAAAGCCGCCCAGTCCGGGGTAGAAATGTTCTGCCCTCAGCCTTTGAAAATAGGTGTGAAATTCCTGACGGGTCACGACTTCGCTGGCAGCGAACAACCCCGCGCCGCCGCGCAGTAATGCCGTATAAGTGTTCAGAGAATCACGAATGGTATTTTCTGTTTCCATCGTGACGTTTGCGACGCGAGCCAGATTTTTTGTTCGATTGATCGTCGCCAGATAAAATGTCGCGCTGCAGGTAAACAGAAGCGAAAGAGCGAGGACCAAAAAAGGATACGGCCGCGCTGGTTTTTTAAATTCTTGTGCTGGAATCTCGTCTTTCATCCCCCTTGGTTGGCAACATTAATTTCTACTTTTCCGTCGCAATTTGCGGTGTGACATCCAGACAAACGCCTTCTTTGGTGTTGCGCGCGAATATTCGTCCGCCGCTCAGCACAGGCATCGTCCAGCACTTCCCGCCCAGCGGTTGTGCGCGCGCAACCTCATTGTAACCCTTGGGGGTAGCCTCGACAAGAACCAGCGGCCCTTTGTCCCCTTGCACCAGCACATGGGTTCCGCCCACTAAGATGGTCGCACCGCCCGAGCCAAATCCGGGTTGCGACCAAACTTCTTTTCCGGTGGCGATTTCGACGCAGTTAAGCGGGGCGCGGCCAAATTCCTTGAAACCAAATATTCCGTAAAGATAACCATCTTTGCAAACGGGCGTGGTCCAGTGATTTACCGTTCCGCCTTCATGCCGCCAAAGTTGTGTTGCAGAAAAATCGGTTCCGGTTTTTAAAATTTTAAAAGCGCCGCCGCCAACCCCGTAACCCGCTGAGCAATAAACGATGTCATTCCAAACGATGGGATCGCTCGCGGTGGAAACACGAAAGGGAAATTCCTGGCGCCAAAGAATTTTTCCACTGGCCGCCTCTGCGGAAACCAAACCGTTTTGTGTGAAAAAAATGATCTGGCGGACGCCCAGGATGGTCGCAGGAACCGGCGAGGCGTGAGTGGGTTTGTCGCTACCGCTTTTCCAGACGAGCTTCCCATCCTTTTTATTGAACGCGAGAAAAGCCTGACCTTCGCCGCCCCCATTCACAAAAATTAAATTACTGTCGAGAATCGGCGAGCCGGCGTGGTTCCACTTGATCACTGTGCCCGCGAACTCGGCGACCAGATCATGGCGCCAAATTCCTTTGCCAGTTTTTGTGTCGAGGCAACTCAACATCTGAAACGCACCCAGAAAGTAAACACGCTCTCCATCCACCGTGGGTGTCGAGCGCGGTCCATCGCCGCCTTGAGTGTCATAGGTGGGCTTGCCCAGCGGCGATGCCCAAAGTTCTTTGCCGGTATTTGCATCGAGCGCGATGGCGACTTCCGCATCCTGTCCGGCAACTTTGCGTTGGATAAAGCAAAACGCTTTTCCGCCCGCGACCGCGAACGATCCAAAACTTTCACCGAGATCCGTTTTCCAGATTTGCTTCGGACCTTCCACCGGCCATTTCGTGGAAATTTTTTCGGGCGTGGAACCGTCATGATTGGGGCCGCGATACTGCGGCCAGTCGGCGGAATGGAGTGAAATCAGTCCGACAAAAATGAAAAAGAGAAGACCGAAAACGCGTTTTGACTTCATGGCGCTAAACTGAACGAAGACGCCCAGTTGCGCAATCAGCAACCTATAAAACGCGTTTCAAAAATTCCTGCGTCAAGACTTCATACGCCGCCGCGCCCGCGCTGTATTTATCGTAATGAACGATCGGCTTTCCGAAGCTTGGCGCTTCTGCCAAACGCGTTGTGCGCGGGATCACGGTTTCAAAAACTTTGTCCGTGAAATGTTGGCGCACTTCGCTCACGACTTGTTGCGAAAGCCGCGTGCGACCGTCGAACATCGTCATGACCACGCCGATAATTTCTAAACCGGGATTCGTTCCGCCATCGCGAATCTGGCCGAGAATTCGATTGATCATCGAAATCCCTTCGAGCGCGTAATATTCGCATTGCAGGGGAATCAACAACCAATCCGCTGCAGCGAACGCGTTTAAAGTCAAGACGCCGAGCGACGGCGGGCAATCAATCAGAATAAAATCGAAACGTTGTGAATCGATAATGGGTTGGAGATTTTCCTTGAGCCGAAACAAATGATTTTCCATGCGCGACAAATCGATGTCCGCTGCGCACAAATCCACTTCGCTGGGAATAATCTCGAGCCGCTCAAATTCAGTTGGTTTGATTTTTTCAATCAACACTCCTTCACCGAGCAGCGGACGATAGGCGCTGGCGCCGTCGATTTTTTCCACACCAACACCACTCGTCGCGTTGGCTTGCGGATCGAGATCAAACAGCAAAACCCGTTGTCCAGCGGCGGCGAGACAGGCCGAAAGATTGATCGAGGTCGTCGTTTTTCCAACGCCACCTTTTTGATTTGCGACTGCAATAACTTTCGTTGGCACGCAGAAGATTTAATCCAAGCGTGCGAAGAACACCAAGTTGAATTTGCAAACGTGCTGGCAGCATCTTGCTGGCAGAAGAACCTCGCGATTCGCCATGCGCCTCAGATCTGCCAGCGAGACGCTGGCAGCGCGCTTGCAATGCGCCGCAAAACCATCATCTTTCGGCGAATGCGCAAATATTGGCACGTCATCAAAATCGGCGCCCAAGACATGCTTGTTTATCGCGTGAACTTTTTGTTTCGCGCATTGTTTGGATTTATTCCGCTCCTTGCGACGATTTATTTGTGGCGCACGATTTATGCAGGAAAGGGAGATGATTCCAGCATTGCGGGCTACACTTTGGCGGGAATGATTTCCTATTATTTGCTCGTCACAATTGTCGATGCCTTCACGGCGGTGAACGAGGACGATTGGAAAATCGCCGCTGATATCAAGGACGGAAACATCAGCCAATTTCTGCTCAAGCCAATTGATTATTTAACGTATCGCTTCTGCTTATTTCTGACGGGGCGCGTGATTTACATCGTGGTTGCGGTCGTGCCGGTGGGTCTGTTCATTTTTTTCAT
>JBKJOZ010000406.1:0-7444 GCA_046595315.1 Limisphaerales bacterium
GCCGACCGAAACGCCAGTCTGCCTGCGAATGTGAACGCACCGGAAACGTCACGCTTTCCCACGCGCTGAATCTCATCAACGGCAACATGATTGGCGACGCCGTCGGCGCGAAAGACAATCGTTTCTCCAAACTGGTTGAAAAAGAAAAAGACAACCAAAAAGTCGTCGAAGAAATTTATCTTAGCGTTTTGAGCCGCCCGCCAAGCAGTGAAGAAATCAAAGAAGTCGATTTAGGCACCGGCACAAACCGTCTGGAAGTCGCGCAAGATTTGGCTTGGGCGCTTTTGAACAGCCCGTCCTTTTTGTTTAATCGATAATTGTGAAGACGATTACACTTCAAATTGGATATTTAATGTTTGCGACAATTGTTTATGGCTGTCGCCAACAGAATATCGTTTCGTCCTCAATGACTCCGACGATCAAACCCGGTGAAGCACTAACAATTGATTACACCGCATATGCGATGGCATCTCCCAAACGATGGGACGTTGTTGTTTTTGAACCAACGGGAAAGACTAATGAACTTTGGGTTTTCCGTGTTGCTGGCCTTCCGGGTGAGCAAATTGATTTAACAAATGAAACGTTGTTCGCTGACGGAAATTCAGTGCCGTTGCCCTCTCACGTAACCAATGTTCAATATATTTCGGCCAATGCTCTTGGGGAGAGTTCTAATTTTTATATAACACTTCCCTATACAGTGCCCCAAAATGCTTATTTTCTTTTGGGCGATAATTCATCCAATGCATACGACAGCAGATTTTTGGGAGCGGTTCCCAAAGCAAACATCCTCGGAAAAGTGAAAGGTAAATAGCCTATGTTATCCATACCCGGTCAATCTGGTTCGACGTGTGACGGATTTAGTCGCCGCGAATTTTTGCGTGTTGGCGGCGCGGGGCTGCTTGGCATTTCGCTCGGCGACATTCTCGCGTTGCAAGCGCAGGCTAAAGAGAAGGAAAATTCCGCCGATACGAAATCAAAAGGCGGCTGGGGCAAAGCGAAAAATGTTATCTTTATTTTTCTGCAAGGCGGGCCGAGCCACATTGATATTTGGGATCCGAAACCGGACGCGCCGTCAAATGTGCGCGGCGAATTCAAGCCGATTAAATCCAATGTTCCGGGAATTTATCTTAGCGAAGTCATGCCGAAGCTCGCCAAGCAGATGGACAAGGCGACGCTCATTCGTTCGGTCAGTTACACGCCCGCCGGTTTGTTCAATCACACTGCTGCGATTTACCAGATGATGACGGGTTACACGCCGGATCGCGTTTCGCCATCGGGCCAACTCGAGCCGCCTGCGCCCAACGATTTTCCGCACATGGGTTCGCAAGTGGTGAAGCTGCGTCCGTCAGATGTGCCAATGTTGCCGTTCGTGATGTTGCCGCGCCCCTTGCAGGAAAGCGGTGTGATTGGCAAAGGCGGCACCGCTGGTTTTCTCGGCGCGGCTTATGATCCGTATTATTTTTATCAAGACCCGGCGAAGGAAATTAAGCTCGACGATTTGAGTTTGCGGAACGGCATTTCCAAAGAACGCATGGAACGTCGCGCGTCGCTTCTCCAAAAAGTCGAAGCGCAAATGCCGGAAATGCAAAAGTCAGTCGAAAAATATGCGCTCAGCAGTTATTACCAAAAAGCGTTTGATTTGATTTTATCAGGCAAGGCGCGAAGTGCTTTCGATTTGACGCAGGAGAAAACCGAACTGCGCGACAAATATGGTCGCCACACTTTTGGTCAGGGTTGTTTGATCGCGCGCCGACTCATCGAAGCCGGAACAAAATTTGTGCAAATGAATTGGCCTGCCGTCGCGAACGGAAACCCGACCGTCGATGCGTGGGACACGCATTCTGCGAATTTCGGCCCGCTGCGCGATTTGCATTGCCCGAAACTCGATAGCGGTTTGTCATCGCTGCTGGAAGATTTGGATCAACGCGGGTTGCTCAAAGAAACTTTGGTCGTTGCCATTGGAGAATTTGGTCGCTCACCACGTCTCGGTGTCAGCACTTCAGGAAATGGAAATGCGCCCGATGGCCGCGATCACTGGCCGTATTGTTACACGGCGCTGATTGCCGGTGCAGGAATTAAACGCGGCGTCATCCACGGAAAATCCGACGCCACCGGTTCGTCGCCCGCCGAAAACGCCGTTCATCCAACGCAAATTCTCGCCACGATTTATCACGCGCTCGGCATCGATCCGCACACGATGGTTTTGAATCATCTCAACCAGCCGCGCGAACTCGTGCAGGCTGAACCGGTCACCACTTTGTTTGGATAAATCGATGTTCAAATTCCGCTTCTGCTCGTTATTGTTTTTGTTCAGCGGCATCGCTGCCCAGGCGCAATTGATTCCCAAATTGAATTCCATTTCGCCGGAATGGATTCAGCGCGGCACGACGGCGGACATCACGCTTGCTGGAGAAAATCTTTCGCAGATTTCCGAATTCGCCTTTAGTGGCGATAAAGAATATTTCAGCGTGATCGTCGCCCCCCCGGCGAAACCAGTGGTCCGGCTGGAAGCGGCGGCGAATGTTTTTTCCACGGGTTCAGCTAATGACGGTAAACGCGTTGCGGCCCGGCTGACGATTGCTTCCGACGCCGTTTTGGGTCCGCACGAAATGCGTGTCATCACGCCTGAAGGAGTTTCAAATCCGCTGACGATTCGAGTCACGGATACGCCGGAAATAGTTGAGGCGGGAGGCAAACATTCGCTCGCCAATGCGCAGCAAATAGAATTGCCCGTTGGCATTTTTGGAAAAGTTGGCGTGGCTGATCAGACTGATTTTTTTAAATTTTCAGCGAAGAAAAATGAGCGTTTAATTTTCGACGTGCAAGCGACTCGCCTTGGCTCCGCTCTTGATTCGTCCCTCACCGTTTTGGATTCCACCGGCAAAGAACTCGCGCGGAGCGAGGACGCAAATGGATTCGATTCATTGATCAATTTTGAGGTTCCGGCGGATGGAGATTATTTTTTGACCCTTCGCGATTTTCAACATCGCGGCGGCGACGCTTATAATTATCATCTCACCGCTGGAGCTCTGCCCTTTGTCGTGTCCATCTTTCCCTTTGGCGGTCAACGCGGCAAAACCGCTGATTTGAAATTGAAAGGGGCCAATCTGGAAGGGGCGGAAACCATGAAAATTTCGATTGATCCGAACGCGCCCTTCGGTCCGCAGGAAATTAGAGCCCATACGGCCAAAGGATTTTCCAATCCGCGCCAATTCGATGTTAGCGCTTTTGGCGATTTTATGGAGAAGGAGCCAAATAATTTCCAAACGAACGCGAATGAAATTTTTGTTCCAGGAAATATCAACGGTCACATTTTCAAAACGAACGACGCAGATTTTTTCAAATTCAAAGTGGAAAAAGGGCAGCGCTTTATTTTTGAAATTTACGCCAGCCGCTTTGGGTCAAAACTTGATCCGTTACTGACGTTGACTGATACGAACGGCAACATTCTTCAGCGCAACGACGACGCGACGGGTGCCGATGCCCGCATCGATCAAACGTTCGCCGAAGCGGGCGAATATTTTATTTCCATTCGCGATCTGCTCGGTCGCAGCGGAGAAAATTTTGGTTATCGTTTGTCAATCGATCCTCCGGTGCCGCCGGATTTCAGCGCCAAACTTCTTGCCGACACGCTCCGAATCAATCGCGGCGGACGCATGATTGCGCGCGTCGAGGTCAGTCGCAGCGATTTCAGCGGCCCGATTGAAATCAGCTGCGACGATTTGCCCAGAGGCATTTTATGCGAACCGATTGTCATTTCAGAAGACTCCTCGACTGGCTTGCTTTTGTTCACGGCAAGCGCCGATGCAGATTTAAAATCGTTTCCGCTCGAACTGAAAGCTGCTGCCGTTCTCAGCGGTAAAAAGGAAACTCGCGCTGTGCAACCGGTTTCCGGCAGTAAACCAACGAAACTGGACAAGCGTGGTCGCGAACGAAAAGTGGCCGTCAAAACGGTGGGTGCCGCTTATCTCACCGTGCTTGAACCAGCGCCTTTCGAAGTAAATTGGCTGACGTTGATTGCGAGCCTGGAGCAGAATCAATCTTCGAAATTCCTCGCAGAAATTGAACGGCGCAAAGGATTTAGCGGGGACGTTAAAATTTCCGTCGAAGGTTTTTCGGCAGGGAACGATCCGATTGCAAAAAATTTGGAGGTCGGCGAAATCACATTGAAAACCAACGACACTCGAGCGGAAATTGCCATGAAGGCGAAAATTGATTCCGAGACCGGCGTGCGCCCCATCTTTGCCCGCGCGGAGGCGAAAGTGGACGGCCAGACGGTGGTGGAATTTAGTGGTCCCATGTTGCTTCGCGTTACCGAATTTCCATTCACGTTGGAGAATTCCTTGCCGCGCCTAGCGGTGACAACGCCTGCGGCCGGGGTGAAAAATTCCATCGCAAGCGAAGCAGAATTTTTGACAAAAACTCAACGCCGAGGACTTTTCACGGATGAAATTAATCTGACAATTGAAGGTTTGCCTGAAGGCGTGACGGCAACTTCAACGAATTTTTTTCGCGGAAATTCAGAGGTAAATTTCAAACTGACGGCTTCCGACAAAAGTAAGCCGAGCACGAATACTTTGACCGTGATCGGAACCGCAGAGGTGAACGGGAGAAAATTTCAACTGCGCGGGCCGGGAATTCAATTCATCGTCAACGCGCCTGCTGAAGTGAATCAAACCGCTGCTGCGAAATGAAAATCTGCGTTCTAATTGTTTTTATCCAATTTGCTTTCGCGACTCTCGTCCGTGCCGAAGACAAACCAGTTAGCTATTATCACGATCTTGTTCCAATTTTAAAACGTAGCTGCACTGGTTGTCACAATCCGAGCAAAGCCAAGGGCGAACTCGACATCACGACTTACGAAGGTTTAAAAAAAGGCGGCAAACATGGCGAAAGTTTTTCAACGGCAAATCCTAAAACGGGAACGTTGCTCGAAAATATTTCCGGCGACGAACCAGACATGCCCAAAGAAGGCGATCCGTTGACGAAAGTCGAAGTCGCGATGTTCGAACGTTGGATTATACAAGGAGCAAAAGACGACACGCCCGAAGCAGAACGCAATCCATTTAAACTTTCCAAGCCGCCCGAATACACCGCTGCTCCAGTGATTTCCGCGATGGCTTTTTCGCCAGACGGAAATATTTTGGCGGTGTCGGGCTATCACGAAGTTCTTCTGCACAAACCCGACGGTTCTGGCTTGATCGCCAGATTGCTTGGTGAATCCCCACGCATCGAATCCATCACATTTTCACCCGATGGAAAATCACTTGTCGTCGCTGGCGGTGCCCCCTCGCGCTTCGGCGAAATTCAAATTTGGGACGTCGCTACTCAGAAAGAATTAAAATCATTTAAAATTTCGCCTGACACACTTTACGGCGCGACCTTTTCGCCCGATGGCAAGCGTCTCGCCTTCGGCGCGGCTGACAAATCGGTGCGCGTCATTTCTGCTGAGGATGGAAAGGAGTTGATGAAATTCGACAATCACAGTGATTGGACTTTCGGAGCAGTTTTCACCGGGGACGGAAAAAAAATTCTTTCCTGCAGTCGCGACAAAGCGATGAAGTTGATCGACGCCTCGAACGGTCAATTCATAGACGATATTAATAAACTGCTCGAACCGATTCTTTGTTTGGCGAAAAATTCCAAAGATGATCTGGTTATTTACGGGGGAGAATTGGGAACCGCGCGCATTTATCGAATCTCAGACAATCAAAATCGCGGGCAGGGGAATGCAGCACGGGATGCGAATCTGGTTCGCGACTTTGAGCGGCAAGCGTCGCCGATTCATGCCGTCGCCTGGAGTCCGGTCGGAGACAGAATTGTTATTGGCACAAGTGGCGAGGCTCGAATTTACACGGTGAGCAATGGCAAGCGCACTGCGATTTTGAAGGGAAACGACGGCGCAATTTTCGCCATCGCATTTCATCCAACGAACAATCAAGTCGCAATGGGCGGCTTCGATGGACGCGTCCGAATTTTTGATTCCGGTTCGGGAAACCTCATCACCAATTTTATTCCTGTGACCATCACGGCTGCAAAACAAGTTGCCAAGGCTTCGAACGAAATTTCTTCTGTAAAATAGTTTTGCAGCGGCACGGTTGCTTGATTTCAGTTGGTCTCGAAATTTAATTATTTCCCGAAATACGGAAACTTGTCCCAATGATCGTCGTCGTGGAGCGCGCGCGGGTCGCCGGTTTCGCGCATCCATTGGTCCAACTCAGCTCGCAGTTTCTTTTTGGCTTTGGCGAATTGCGGGCGGTCCGCGACGTTCACCAGTTCGTGCGGGTCCTGCGCCAGATCGTAAAGCTCTTCAGCGGGACGTTTGGCAAAACAGAGTTCAAAATATTTTTTACCCGATGCCTCTTCGCGATGATCGAGAATAAAATCTTTGGTCGGTGACGCATCACAATCACCGAACGGTCCGACTGCCACCCACTTTTCCGGATCGCCCGCCGGCCAGCGGTCGGGACGTAAGTTGCGGATGTAGAGAAACTCTTTCGTGCGAATGGCGCGCGACGGATAACTCAAATCACCTTTGCGCGCGTTGGCGTGACGTTCGCGTTCGAGAAAAATAGGGTCGCGGTCGCGCGGCGATTTCCCGTCCAACAAACCCAGCAAGCTGCGCCCCACCATTTCCTTGGACGGCTTCAATCCGGCCACCTCCAAAAAGGTCGGAGCAAGATCGTAAAGGTTCACGAACGCGTCGTTGGTTTTCCCGCCATGAATATTTTTCGGCCAGGAAATGGCGAGCGGTTGGTGGGTGCCCGCTTCGTAGAGATTGGCTTTGCCACGCGGGAACGGCCAACCGTTGTCGCCGCTGATGACGATGAGCGTGTTGTCGAGTTGCCCGCGACTTTCCAGCAACGCCAGCATCGCGCCGACTTGCGCATCGAACTGCTGCACCTCGGCGTAATAATCGAGAATGTCGCTGCGCACTTCCGGCGTGTCAGGCCAGAACGGCGGCACGCGCACGAGGTCAGGGTTCATCCCCAATTTTTTGCCCAACCCTTTTTCGTAAGGACGATGCGGTTCGTGCCCGCCAAACCAGAAACAAAACGGTTGGTTGGTTCCGCTTTTTTCAAGGAACGTTGCAAAATTTTTGAACTGCGGCCCGGCAGGATTGCGTTCTCGTCCGCCTGCTTGAACATTTCCCGGCGCCCAACCTTTGCCGGAGTAGCCGACGGCGTAACCCGCCTTTTCCAAAATGTTCGGATAGACCGGAAATTTGCGCGGCAAAAATCCGTAAAGATTTGCGCCTTCCTCGAGTTGATGAACGGCACGGCCCGTCAACATTGCGGCGCGCGACGGTGTGCAGGAAGGCGCGGCGGAAAAAGCGCGTGTGAACAAAACTCCGTTACGCGCAACGCGATCGAAGTTCGGCGTTTTAACAATCGCATCGCCATAAACTCCGGCGTGCGGCCAGGCCCAATCGTCCGCGAGGCAA
>JBKJOZ010000002.1:0-3181 GCA_046595315.1 Limisphaerales bacterium
GCCGACCGAAAATTAACGGAAATCCGGCAGCAAATCGCGCTGCTCGCCGGCGATAAAATCAAACTTCTGCAAGGATTAGTCCGGATTCTGATTGATCCGACCGTGCCGGACACGGAACTGCGAAAAGCGATTTACGAATTTCTGCCCGAAACCAAACTCAAAGTAACTTTCAACGAATGCGAACGCATCAACGAACCGCTCGACGAAAACTTTTTCAAATTGATCGGAGATCGTTATTCGTATCTGCGGCAGTTTATCCCGACTTTTTTGAATGCCTTGCCTTTGGATGGAAATGCCGAAACCGCCGGTTTGCTGGAAGCCATCGAAATTTTGCGGGATTTGAATAACCGCGGCAAACGGCGAATTCCCGACGATGCTCCCGTCGATTTTATTGATGCGAAGTGGTGGAATTACGTTTTTGATGAAAAAGAAAGGATTGTTAAAAAATACTACGAACTCTGCGTTCTTTTCGAGTTACGCGCCAAACTGCGTGCCGGCGATGTCTGGGTTGAAGGCAGTCGCCGTTATGCCCGGCTCGACAGCTATCTGATTCCGGCTGAAGACTGGAGCGAAATGCGTCCCACCGTCTGTGAACTGCTTGATTTGCCGGAGGACGGAGAACATCGGCTGAAGCTGCGGCAAGCCGAATTACAGGAGCTTTACATTCAGTTCGACCGCTTTTTCGACGAGTTGGTGAAAAAACACAGTAGAAAAAGCTTGAAAGCCGACGATCTGCCGGCGTATTTCAATCCCGCCGAACATCTGGAAAGAAAGATCGATATTCGGATGGAAAACGGAAAGATGATCGTCACGAAACTGCCCGGCGAGCAAATCAGTCCGAGCAGCGAAGCCCTCAAAAAAGAAATATCCGCCCGCCTGCCGGAAATCGAATTGACCGAGCTGCTCATCGAAGTAGACGGCTGGACGAACTTTTCCCGGCATTTCGCTCATCCGAACGGCAATGAGCCGCGCACAGCGGACGCGCTCCATCATTGCTACGCCAGTATTTTAGCCCAAGCCGGCAATTTCGGTTTTATGCAGATGCAGCGAATGTCAGGCTTGACCTATCGCAAAATGGCGTGGTTTTCCACTTGGTATTTAAGAGAAGAAACGCTCAAAGAGGCGTTCTCGGAACTGGTCAACTTTCACAGCCGGCAGCCGCTCGCTCAAATCTGGGGCGGCGGGACTTTATCGTCATCCGACGGACAAAGATTTCCCGTGTCGGTCAAAACCCGCAACGCTGTCGCGGTTCCCAGATATTTCGGCTACGGACGTGGGCTGACTTATTACACCTGGACATCGGATCAATACTCTCAGTTCGGAACGAAAGTCATTCCGACGACGATTAGAGATGCGACTTACGTTCTGGATGAAATTCTCGACAACGAAACCGAACTGACGATTCTGGAACATACGACCGATACCGCCGGTTACACTGATTTGGTTTTCGGGCTGTTCGATTTATTGGGACTGCAATTTTCGCCGCGCCTTGCCGACCTCGCCGGGAAAACTCTCTACTCGGTTGACAAGAAAATCAAATATAAAAACATCAATTCCTTAATCACCGGGAAAATCAATGTTGATTTGATTCTCAGACATTGGGACGAGTTACTGCGAGTTGCCGGTTCGCTCAAACAGGGTTACGTTACTGCTTCCTTATTGATCAGCAAATTGCAGTCTTCACAGCAAAAGAACGCATTAACCAAAGCGATTCAGGAATACGGAAAACTGAATGAAACGATTTTTATCCTGAAATATCTGCAAAGCCCGGAATATCAGAAGCGCATCACGGTTCAATTGAATAAAGGCGAAGCCCTGCACGCCCTCCGGCGCGATGTCTTTATCGCCAACCAAGGAAGAATTCGCCAACGTCATCAGGAAGACCAACTAAATCAGGCAGCCTGTTTGAATCTGGTCGTCAACGCGATTACGGTCTGGAACACGGTTTATATGCAAGCCGTTTTAGAACAATTAAAAATCGAAGGCTACGAAATTAACGAAGACGATGTTAAGCATCTTTCCCCGGCGCGCAGTGAACACATTAATATGTATGGCAAATACTACTTCAACATCGAAGAAGGACTGCAAAGAAAAGAGTTGCGGGATCTGCGAAAACCGTCAAATGAACTATTTTGGTAGTGAAAATCAGCGACTAATCGGAAGATAGTATGATTCTGTTCCGTTGCTATCGCCACGCCTGGACGGAAAATCAAACGGACGAGAAAAGCCTCGCTGATCTGTCGTTATACCTGAAACTCCACTGCCCGCATCAATAGCCGGACTATTTAATCTAAGAGCGTGAGTCAATGTTGCACCGCCGTTGTTTCGCAAAACAGGATCAAGCAACGGGTCGACATTAAGCAAGTTGCCGGTGGTTGTGCCAGCAATAATTGTTCGATCAGTATTTTGAATCAAATTGTAGCCCTGCGATGTCAGCATTCCGTCAAAATCCGGTGCCGCGCTGCCGGAGGTATTGCCGGCAATAATAGTATTCCGCGCACTGACGCGAGTTCCGCCGACCTGATGGTTGATGCCGCCGCCGATATTTGCAGAATTTTTCGTTATCGTCGAATTGTTAAGGTCAAAGAATCCTGCGGCGGAATTGTATACTCCGCCGCCAAGACTTCGTGCCGAGTTGCCGCTAACGGTAGAGTTGGTCAGAGTAAATGTACCGTCGTAGTTACTGATACCGGCATCGTTCCCGTTTGCGCCGTTACCGCTTACAGTTGAGTTCAGCACATTCATTTTGCCAAGATTATAAAAACCGCCGCCGTGTGAACCCGAAGTATTATTCGATATGGTCGAGTTTGTAAGGGTGAATATATTACCGGAAGTATTATAAATACCACCGCCTTCATCAACAGCTGAATTGTTATTTATTGTTGTGGC
This sequence comes from Limisphaerales bacterium, assembly GCA_046595315.1. Taxonomy (GTDB): domain Bacteria; phylum Verrucomicrobiota; class Verrucomicrobiia; order Limisphaerales; family CANJXF01; genus CANJXF01. The sequence goes on from JBKJOZ010000002.1 coordinate 2,890, forward strand.
GTTAAAGGATGTAGATGCCTCGTTTGAATTGTACAAGGCGCCGCCTTGGCTACCGGCTTTATTTTCGGCTAAATTTGAGTTAGTAACAGTCATTACCCGAGTATTAAAGATAGCTCCACCCAAAGATAATCCTGAATTTTCCTTAAAGGTAGAGCCGCTAATAGTTAAGTTACTGTCACTCTTAACGCCGCCGCCAAGTCTTGCTGTGTTACTCTTGAACATTGAATTTGTCGCGTTTACAATGCCCAAATTGGCAATAGCACCGCCTGAGTATCCGGGGGTGTTATTTAAG
>JBKJOZ010000019.1:0-3968 GCA_046595315.1 Limisphaerales bacterium
TACTGTAACTGGATATATTTTGCGGGCGATGCAAAATCATCATTTAGACTGGCGCTTGCAACGTCACATAACTTTCGTAACGCTCCAATTATACCGATGAAAATAATTTTCCTGGGAATTTTTTTAGCGTGGTTCGGCTTCTCTCCGGTTGTTTCGGCCGAAACGAAACGCCCGAACGTTCTCCTCATCATGAGCGACGATCAAGGTTACGGCGACCTCAGTTTGCACGGAAATCCGCACGTCAAAACACCGAATCTTGATCGTTTTGCAACGAACAATATTCAGTTCAACCGTTTTTTTGTCAGCCCGCTTTGTGCGCCGACACGCGCGAGTTTGCTCACTGGACGTTATTCACTTCGCACCGGGGCCAAAGGCGTGGCGCGCGGCGAAGAAACCATGCGCAGCGAAGAAGTCACGTTGGCCGAAGCACTGCGCGAAGCAGGTTATCGCACTGGAATTTTTGGGAAATGGCACAACGGCGAAAATTTTCCCTACACGCCGAGCGGCCAAGGTTTCGACGAGTCGTTTGGATTTAACCTCGGTCATTGGAACAACTATTTTGACACCACGCTGAAACACAACGGTCGGCTGGAAAAAACCAAAGGTTACGTGACCGACGTGCTTACTGATTCGGCGTTGAATTTCATCGAGGAAAATCGCAAACGCCCATTCTTTTGTTACGTCGCTTTCAACACGCCGCATTCCCCATTTCAGGTCTCAGATAAATATTTTGATCACTACAAAGCACTCGGATTGGATGACAAAGAAGCTGCCGTTTATGGCATGTGCGAAAATCTCGATGACAATGTCGGACGCTTGCTGGCGCGGCTGGATAAATTAAAGCTCCGTGAGAATACCATCGTAATTTACCTCTCGGATAACGGCCCGAACGGCGTTCGTTTCAATGCAGGAATGCGCGGTATCAAAGGTGGTTTGCACGAGGGCGGATCGCGTGTGCCGTTTTTCCTCAGTTTGCCTTCGCGTTTTAAATCGCCGCGCATCATCAGCAACATCGCCGCGCATATCGATCTGTTTCCAACGCTTCTTGAACTTTGCCGTGTGCCTTTGCCAAAAACTTTTCCGCTCGACGGTCGCAGCCTCGTTCCGCTCCTCGATGGAAATACCAACAATTGGCCGGAGCGAATTTTGTTTTCCCAACATCAGCCGCCGCGTAATAAATCGCGCACCGGCGCGTTGCGCACCCAACAATTTCGCATGGTGAACGAGGGTTCCGGTTGGGAATTGTTCGACATGCAAAATGATCCGGGCGAAACCCGCGACGTCAGTGCAGAACATACCGAGTTAAAGCGCAAACTAATCGCCGCCTACGAAAATTGGTGGAAAGAAATTTTACCGGATGTCGAAACAACGAAGCCGCCTCTTTCCGTTGGTTACTCGCAAGAAAATCCCGTTGACCTTTCGGCGGCGCAATCTCGCTTCACCGGGGATTTGCGTTTCAGCGGCAAACATCCGAACAACGCCTGGCTTACTGGTTGGACCAATGTTGACGACACCATCGCGTGGGACATCGACGCCGTGCGAGCTGGTCATTACGAAATCAGCCTGGTTTACCTTTGCCCAAAATCCGATGCTGGTTCGAAGGTGAGCGTGTCTGCGGGCGATGCGAAAGTTGAAGCCGTGGTGCAAGGAACACCGTATCGCCAGGTTACATCTCCCGATCGTGTTCCGCGCGACGAAGTTTACGAAATGGAATGGTCCACTTTGAAAGTCGGGACACTCAATTTACCGAAGGGAAAAACAACATTGATCCTCCGCGCACTGGTCAAACCCGGAACACAGGCGATGGAGCTAAAGGCTATTCGCATTGCTTTGATCGACGATTAAAAAAGTGGCGTAATAATTTTGACGCATCAGAAAACTCTCAACGAAGTCAGAAACAAAAGCAGGCGCATGAATTTTCTCTCCGGATCAAAACGCAAAGCGCTCCGGTAATTTTTATTTTTCAGTCTTAAACAACGGTTCCAAGTCGGGATCATCCTGCGCCATGCGTTTGATTTGTTTTGCGTCGCCCTTCAAGGCAGCACCAGCCAGCCAGCGTCCCGCTTCATCGAGATTTCCCAGCTGGCATGAGTAGCACGCCAAGTTATAGCGCATCAGCCATTCATCGGGAAATTGCTCCAATATCCCGACCAAATTTTCGTGCGCTTCCTGGGTCCGCTTGAGTTCGTGGAGCGCGAATGACAAATGGATCCAGCCGAATGATTTTTTGGGTGCGATTTCCGTAAATTCGCGGGCCACTTCAACACACTTTTCCCACTGCAATGCCTTCGCGTGGATTTGCCAACGCACCTCCAGCACTTCAGGGTGAACCAGCAAGGCAGGACTAATTTTTTCCAAATCCTGAGTCGCTTCCGAAGGATTGCCTAACTCCAACCAGCCGATGGCAGCGGAAAGATGATGGGTATCCGGGGGTTGTAAAGTTGCTCCTGACATCACTTCATCAACTTTGCCAAGGTTGGCTCCATCGCATCGGCCCAGATTTGATAACCTTTTTCATTGGGATGAAGCAGGTCGGGCATGACCTCAGTTGGCAACGTGCCATCCGGTTCGAGAAATTTTTGACTGATATCGAGGAAAGTAACGCGCTTCTTTTTGCCGAGCTTGGAAATGCCCTTGTTTATTTCGGCAACTTTATCGCGCATCGGATCCCCTTTTTGTTTGTAAGGGAAAACGGCGAGCAAAAGCACTTTTGTTTTAGGCAGGCGCGTTTGAATTTCCTTCACCACTGCGGTCACACCTTCCACGATTTCCGGCGCGGTGTTGCGCGGAGTGCCGTTGGCCTCGTTCGGCGTATTGTTAATGCCGATCAAAAGCACCGTCACTTTCGGTTTCAATCCATCCACTTCGCCGTTTTGCAAACGCCACAAAACATGTTGTGTGCGATCTCCGCTCAGGCCGAGATTCAACGCATTGCGCGGTGCGAAAAATTTGTCCCAGGTCGGTTTTCCTTTGCCACGCCAGCCGTCCGTAATTGAATCGCCGAGGAACAACAGATCGACGTTATCTTTTTTCGCTTTGGTTTCCTGCACGAAACCTTCGTGACGAGTCATCCAGCCGGCCTCGCGCGGCACAGGATTCGTCGAAGAGCTTTCAGCGAAAACACAGGCCGAGCTGAGCAGCGCAGTGACAATCACGGAGCGGAGAAATGGGAAAACAAAATTTTTCATGCGCACTCGGTAACGGTTTACGGCTACAAAAACAATATCGAAGTTCAGGTCAGGTTTCCCAGTTTCACAAATGGAAGCCAAAGTTAATATCCAAAAAGCCACTTATTCGCATAAATACCCATTAGTTGTGGAAATTGTGAATAACTTACCCCGTATATGGTATTTTTTACCTTTACTTGAATGGTCTGCTTTGGCTCCCTATTCGCCATGTATTTGAAGAATTTGACCGTGCTCGGTTTCAAGTCTTTTGCGGACAAAACTTCCCTGAATTTCCAGCCTGGCGTCACGGCGATTGTCGGGCCGAATGGGTGCGGCAAATCGAATGTTTCGGACGCGATTCGCTGGGTGCTCGGCGAGCAGTCGGCCAAGGCGTTGCGCGGCGGCGAAATGGCGGACGTAATTTTCAACGGCACGGACGGACGGAAACCGCTCGGCATGGCGGAAGTTTCCCTGACGATTGGCGGTGTCGATGGCGAACATCTGACAACGGCGGGCGTCGAGGTGGCTTATGACGAAGTGACTTTGACGCGGCGCGTTTTTCGCGATGGCGGCAGCGAATATTTCATCAATAAAACGCCGTGTCGCCTCAAGGATGTGCAGCAACTTTTCATGGGCACTGGCGTCGGACGCACGAGTTACAGCATCATGGCGCAGGGAAACATCACGCAGATTCTTTCCAGCAAACCGGATGATCGCCGGATGGTTTTCGAGGAAGCGGCTGGCATCACGAAGTTCAAGTCGCAGAAAAAAGAAGCGCTCCGCAAACTCGAAAGCACCGAC
>JBKJOZ010000102.1:0-5711 GCA_046595315.1 Limisphaerales bacterium
GACAACGGCAACACCATCACCCCCTTTGCCGGCGCCGTCCTCCAACAACAAAACTACGGCTCCGGCAACTTCCTCGGCTCCGACCAATCCGGCACCCTGCTTTTAAAGGGGAATTGAAGTGGCGTGGTCTGTGATTGATTGGTTCAGTCACAGACAATTTTCTTACCAAGATTTGGTGCCAGTTTTCCCTACGCGATCTGCGATTCGCGAATTCAGCTCCTCCCGTTCGGTCAGCGGCATGTTGCAAACATAACAAGCGAGAATGATTTGAATTTTTCGATTTCTGGGAATTATGGATTTGGTGGTTAAAGGGTGTCCAATTAGATGCGGCGTTAAAATCGCTTGTGTTCAAAAGCGGCGCAAACTGGGTGGAGACTAGGAGGAAAACTGACCGACTTTTAGGGGATTCAAGTTGCATTGGTTAAGGTTGAAGAGAAATCCAAGCTGCGTAAAATGTGCGCGGTCAATTAACCGTTTAAGAAATATTTATGGATCACCTTTCCGTTCGAGTCCTGCTCGTCGATGACGACGAAAACGCTTTTCTATTGTTGCGTCGGCTTCTGACTAAAATTTCGCGCAAACAATTTCACGTGGAGTGGGCACCCAGTTACAAGACGGGGCTTGAAGCGATGCAACGCCAGCAGCACGACGTTTACCTCGTGGACTATCGCCTGGGAGCGGAGAGCGGGTTGGATTTGCTGCGCGAAGCAGCGGCGCTGGAAGCGCAGGCGCCCATTATTATTCTCACGGGAGCAGACGATCCGAAGGTTGATTTGGAAGCCACGCGGATGGGCGCGGCGGATTTTTTAGTCAAAGATCATTTGGACGCGGCGATGTTGGAGCGCTCGATTCGGTATTCCATGCAACATTTTGCGACGTTGCGCGCCTTGAGAAAAAGTCATGAACGCTTTCGCCTTCTGTTTGAACGGAGCATGGACGCAATTTTAATTTCCGATGACGAAGGGAAAATTATCGAAGTCAACAGCGCCGCCTGCACGTTGCTCGGTTATTCGCACGACCGACTTTTGGAGTTGAGAATGTCCGATTTAGTTTCGACCAAGTCCGGGAATATCGCCGACAATTTGCAAAATCAATCTTTTGGCGAACTTTCGTTTGCTGTGCCCTCCGGGGAGCAGCGGTTCGCAGAATTTTCCGCCTGTCAATTTGCGCCGAATCTCAATTTAAATATTTTACGCGACATCACTGAGCGTCGACATTTGGAAAAAGAAATCCAGGAGATTAGCGAAAAAGAACAACGCCGCCTCGGCCAAGATTTGCACGACGGTCTGGGACAATCGCTAACCGGAATCAGTTTTCTGACGAAGGTTTTGCAGCAAAAATTGGCGTCGAAAAAAATTGAGGGCGAAAAAGACGCGGCGCTAATTGTTAAGTTGATCAAAGATGCATTGCTCCAGGCGCGCGAACTCGCGCGTGGACTTTGCCCGACGGTTTTGGACACCAACGATATTCAGGCGGCGCTTGAACAACTTTCCGAAAATTTAAAAAAATATTTTGCGGTATCGTCGGAAGCTGATTGCGATCCGGACATCCAGATTAATGACAACGCCGTTGCCGTGCATCTTTATCGCATCGCCCAGGAAGCAACCACCAACGCGATCAAACACGGCAAAGCGAAAAAGATTTGGATCAGTCTTTCGCAGGAAAACCGAATCATCACTTTGGAAATCAGAGACAACGGAATTGGTTTAACGCAGGATCGGGTTAAAGAGAAGGGGATGGGTCTGCGCGTTATGCAACATCGGGCACGTATGATCAACGCTTCCCTGGAGGTCGCTGGCAAAAAAAACCACGGAACGACCGTCACCTGCCGCCTTGGTCAGAAAATTACTTTAAAAAAAGCGGGCAAGCGCAGTTCCGCTCCGGCAAAAAATGCTCTCGCAAAAGGTAAAATCATGGCTTGAGGCCTGCAGTGGACAAAATGGTTTGTTTCGTAACCGAAAACGCGGTTTAGTTGTCTGAATATCCAATGCCGCGATCTCGATTCGACAACCTATTTTTCTCGGTTCTTTTTTTCCTGATTTCCATTGTCGCGTCCGTTGCCGAAAAGTCCGATCCGCCAATTTCAAGATCGAATCATTGGGCATTTCAGCCCATTAAAAATTCGCCGGTTCCCACCATAAAAAACAAGCGGTGGACGAAAACATCCGTCGACAATTTCATTTTGGCAAAGCTGGAGGAGAAAAATATTTCTCCGGGACCAGCCGCGGACAAACGCACGTTGATTCGTCGCGCCACATTTGATTTAACCGGCTTGCCGCCGACGCCTGCGGAAATTGATGAGTTCCTGGCTGATAAATCAGAGAACGCTTTTGAAAAAATCATCGACCGACTTTTGGCTTCGCCACAATACGGCGAACGTTGGGGGCGGCATTGGCTCGATCTGGTTCGGTACGCCGACACTTCGGGTTGTAATTCGGATTTTCCGATTCCAGCCGCCTATAAATATCGCAACTACGTCATTAGTTCCTTCAACGCGGACAAACCGTATGACCAATTTATTCGCGAGCAAATCGCGGGTGATTTGATTGGCGGCAAAACCGAGGATGAAACCTTTGAGCGAATTATTGCCACAGGGTATCTCGCCATTTCGCGCCGTTTTGGTTCACGCAACAACGAGTTTCATCTCACCATCGAGGATACGATTGACACTTTGGGAAAAGGAATTTTGGGTTTATCCGTCAGCTGTGCACGTTGTCACGATCACAAGTTCGACCCGATTTCGGCCAAGGATTATTATGCAATCTACGGAATTTTCAGCAGCACGCGTTACGCGTTTCCCGGCACAGAAGTTTATCGGCATCCCAAAGATTTTGTTCCGCTCGCGACGGGGACAAATATCGAAGCGGTCGTAAAACATCAGACGGAACTAGCGGAACTGGATGATAAAATTGATAAATTGCAGGAGGAAAAACGTGCTCTGCAAAAGCCCGACAAAGATGAAGAAGGGAGTGGCGCGAAAGTGGATGAAAAAGCGGATGACGATAAAGAGGCCGAGGGGAAATTGTTAAAAGTTAAAGCGGATTTGGAAGATGCGAAGGTTCGTCAGAAGAAGCTGGAGGCCAATCCGCCGCAGGTGGAAAAAGCGTATGCCGTGAGCGATGGAAAAGCGGCTGATGCGAAAATTCAAAAGAAGGGCGACCCGCATAATTTGGGAGAAACGGTTCCCCGCGGGTTTTTGCAAATTCTCGGTGGAGAAAAGGTGCCGACGACAGAGCAGGGGAGTGGGCGCGCTGAACTCGCCCAATGGTTGACGAAAGAAAAAAATCCGCTGACCGCGCGCGTGATGGTTAATCGCCTTTGGCAAAATCATTTCGGTCGCGGCATCGTGCGAACGGGAAATGATTTTGGTGCGCGCGGTGAAGCTCCGACGCATCCCGAGCTGCTTGATTATTTGGCAACGCAATTCAAACAAAGCGGTTGGTCGATAAAAAAAATGCACAAACTGATGATGCTTTCGCAAACGTATCAACTCGCCAGCGCTGACACTTCAAAAAACCTTAACGTCGATGGCAATAACGATTTGTTTTGGAAATTTAACCGCCGCCGTTTGAGCGCCGAAGAAATTCGCGACGCGATGTTATCGATCAGCGGCACGCTCGATTTGACGATGGGTGAAGGACATCCATTTCCGGCGGAAAATGAATGGAAATTCAGCCAGCACCGCCCGTTTGTCGCGGTTTATGAAACGAGCCGTCGCAGCGTTTACTTGATGCAACAGCGAATCAAAAGACAGCCTTTCCTCGAAGTGTTTGACGGCGCAGATCCCAACGCCACGACGTGCTTGCGCGCCATTAGCACCACGCCGGTTCAAGCATTGTTTATGATGAATGATCCTTTTGCGCACGAGCAGGCGGACAAATTTGCCGTGCGCATTGGCTTGGCGGAAATCAGCGCGGCGAAGCGAATTGATTACGCGTATCGTCTCGCCTTTGGTCGGTCAGCTTCTCGTGAAGAAATCAGAACTGGAAAAATCTATTTGCAGCAATGCAGTCAGAGTTTGAAGGAAACCAATACGCGCAAGGAACAACAGCCACGAGCTGCGCTGGCGAGTTACTGTCGCGTGTTGTTCAGCAGTAACGAATTTTTGTTCGTCGATTGATATGAGCCAAACGAACCTTCAAGTCTCACGGCGGCAAGCGATTCGTTCACTGGTGAGCGGCTCGATTCTTTTGCCGGGAATTCTTTCCCAACTGCTCGCCGCCGATTCGCGGGGCAATGAAATCAATCCACTCGCACCACGCACGCCGCATTTTCCGGGCAAAGCCAAGCGCGTTATTTTTCTCTACATGACGGGGGGCGTTTCTCACATGGATTCGTTTGATCCCAAACCAATGCTCACGGTCAGAGCGGGGAAACCGGTTTCAAAAAAAGATAACTCTCCAAAATATTTTGCGCCGCTTTGGGATTTCAAACCGGGTGGAAAATGTGGAACCGAAGTCAGCGATTTGTTTCCCTACATTCGCGAATGCATGGATGACATTTGCCTGATTCGCTCGATGAAAGCGGATCACATTGATCATTTTCAGGCGACGCTTGGAATTCACACCGGCTCGGTTTCGGTGGCGCGCCCGAGCATCGGTTCATGGGTCAGTTACGGGTTAGGTACGGAAAATCAAAACCTGCCGTCGTTCGTGGTGTTGGCGCCCGATTTGCCCTACGCCGGCAGTCAGGTTTGGAGCTCAGATTTTCTCCCGGCTTGCCACCAGGGAACGCGTGTTTTTTCTGGCAAAGAACCGATTGCAGATTTGAATCGTCGGTCGCCCTCCGCAAAAATTCAGGAACTGGAACTCGGCTTATTGGACCGGTTCAATCGCAAGCATCAGCAAAATCGCGAGAATGACTCCATGTTGTCGGCGCGAATCAAGTCATTTGAAACCGCGTTTGGAATGCAGCAAGCAATGCCGGACGTTTTGGATTTATCGAAAGAAACCGACGCCACGCTCAAGCTCTACGGATTAGAACGCGGCCAAACAAAAGGTTTTGCGTGGCAATGTTTGGTCGCGCGGCGCATGGCCGAACGCGGCGTGCGTTTCATCGAATTAATTGACGTCGGTTCGCATGATAATTGGGACGCACACGCCGACATGAAATCGCATGGACCGCTTGCGAAAAATGTGGATCAACCGATTGCCGGTTTGCTCAAGGATTTAAAGTCGCGAGGGATGTTGGAAGACACGCTGGTGGTTTGGACAACGGAATTCGGTCGCACTCCGCAAGTGGACGGCACAAAAGGGCGCAGTCATCATCCAGCGGCTTTTTCCTCGTGGCTCGCAGGTGCTGGAGTGAAGCCGGGAATCGTTTATGGCAAGACCGACGAACTGGGAAACGAAATCACGGAGAACCAGGTGCATGTCCATGATTTTCACGCTACGATTCTTCATCTATTGGGATTTAGTCACGAACAACTTACGTTTCGTCATGCTGGCCGAGATTTCCGACTGACGGATGTTTCCGGAAACGTGGTCAAAGCCGTCCTCGCCTGATTGCTGAGAAAACCAAGGCATCGGTCTTTTGCGAAATGATTTCCTGCTAAAACAAAAAGGCGGCGCTTTTACGCGCCGCCCGTGTTTGCAGATACGAGTTACGGAACGTAAACAAATTTGATCCCGTCCGCGATGACCACTTGACCGGTAGTCGTGAAGTTGTCCGTGATTTGCACATTGCCAACGGTGCCCGCAGCAAAGTTAAAC
>JBKJOZ010000257.1:0-7304 GCA_046595315.1 Limisphaerales bacterium
CAAAGTTTTTTCGCGCTTTGCTTGTTCATCGAATTTCTTTTCGCATGCTTCGTAATTTAACACTTCATAAAGCTCAGCGCGCGTTTGCATTTTTCCGAGCAACGTTTTTTGCGTCCCACGTTCACGAAGAGTTTTGTAAACATCCAAGGCTGCGGCGCTCATCGCCCGGAAGGCTGACAGCGGATAAAGCGCCAAAGCAATCTTCGCATCCGCGAGTTGTTTAATGGTGTAGAGCGGTGTTTTTCCAAACTCGGTGATGTTGGCGAGCACGGGAATCTTCACAGCGTCCGCGAATTTTTTGTATTGCGCCAAGTCGGTCAAAGCCTCTGCGAAAATCATATCTGCACCCGCATCGCGATAAGCACAGGCGCGTTTGATTCCGCGTTCCAACCCTTCGCCCGCCACCGCATCCGTCCGCGCCATGAGGACAAAATTTGCGTCCGTTTTCCCTGCGACCGCGGCTTTGATCCGCGCAATCATTTCCTCGCAGCTAACAAGTTGTTTGTTGGGGCGATGCCCGCAACGCTTTGCCGCGACTTGATCTTCAAGGTGAATTCCTGCCGCACCTGCCTTAATCATTTCGCGCACAGTCCTTTTGGGATTTCCCCAACCCGTATCTGCATCGACGAGCAGCGGCAACTTGGTCACGCCAATGATTCTCCGCACATCTTCCAAAACATTTTCTAACGTGGTGACGCCTAAATCTGGAAAACCAAAAGACGCATTCGCCACGCCAGCGCCGGAAAGATAAATCGCGCGAAAACCAGATTTTTCAGCGAGCAATGCGGAGTAGGCGTTAATCGTCCCGACGATTTGCAGCGGTCTTTCGACATCAAGAAGTTGGCGCAATCGAGCACCCGCAGAATTGTTCGAGGACGGAATTTTATGACCACTTTTCTTCACAATTTTAATCGGACAATGCTGAATCCATCATGCGAATGCGACAGCGATACTCAAGCCTGAAAACGTGAACTTGGGTTCGACATTAGCTCATTTCACGTTACGGTTTTTTAAAATGCATATGAAACCATCTCAAATTATTTCAATCATTGTGCTCATCGTTTCTTTCGCCGTCCCGTTTCCAGGAAAAGCTCAGGCGCGCAAACTCACTCGGCGGGTCGTGAATCCCGAAAACACACCTGGGCGCCCACCGCAACCCGGAACGCCGCCGCCGCCTGTCACCACGGCACCGCCTCCGCCGCGTTCGCCGCAAGTCGTGACAAATGTCGTCTCTGAAAAAACCAAAGAACAAAAAGACGAACTGTTAAAGAAGACCATTGAATTTCAAAAGAAGCGTGCTGAAGCCGGTGCGCCAAGTGCGCAATATGATTTGGGCACTCGTTATCTCAAAGGAGACGGTGTTGAAAAAGATTTAGACCTCGCAAAAAAGTGGCTGACCTTATCGGCGAAAAATGGCAACAACCAAGCCGTTAAAAAACTTTCCGAGTTAGATAAAAAGTAAACGCGGCGCATGAAACATTTGGTTTTCCAAGCGCTTGCTGAAGCGGCCCGACAAAACGAAAAAGTCGCGCTGGGAATTATCACTGGCGTCAAAGGTTCCAGTCCGCAAAAGATCGGCGCGAAAGCTTTATTTTACGAAGATGGCCGAATCAAAGGAACTCTCGGCGGCGGTTGTCTCGAAGCAGAAATTCAACAGCGAGCCATTCAATCGCTCAAAAGCGGTCAACCTTCGACGTTCGATTTATTGCTCGATCATGATTTCGGGTGGGACGACGGATTGATCTGCGGCGGCAAAGTTTTTGGCGTGATTTTGCCCAACGCACAAAATGTTTCGGAAAACTTCTGGAGCGAATTAGCAGAGCGAAAAACAACTTTACGCTGGGTGGTAAACAAAGATTTTTCCATCGCAAAGGCTCGCGAAAATATTTTATCTGTAGATTCGCTTTACGAGGAAACCGTTTCACCCCCCTGCGCTTTGTGGATTGCGGGTGCCGGTCACATCGCCCAAGCCGTCGCCCCCCTAGCGTTGCAATTGGACTTCACGATCACGGTTTTTGATGACCGACCCGCGCTGGCGAACCATCAATGTTTTTCTCCAGAGGTTTTTTTAAAAACAGGCGAATGGGAAAAAATTTCCACCCAACCGCTATCGCAAGCTCCAACATTTGGATTGATCGTCACGCGCGGCCATCGCCACGACGCGCTTGTTTTGAAGGATTGGATCACCAAACCATTTTTGTTTTTGGGAATGATTGGCAGCGCGCGAAAAGCCCGCACAATTTTCGAACATTTTTTTGAGGAAAAAATCGCATCGCGTGAACAACTTCAACGCGTCGCTTGTCCGGTTGGAATAAAAATCAAATCGCAAAGTGTGCCGGAAATCGCCGTCAGCATCATGGCGCAATTTATTGAGAAACGATCGGAATTGGTTCAGGAGAAGCAGATTTCTTCTGCGGCGCAGCTTGAAGTTTTTGAATCGCCATAAAAATCGCTTCGCAAGTCGCAGGCGACGCCAACAAAACTTCCAAATCATTTTTTCCAAAAGCGGCGACCGCATCGCGAATGGCTTCACGAACCGAAATGGCAAGCATGAAGGGCGGTTCACCCACAGCTTTCGTTCCGTAAACCACATTTTTTTGCGTCGCGTTTTTCAAAAAACTAACGTTGAAAACTATTGGCGCATCGCCGATGGCCGGAATTTTGTAGGTGTCCGGCGAATGAGTGAGCAACCGTCCTTTGTCGTCCCACTTCAATTCTTCGCTCGTCAGCCAACCCATGCCTTGCACGAAACCGCCTTCGATCTGTCCACGATTGACGCCCTCGTTAATCGAGTCGCCCACATCGTGCAAAATATCGACGCGCAATACTTGCTGCATTCCAGTAAAACCATCCACCTCAACTTCTGTGACCGCCGCGCCGTTGGAAAAGTAATGAAACGGTTTGCCGCGTCCCGCTATGCGATCCCAATGAATGCCCGGCGTCGCATAAAAACCCGTTGCCGACAAACTCAAGCGTTCCAAATAAGCCTTTTTGACAACGTCGATGAACGCGATTTTCAACTCCGGCTTAATGTGATTAAAAACAAATCCATCGGCAAAAATTAAATTGTCTGTCGATTCATTTTGCAGATTTTCTGATGCGTAAATGGTGGCTTCGTCATCGGGCTGACTGCCGCGAGTCACGTCCGGTTCAGGTGGAAGCGATTCTTTACTTGTTGAAAGCCCCTTGAGCAATTGCGCGGCAACCGGCGCGAGCCGCGCACGCAAAATTTCGCACGCATTTTTCACCGCGGCCCCATTCAAATCCGTTCCCGCCGAAGCCGCTGTTGCCGAGGTGTTCGGCACTTTGTCGGTACTCGTGGGCATGACGCGGATTTGGTCGCGACTGATGCCAAATTCTTTTGCCGCAATGGCCGTGACGTTCGTGTTCAACCCCTGTCCCATTTCCGTACCGCCGTGGTTCAACTGCACCGTGCCGTCTTGATAGATCAAAATGAACGCGCCGGCTTGGTTTAGATGCGTGACGGTGAAACTGATGCCAAACTTCACAGGCGTGATCGCGATGCCACGTTTGTGATAAGAATTTTTTTCGTTCCACGATTTTATTTCATCACGGCGTTTTGAAAGTTCTGCAGAGTTTTTCAATCCCTGCCAAACCGATTGAATGCGATTGTCTTCAATTTCCTGGCCATAATGCGTCGTGTTGGTTTCGCCTTTGCCGCGATAAAGATTTTTTTCGCGAATAATTTCCGGCGCAACTCCGAGGCGGCGCGCCACGCGATCAATAATTTCCTCAATCACGAGCATTCCTTGCGGCCCACCGAATCCGCGAAACGCCGTATTGGAAACGAGATTAGTTTTCGCAACGCGCCCTTGCAGTTCGACATTCGGAATGTAATAGCAATTGTCGAAGTGAAAAAGCGCGCGGTCAGTCACTGCTTGCGATAAATCAAGCGCCCATCCGCCATTGGAAAAAAGCTGCGCCTTGGTCGCAAGCAAAATTCCGTCGGCATCAAAACCAACCTTAAATTTCGCGAGAAACGGATGGCGTTTGCCGGTCAACATCATGTCTTGATCGCGATTGTAACGAACGCGAACGGGCGAACCGGTTTTGCGCGCGGCCAGTGCTGCGAGCGCGGCGGGAGTGGCCGCCTGAGTTTCTTTGCCGCCGAAACCGCCACCCATTCGTGGACATTGCACGACGATTTTATTGCACGCCAGATCGAGAACGTGCGCGACTGCTGCCTGCACTTCTGACGGATGCTGCGTCGAGGAAACAATAAAAACCGATCCATCCTCGCCCGGTTCAGCCCACGCCGCTTGCATTTCCAAATAAAAATGTTCTTGGCCGCCGCAAGCAAATTCGCCTTCAAGAGTAATCGGCGCATTGCTCTATCCTTCATCTGCGTTCCCGCGCCGAATGAAATTCGGTTCATTGTGAAAACTGTTTTGCGCAAGCGCTTCTTCAATCGTGAAAAGCGCTGGCAGCGGTTCGTATTCAACCACAACTTTTTCAGCGGCGGCGCGACAGGCCTCGAATGTTTCTCCGACAACCAACGCGACTAGTTGGCCTTGAAAAAAGACATCTTTGTCCGCCAACAAAATTTCATCGTGCTTGGTGCCGATGTCGTTCAATCCCGGAATATCTTCCGCAAGCAAAACGGATTTAATTCCGGGCATCGCGCGCGCAATTGTCGCATCTCGCTTCAAAATTTTGGCACGAGCGTGTGGTGAGCACACCGGCCAGACTTCCAAGGTTTTTCTGATTGAGGCTTGATCGTCAGTGTAAATTGCTTCGCCGCTGACATGCTTGTGTCCGCTCTCGTGGGGAGCGCAACCGCCTCGACTGCTCTTCGGCGCGCACTCGCGCTGAAGTTCGCCGACCGCGAGGGCGCGGTCAGCAGCACCCGGGGCGGTTGCACTCCCCATTTCCGCAAAAAATTTCTCAAACAAACTCGTGATCAGGTTCCCCCGATAAACCGCACTGCCACGAACATCAGAAATCGGCGTGAATTCCTTTTCCAAGATTGGAAGAACATTGGAAACAGTTTCCTTGGTCCAAATTTTTCCAAGCAATGCTCCTTCCGTTTTTTTTGCCCGAACCGTGGTCGCGGCAACACCGCCGTAAACCAGTCGCGCCTCGCGCACGAAATTTTCATCATCCAAATCAATCGCGAAACACGCCGCCACCGTGCTGATGTCCATTTCGCGGCGTTTTGAAACTTTGTAAAACTCGCATCGCGTCGTAATTCCCGGAGATGCCTTTTCGCGCGGCAAAAGAATTGTCTTCAGGATTTCTCCAGCGACCAGAGCCGTTTTGCGGTAACCAATGAAAAATTCCTCCAGCGAAATTGTGCGCTCGCCCTGCGACGACGCGAGAATCACTTTCGCGTTGCAGGCAATCAACACTGGCGCGGAATCGCCGATGGGCGACGCGTTCACCAGATTTCCGCCGAGCGTGGCGCGGTTGCGAATTTGCCGCGAACCAAACACCGCCAGCATTTTTGCGAACGCGGAATATTCTTGGCTCAACACCTCCTCCAGTCGCGTCAACGTCACTGCTGCGCCGATTTGCCACTCGTCCTCGGTTGACTTGATCTGCTTCAACTCCGGCACAGCCTCGACCGAAATCAACGTGGAGAATTTTTTGTAACGCTTGGTGATTTCCAAACCCAATTCCGTCGCGCCGGCAATCAGGCGAGCATCGGGGTTTTCTGACAATAATTGGAAAAGCGCATTTAACGAATCAGGTCGAAAAAACTTTTCGTCGCTTTTGTGATACACCACCTCATCCAACTTGGCGGAGACATTTCCAAGTTGCTTTGTAAATGGATCGGAAGCGCCGCGACACTTGGCTTCTGCAAATGCTTCTATAGCCGCCTCGCGAATTGGCCGATAACCCGTGCAGCGACAGAGATTTCCGCAAAGCTGATCGTTGAGTTGCCAATCCTGTTTCAAATCGTCGCGATAAAACCCCTCGAAAAGCGACATGACAATTCCCGGCGTGCAGTATCCGCATTGCGAACCGTGATTTTGCACCATTGATTTTTGCACCGCGTGCAACTCGCCATTCGCCACGCCTTCAACCGTCACGACGTTTCGTCCAGCGACAAGCGGCAGCGGAATAAGACAACTATTGATCGCGCGAAAACAATTTTTCCCAGAAGAATTTTGCTCAACAATCGCAACGGAACACGCACCACAATCGCCCTCGGCGCAGCCTTCCTTGGTTCCGGTGCAACCCGTGCCGCGCAAGTATTCGAGCAGTGTCGTGTTGGGAGAAGAATTTTCAACCCGAACGGGTTGGCCATTCAAATTAAATTCAAGAAAACTGGCCATAAATTGCGAGCCGCATCCTTCACTATAAACGCTATATTCGCAAGAGTTCTGCCAGAACCGGCACACGCCACTTGGGAGACAGATAAACTTTGGTCTTTAGACTTTGGATTTTGGACTTTATACAATTGCCATGTCATCGCTCTTGAAAGTTGCGGTTTTGGGAACGGGTTCACTCGGAAAAGAACACGCCCGTATCTACGCCGAACTTGCTGCGGCGAAGAAAGTAGAGTTTGTCGGCGTTTATGATGTGGTTGCCGAAAGTGCGCGGAAAATCGCAGACAAATTTCAAGTGCGCGCGTTCAGTTCCGCCGAAGAAATTGCCGCAGCCAGCGACGGGCTTAACATTGTCACTCCGACAACCACGCACTTTGCTCTCGCGAAAATTTTACTCCAACAAGGTAAACATTTGCTCGTCGAAAAACCGATGACCGACGATTCCGCGCAAGCGGCGGAGCTGATCCAACTTGCACAGAAAAATAAATGCATCCTGCAAGTCGGCCACATCGAACGCTTCAATCCCGTTTTTAAATATCTCGAAACCGTCGCGACCGAACCGCGCTTCATCGAAACGCATCGCCTCTCGCCCTACCCTGCCCGCTCGACCGATATCGGAGTCGTCCTCGATTTGATGATTCACGATTTGGATGTCGTGCTCGCGTTCGTGAAATCGCCGGTGACGAGCGTCGATGCCGTGGGAATTCCCGTTCTCAGTAAATCCGAAGACATCGCCAATGCGCGCATTCGCTTCGCCAACGGTTGCGTCGCCAATCTCACCGCGAGCCGAATCAGTCCTGAACGTATGAGAAAAATTCGCGTGTTCAGCGGCGGCGAGATGACCAGCTACGTTTCCCTCGATTACCGCGCGCAGGAAGGTTTCATCTATCGCATCGCCCGCGACGGCGAAGAGGAAAGTTCCATCCTGAAAAAAGTTTTGGCGGCGAAACTCGGCGTCGGCAAAGACTCCACCATCGTCAGCGAATTCGGTGGCAAACGAATCGTGCGAGA
>JBKJOZ010000021.1:0-6111 GCA_046595315.1 Limisphaerales bacterium
TTTTGATGTTCGCAAATCTCCGGGCGCAAGCGTCTCCATCCAGTGCGTTGCGAGAGTATGAAACTGGGAATTATCACACCGCGCTGGAGGAGTTTAAAAAGCTCAGCCAGCAAAAAACGAACGATTTGCGACTGAGTTACAACGCTGGGACCGCAGCGTATCGCGCGAAACAATTCGACGACGCTCAGAAATTTTTTGGCGCGGCAACGACTTCGCCCGACCTGCAACTCCAGCAGCAATCGTATTACAATTTAGGCAACACGCACTTTGAACGAGGCGAGCAAATAGGCGAACCGGACAAGAAACAAAAGGCGTGGGAAACGGCGGCCAAAAATTTCGAGAATTCCTTAAAACTGAACACGCAAGATGCCGACGCCAAACACAATCTGGAGCTAGTGAAAAAGAAATTGGAAGAGCTGAAACAACAGCAGCAGCAACAACAAAAGTCGCAGGACAAAAAAGACCCGTCTAAGGATAAAGACAAGCAGGAGAACAAGGACAAACAAAAGAGCGACGAGCAAAAAAAACAGGAGAAAAATCAGGAGTCGCAGGATCAGAAAAACGATTCGGAAAAGAAAGAGGATAAGCCTCAGGATCAAAAGGATGCCGAGACACAGGAACAGCAACAAAAATCGGAGCAGGAAAAGAAACAGCAGCAAGAGCAGCGCGACCAAAACGGACAGGGAGACAAATCAGACGAGGAAAAGGAACAACAGATGGCCATGGCTCAAGGCCGGATGACGCCCGAACAGGCGCGACAATTCCTAGACGCCCAAAAGCAGGACGACAAAGCACTGATTTTTAAGCCGGAGAAAAAAGCCGCAAAAACCAATCGCCTTCTAAAGGATTGGTAAATTTAACTTCGACCAGACTCCCCAAAAAAAAGAGGCGCTGGATTGCTCCAGCGCCTGTGGTTGTAGGGGTTTAGTTGCCTTGGAGCAGGACGGTGCCGATTTGGTTGTTCCCGTTGCCCAGCCTGTTCGTTCCCTGGAAGTAGCCTTGGCCTTTAAACCCGGCGGTGTCCGGGTGCAGAAATTTGCGCGGAAAATTAAGTAAATAACACCGAAGGCTAGTAAATATTGGCGACCCTACCGGGAATCGAACCCGGGCTACCTCCGTGAAAGGGAGGTGTCCTAACCGCTAGACCATAGGGTCGCAAAGGCTGCGAAATATATTCAGAAGAAATAGCTTGTCACGATAATTTACGTTTTTTTACGAGTCCAAACTATCGCGCACGACTTTGGCCAGCGCCAGTGGATGATAGGGCTTTTGCAGAAAATTTAATCCGCGTCGAAACGAGAAATCTTTTCCGATGGTTTCCACGCTGTAACCGCTTGTGTAGATCACTTTCAATCCCGGTTTTTGCACTTTTATTTTTTCCGCCAACTCGCGTCCCGTCATGTTTCCGGGCATCACCATGTCAGTGAGCAAAAGGTCTATTTTCGCCTGATTTTCTTCCCAGATTAATATCGCTTCTGGCCCACTCCCGGCCTCGAAAATGCCGTAACCAAAGTCTTTCAAAATTTCGCAAACCAGGGCGCGTAATTCGGGTTCGTCTTCAACGACAAGAATATTTTCTGATCCACCCAGGACGGTGTCGGGTCTCAAGCTTACACTTGTCTGAGCGGGGCCTTCCACGGACGGGAGGTAAACGCGAAAAGTTGTTCCTTCGTTTTTCTGCGTGAACACTTCAATCCAGCCTTGATGTTGTTTGACGATTCCGTAAACGGTCGCGAGGCCCAAGCCGGTTCCTTTACCAATTTCTTTGGTTGTGAAAAACGGCTCGAAAATTCGCGGTAAAACTTCCGCCGGGATGCCGGACCCGTTGTCGGAAAAGCGCAGGCAAACGAATTTTCCGACCCGAGCTTCAGGGTTGGCGCGGAGATGAGCCTCGCCGATTTCGACTGCAGAAGTGCCAATGCTCAATTGTCCGCCACGCGGCAATGCGTCGCGCGTGTTCACGGCGAGATTCATGATGATTTGTTCAATCATTCCTGAATCCGCATAAATTGACGGTAACTGGGGCGAATAATTAAAATGCACCGCGACATCTTCGCCTAAAATCCGGCGCAAAAATTTTGTCACGTTTCCAATGACTTCATTGAGGTCTAATTGCTGCGGTTGCATGACCTGTTTTCGGCTGAACACGAGCAATTGCCGGGTTAAGTTCGCCGCACGCTCGGCCGCTACCGCAACTTGTTTCAATGGTTCAGCCACTTCTGGAGAAATATTTTTATTCTCTAAAATCAAACCGCTGTAGCCTTGGATGATGGTTAAAATATTATTAAAATCATGCGCTACACCTGCGGCCAGTTGCCCGATGGATTCCATTTTTTGCGACTGGCGTAATTGAGCTTCGAGGTTAAGCCGTTCGGTGATGTCGATGGCGTAGCAATGGACGACCTGGTTGGAAATGATTGGAAAAAAGGACCACGACAAAATTTGGTTGCCGACTTTAGTTTCGCGGCGAACGGTTTTTTTTCCGGTCAGCAAACATTCCTGGATGATAGAATTAATTTCTTCGGGTAAAATTTCAGAGGGCTTTTCTTTGCCGAGCGACTTGGCCATTTGCTCGGCGGCTTTATTGAAATAGGTGAGGCGCCCATTGGCGCCCATTTCAAAAATAGGATTGGGATTCAGCCTCGGAAAGGCGGCGAGTTTTTCAATGGCGGCTTCGGATTGTTTGCGGTCCGT
Organism: Limisphaerales bacterium; assembly: GCA_046595315.1. Classification (GTDB taxonomy): domain Bacteria; phylum Verrucomicrobiota; class Verrucomicrobiia; order Limisphaerales; family CANJXF01; genus CANJXF01. The sequence continues at coordinate 2,695 of JBKJOZ010000021.1, forward strand.
CATGTCCCGCGCGTTCAAAACAATTCCCGGGTTTTTCCCATCGATTTGAATCTGTTTTCCGATCGCCTCGAGCACACGAAATGAACCGGTGTTATGGCGAATCAAAAATTCAAACGTCTTGGCTTGTCCTGGATGATTCAGGGTTGCGTTGAGCACCTCGCTGACTTCGCGCTCATCGTCGGCATAGACAAAACTCAACATGTTTTTGCCAACCAATTCTTCTGGCGTATAACCAAGGATTCGAATGGACGGACTGACGTAATGAAACGCCCCGTCGGGTTTCAGGACAAAAATAATGTCGAGCGCGTTTTCGATGAGAGAACGAAATTGTTCTTCACTTCGCTGCAAGGCCAGCAATGCGCGAAATCGTTCCCGCTCATTCTGATGTTTTTTTATTGAGTTGAGCAGGGCAGAGGGAAGTCTCTTCAGCGTCGCCTTCAATATGTAATCATCAGCGCCCAACTTCATGCACTCGACGGCGGTTTCTTCTGATTGCGAGCCGGTTACTAAAATGAATGGAATGTCACGCGGCTGACCATGGAGCAATTCAAGCGCTTCGATGGCGTTAAACTGCGGCATGGCGAAATCTGAAAGAATCGCATCCGGAGTAAATTCCAAAAGGGCTTTCAGATAATTTTCGCGGGTCTCCACGCAGCGCGCGGAAAAAGAAATATTTGCTTTACGCAGTTCGCGTTGGATCAACTCGGCGTCCGTGGCCACATCTTCCAAAAGTAGGATGCGCAGACAAGCCTGGCCGCTCCCAGACACGTCTGGTTTGGCTTCGGTCGGATTGGAGAACAATGCAACGTCGCTTGCTTGACTCATGCTTTCAAATTAGATGATTCCACGCGTGCCCGACCTTAATGGAATTCGGCAAGTTCCTCAATCGGCGAGCCCATTAAGCCGTCCTAGGTGAATCGCTCACTAACGAAAACTAGTTTATCCCGGACTCTGCAATTTATGGATCGGCAAAGAAAAATAAAATGCAGCGCCTTCACCCGTTTTGGCTTGAGTCCAGATTTCGCCGGAATGCCGCCGCACGAGGCGTTGGACAATCGCCAATCCGATTCCGCTCCCCATAAATTCTTCCTCCGTGTGCAGTCTTTGAAAAACGCCGAATAGTTTATCGGCCGATTTCATGTCAAAACCGACTCCGTTATCTTTAATCAAATAGACAACCCGAGCGGGTTCGACCTTAGCGCTGATTTCAATAGTCGCCTGTTCTTTTGGACCCGTAAATTTCACCGCATTTTGCAATAAGTGCGTCCAAATTTGTCGCAAGAGCGATGAGTCACCCCATGCATCGGGTAGAGTTTTGAGTTTTAACTGAATTTTTCTTGATCCGCAATTTGGGGTTAATTCTTCCCAGACAGAAGATACCAACTCTTTCATTTCTACGCACGTCGGCTTCATCTCCTGTCGCCCCAATCTCGAAAACAGGAGCAAGTCATCGAGCAGGCGTGTCATTTTCCGGCTGCTGGCATCGATGATTTTTAGAAAGCGTTGTCCTTCTTCGTCCAGCTTGTCGGAATAATCTTCCAACATTATTTTTGAAAAACCCTCGATAGCCCGCAAAGGAGCGCGCAAATCGTGCGAAACGGAATAGCTAAATTTTTCCAGCTCATTGGTGATGGTTTCCAACTGCGCCGTTCGTTCATGCAAGGCTTCGCGCAGGTGTTCGGCTGATTGTTCCATGGTCTTTTTGCTCATTGCGGAGCTGGACTGCAAATATTGCTCAAAAAAGCGGCAAGTAAAGAACGGGTCGCGTTTTTGAAACGAAGTTGAACCATCCGGCACACCTGTGAAAATTTACTCCAAAAAAATGAGTGGAGCCAGTTGTCGGGCTCGAACCGACGACCTGCTCATTACGAATGAGCTGCTCTACCAACTGAGCTAAACTGGCTTCCAAATCCTTGGACAAGCTAGCGACTGCTCAATCTGACTGGCAAGAAATTTCGTCGCCGATCGGGTGCGGACGGGCGCAAGTTGCTCATTCACTCTAAGCCGTTTCTCTACGCGTTTTCTGCGGCATTTCCATATCGAAGATTTAGCCATTTTCCCGATTGTGAATCGTGCCGAGCGCACGAGGTTTTCAAATACGAATATTGTTAAAGGAGCCTAAAAATTATGAAAAAAATAAACATCCTATCCCAAGCAACGCTCGCGCTTTCTGCCGGGCTGCTTCTCAACGCGTGTTCAAGCATGCGTCACGAGAAGGAACCCGCTTATTCAAGCACGAGTTACAGAACTAGTGACACGGAGTATTCTGCTGACACTGCTACGACCCAGAAATCTCGCATCTCTGAAAGCAGCGGCGCGCAATCAGATGAACGAACCGTTAATGAAATTGATATTCCGCTGCATGAAGAACGGGTCAACGTTGGCAAGCGGACGGTGGATGCGGGCCAAGTGACGATACGCAAGGTGGTTACCACAGAGACGGTTAATCAACCTGTTCAACTGCGTCGCGAAACACTGGTTATTGACCGCGACGGCGGAAATAATCAGCAAAGCTCGCTTTCGAGTAGTCAGAGCAGTCAAAATTCAATCAATCAAAGCCAACCCAGCGGCAGCACCGCTTCGCAGACCGAATACCAAAGCAGTAGCCGTTCGAGCAGCAGTCGCGATTGGCAACCCAGTGCCACAACGGAAGAACAGTCCGCCGGATATTTGGCTAACAAACAGGTTGGTTCACCTCGCGCACTTGAACAAAGCGAAGACCGCCGCGCCGCCATCACGACCGAGCCTGCTGGAGCCGCTCGAGAAAGCACGGAACAAAATCAAAGCGCTTATTCGGAGAGCACCACCAGATCCACTAGTGGTCAAAAGAGTTCGAGTAATTGGACTCCTAGCTCGTCCGGCGTAAGTCAAAGTCAGAGCGGAACCGCATTCCAAGAGCAATCGTTCACGATTCGCCTTCAGGAAGAACAGCCCGTCATTGAAAAGAATGTGGTGCAAACGGGTCGAGTGACCGCTCGCAAAAACAGCAAGATGCAGCAACAAAACGTTTCACAACAAATCCGGCGCGAAGAAGTGCAATTGGATCGGAGCGGCGCGCAAAATATTGAAATTCAAGGCAATTTCCAAAATGCCGGCAAACCTTTAACCGAGCCATCCGGAGCGCAGCCACAGCAAAAAAGCCCCAGAGCCTTGGAGCAACAAAGCGATAAATCTAATCAGTCCGAAAGCGACCAGCAATCTGGCCAAAATCCGAGCAGTCAGAACGACCCGAAATAATTATCTGCTCTGCTAAAACTGTAGCCCCGTTCTTTTAGGACGGGGCTTTTTCTTTGCGGTCAAAACATCGACTAAAACGTGCGCTGTCTTGCAAATCTTGACTCGTTACAGTTTCGTATTCCCCGTCATGAAGCCTTACGAAACTTTTCGAAATCTTCCCCCGCTCGCTGGACTGTGCAC
>JBKJOZ010000053.1:0-2637 GCA_046595315.1 Limisphaerales bacterium
CTTTGTTGGATGTGATGATGCTCGCAAAGCGATCGTCACCAAAATGAGCAACACAACTGCTGAACGAAACGCGAAGGTCGAGCAGAGATTGCAAAGCGCATTGGCGAATTCCACCAACGCTCAGGTCGAGGCCTGGCAGGAGTTTCTGACCAAATGGCCGCTAACGCGTCAACGTCGCGGCTTCGCTTGGTATGAAGACCTGAAAAAATTCCAAGGAGATGTTTCCGCAGCGACGCTGATTGAAGATCGATATGCGTTCAAAGTCATCCTGAACTTCGAGATCGACTCCGATTTTCAGGAGATCACGTTCCCCAAATTACGCTTTCATTTCGCCGAAGTGAAACAAGTGATTGTTCCTCCAGAAGGAGCAGCACAAGGGGGTGTAAGCGTTTCGTTTCAACCGGATCAAAAGTGGTTTGGGTTGAAGGAGTGGAGGCAACTTGTCGAGTCGGGTTGGAACTTCTCAGTAATAGGTGTCACCGTGGTTTCCAACGCTCCTGTTAAGAACATACAAAGTGCTCTGCCGGTCTTCTGAGTTGTATTGAACTGCTCACGAATCAGTGCGCCTGCGAGCTAAAGTAGAAAGCGAAGGCGCTCGTTTGGTCTTTCTTTCACCTTGGACTCGCCATCGTGATGCTCAGACATATATTCGCGATTGTGGTTGCCCCTAGTTAGCGCAATTGCTCCAGCTTAAACGCGCTCAAATCTTCCACGGCCCAATCGGGTTTGTGTGTTTGTAGTTCTTCCAGTTTGCAACCGCCCGTTGCCACGGCCAAAACTTTTGCTCCGATGGCTCGTGCGCACTTGATGTCCAGTGGTGTGTCTCCGATGACTAAAACTTCTTCGCCACGCAATTTGGTCTGGAGAAGTTCCTCACCGCGCTCCTTGGCGATGGCCGCAATGTGATCGCGTTCCTCGTGATCGTCCGCAAATCCGCCGAAAGCAAATTGTTTCCACAAATTATAATGGCGCAGTTTGATTTCCGCGCCGCGCCGGATATTTCCCGTGAGTAAACCGATCGTCGGCGGTTTGGCTGAGGTGCGCAATTCATTCAAAAGTTTGTGAACGCCGGGGCAAATGCCGCCTTCACATTCTAAAATCATTTCAGTGAGGTGCCGCAGGTAGGTTTCAAAAAATCGTTCAAAGTGCGTCGCGTCAGGCGTAATGCCGTGGTGGGAAAAGAATTCGCGGACGAGGGAAACATCCGTGCGCCCGGCAAATTTTAATTTCTCGGAGCCATCGTGCAGGTTGAATTCCGTTTGGAACGCGCGCGCAAACGCCTTCACCCCTGCCCCACCGGTTCGAACGAGCGTTCCGTCAATGTCGAATAAAACCAATTTAATCATCGCGCAAAGCAATCCTCGAAAACGGCGGGGCAATCCATCTTAAAAATCGGGGGGCAGTTTTTTTAAAAGGGTTATTCAGGATGAACAGGATTGATCCAATATGTCTTGAGCGAGAAGTCCCGGAAATATCTCTGTATCAAGTTTCCATTCAAATTTATTGATGAATTTTTAACTCTTTGCATTGCGCAAATCTTCCCGCTTAAATCGGCGCACCCATGAAACAAACGCACCGTTTATTTTTTCTTACGCTTCTTTGTTTCGGAAATTTATTTTCCATTTCACAAGCGACCGCGCGCCCGCCGAACATCGTAATTATTCTCGCAGATGATCTCGGCTACGGCGATCTCGGTTGCTACGGACACCCGAGTATTCGCACGCCGAATCTCGACCGCATGGCGGCGGAGGGAATGCGCTTCACCGATTTTTATGTGGCGGCGACGGTCTGCACGCCGAGTCGCGCAGCGTTGTTGACGGGACGTTTGCCGATTCGCAACGGCATGGCGGGAAGCGAAAGTCGCCGCGTTTTATACGGTGTTTCCACAGGTGGTTTGCCGACGAACGAAATTACAATTGCGACTGCGCTCAAATCGAAAAACTACGCGACGGCTTGCGTCGGAAAATGGCATCTCGGGCATTTGCCGCAATTTCTGCCGACGGCGCATGGCTTCGATTCTTATTTCGGTTTGCTTTGGTCAAATGACATGGAGCCGAACGGAAAAGTTCCCAAGCCCGGCTCGATGAGTTTGGATCCGCAGCAGGATTGGTGGAAACCGTCGCTCTGGCGAAATGACAAAATCATCGAGCAACCGACTGATCTCGCGACGCTGACAAAACGTTACACGGCAGAAGCAACGAAATTTATTCGTGATAATAAAAAGAAACCGTTCTTTCTCTATTTTCCCCACACCTTCCCGCATGTGCCGCTTTTCGCCTCGAAAAATTTCAAAGGAAAAAGCCCGCGTGGACTTTTCGGCGACGCGGTCGAAGAACTCGATTGGAGCGTTGGCCAGATTTTAGAAACGTTGCGCCAAGAAAATCTCGACGAGAATACGTTTGTTTTTTTCACCAGCGACAACGGCCCTTGGCTCATCAAAGAATTTGCGGGCGGTTCCGCCGGTTTGTTGCACGAAGGAAAAGGCAGCACTTGGGAGGGCGGCATGCGCGAACCCGGCATCGCCTGGTGGCCGAAAAAAATCAAAGCAGGCAGCGTCACGCACGAACTCGCGGCTTCCATGGATTTGTTCAATACAATTTTGCAACTGGCAAAGGTCGAGGTTCCAAAGGATCGCGT
>JBKJOZ010000231.1:0-2908 GCA_046595315.1 Limisphaerales bacterium
GCCAATGCGATGCGCGCGATCCGTCGCTTGATCTTCCACTGCCGGATTCCACCACGGATCAAAATGAATCACCGTATCTGCTCCAGTTAAATTCAACCCGACACCGCCAGCTTTCAAACTGATGAGAAACACCGGAATCTTTTCATTCGATTGAAACCGGGAAACGACTTCACCGCGATCTTTGGTCGAGCCATCGAGATAGCAAAATTCAATTCCTTCGCTGGAAAGTTTTTCCTTGAGCAACGTCAACATTCCGACGAATTGGCTGAACACCAAAACGCGATGCCCGCCGTCCAAAACTTCTTCAAGCAATTCAGCGAACACGTCCATTTTACCCGAGTCTATTTTCTTCGTTTTCTCGGTGTCCGAATCGTTGTTCTCCAGTTTCAACAAACGCAAATCGCAACAAACCTGACGCAGCCGCAACAGCGCCGTGAGAATAATCATGCGGCTTTTTTGCAAACCATTTGCATCAACGGCGTTCCCGACTTCGCGTCGCGTCGCTTCCAAAATTTGTTGGTAAACCACGGCTTGGTCTTCGTTCAAATCACAGAAGGAAACCTGCTCCAATTTTTCCGGCAAATCTTTGGCGACATCGCGTTTTAAGCGGCGCAGGAGAAATGGTTTGAGGCGACGCGACAAGCGCGCCTGCGCTTCGACATTTTTCTCGCGGGTGATCGGAATTTCGTAACGTTCGCGAAAATCTTTCGCGACACCGAGATAACCCGGCATGAGAAAATCGAAAATGCTCCACAAATCCAAAACAGAATTTTCCAGAGGCGTGCCCGTCAATACGAGCCGATGCTGCGCCCGAATCGCTTTGACCGCTTGCGCATTTTGCGTCTGGCGATTTTTGATGTGTTGCGCTTCATCGAGAATCACCGTGTCGAATTCCAGATCACGATATTTTTCCGCGTCACGACGAATCAACGCGTAACTCGTCACCACCAAATCTACTTCGGAAATTTTCTCGAAAAGCGAATGGCGATCTGTGCCGTGCAGCGCGAAAACTTTTAGTTCTGGCGTAAATTTTTTCACTTCGGCAACCCAATTGAAAACCAGACTCGTCGGACACACCACCAAAGCGGGCAAAGTGCGTGAGGAAATCGACCGCAAAAATGCCAGCGCCTGCAACGTTTTCCCCAAACCCATTTCGTCGGCGAGAATTCCGCCGAACCCGTTCGCGCGCAGAAAATGCATCCAAGCCACGCCGTGCTTTTGATACGGGCGCAGCACCGATTCCAAATCGCCGAGCGGCGGACATTCGATTTTCGCTTCGCCACTTTGTTGTTTGGCGCGGGTTGTCCAATCCGTCGGCGCTTGAATTTGCCACCCGTTTTTTTCGCGCAAAGTTGTCTCGAGAAAACCGGCTTGCGCGTTGTTCAATCGATAACCATTCGCGTGTTGTTCCGGCGCGGCGTCGAGCAAAACTTCCTGCAATTCTTCCACCGCGCCGGTGTCAATCACGGCAATTTTTCCATTTTTCAAACGGGTGTGACTTTGGCCGGACAAAACGAGTCGTTGAATTTCAGTCGGAGAAAAACGTTCGCCGCTGTTGGACGAAAAAGAAACGTTCAGATCAAACCATTGCACGCCCGACGATGTGACTTGGAATTCCGGTTCAACCCATTCGAGATTTTTCGAGGTGCTGAATTGCAAACGTTCTTCTAACGTGACGCTCCATTCTTTTTGCAATCGCGGATAGTCGCGCGCGAAAAAATTCAGCACGCCGTTTTGCCCCATGAGTTGCAGGCGGCCTTGCGAATCAGGTGCAGAAAAACCGGAGCGCAACAAACGTCCGAGCGCATTTTGTTCCGCCGCCAGATCGCGAGTTGAATACCGCGTCGGATTGGTCGGATCCGCCAGCCAAAGCATTTCGTCTTTCGAGGTGACGCCGAGCGTCATGTTGCGATTGCCATACGCGCATTGGAGTTGCGCGTGCAATTGCGCGAGTCCACCGGCGAGGTTGAGCAGAAATTTCGGCTGTTGCGGCGCAAGCGAAAAATCTTCGAGCGAAAAATTCGCCTCTACGTCGCAATTATTTTGGAGCGCTCCCCATTCCTGACTCAGAAATTGTGGAATGCGACTCCGGGGTAAACTCAACGCCCCCGTCGCGAGAATCTCTGCGGCCGCTTTGGGCAACGGTTGAAAAGTTCCGTTTTCAAAAATCCAGGTCGTGGCTCCTGCCAACACTTTTGCAGTCCCATTTTTTTCGGCGAGTGACAAAATGATTTCACCAGATTTTTCCAGATTAGCTCGCAGCTTCAAACGAAATGGCTCGCGCAACACTCGGATCGGTTGCGCCTTTCCGAGCGTGAGTCGCGGATGTTCGGCGAGGTGCGGGAGCAATTCGGCAAACGAAGAGGCGTCGAGCATCATCATCGCGGGAATTTCTGTTGGAGAAATTTTTTCGAGCGCGTCCAATAATTCTGAGTCGGCGGCGGACAGTTGAAACGCCACCGTTCTCGGCAATGAACTCAGCGGCGTGCGCCCGTTCTTCCATTTCGCTTCGAAGCAGAGCATCACTTTTCCTTTGTCGAGAGCGGGAGCTAGGTTCGGTGGAAAAATAACAAATAATTCCAACGGTTCCCCTGATTCGGACTCGCTAGCGCGCAGGAGACGCTGAACCGGTTTTGTTGGCGCGGCTCGTTTGTTGGTTTGAACGGGCGCAGAAATAGTTTCCGGTTGCCCACGTTTCAAATGATGCAAACCGACTGCAACTGAATGAGTGCAAATCGTCCCCCACTCGCGCGATTGGCGACAGTGACAAACGTTTTCAATATCGACAGTGCTTTTGATGATGAGACCGGCGCGATATGAAGTGGAACCTTCCTGAACGACGCCTCGCAACATTGGCAGTGTCCAATTGGAACTGAGCACTGCTCCCGCTTGCAAAGTTGCGCGCGCC
>JBKJOZ010000245.1:0-5342 GCA_046595315.1 Limisphaerales bacterium
CTCTTGTTGACGAAGCGCGTCGTCGTGAGATTCGCAAGGAAATCGAAGCCAAGCTGATTGAAGGTTTGGAAAGTGGCGAGCCGACGCCCATGACCAATTCCGACTGGGCTGAAATCCGGGAACGAGTCCGCGCGAACGCTACTCGGAAAAACGGATGACCATCATCAAGCGCCCCGCCGCGAAACAGGATTTGGTCGATTGCGGTTCTTATATTGCGGCGGATGATCCGACCGCCGCCGATAATTTTCTGGATGCAACGGAGAGAGCCTTTGCGCAATTATCGAAAATGCCGGAGATGGGAACTGCGCTTCGCCATCCGAATTCACGCTTGCAGAATATGCGGTTCTGGCCGGTAATAGGATTTCGAAACTATCTGGTGTTTTATTTTCCGCTTCCCGATGGCGTCGAAATAGTGCGTGTGTTGCACGGCGCGCGCGAATGGGAGCGTGTCTTGGAAGATTTTCCGGTGCAAGTCGAACTCGTGGCGGTCTGTGATTTGCAGGACAAATTGCTCGATTGGTTTAAGAAAGTTCCGACGGTCAAATTGCTCACCAAAGATCACACCGAACTTTTAAAATCGCCGGATGTGGATGTGGTCTATGTCGCCGTTCCGCACAATCTCCATGAAAAACTTTATCTCGATGTCTTGAATGCCGGGAAAGATTTACTCGCGGAAAAACCGTTCGGCATTGATTTGGCGGCGGCGAAAACGATTCGTGATGCTGCAAAAAAATCAGGACGCTTTGTTCGTTGCAGTTCGGAATTTCCATTTCTGCCCGGCGCGCAACGTGTTTTCCAAGCCGCGCAATCCGGCCAGTTCGGAAAGCTTTTGGAAATCCATTCCTGCTTTTGGCATTCGAGCGATCTTGATCCGACGAAGGCGATTAACTGGAAGCGTCAAAATAAATTCTGTGGCGAAATTGGCGTGATGGGCGATTTGGGAATGCACGTCGTTCATGTTCCGTTTCGACTAGGCTGGAATCCGAAACGCGTTTTCGCGCAGCTCCAAAAGATTTACACCGAACGTCCCGACGGCAAAGGCGGCATGGCGGGTTGCGACACTTGGGACAACGCGCTTTTGCACACCGATGTCGTGGTGAACGGACAGGAAGTTCCGATGCGTTTGGAAATGAAACGCATGGCTCCCGGCGAAACGAATACGTGGTGGATCGAAGTTCTCGGCACGGATGGTGGTTTGCGTTACAGCACGAAGGAGCCGAAAACGCTTTGGACATTTCAACGCGGCAAAGAACAAATTTGGCAAAAGACCGACCTTGGTCATCAGATGGCTTTTCCGACGATCACTGGCGGAATTTTCGAAGCCGGTTTTCCCGATTGTTTTTTGCAAATGTGGGCGGCTTATGCGGCGGAACGCGCGGGAGCTTTGGGAAATCGCATGGGTTGCGTCACACCAGACGAAGCCGTTGCAAGCCATGAACTTTTTGCTGCCGCGCTTGAATCGCACAAAAATAAAACGGTCGTTTCGATTTAATTTCTCGAACAGCGTTTGTGTTGAGTGAGCGCCAGACTAAATTCATTGCCATGACAAAAGAAGCTTTGGGCACGCATCAAAAAGCGTTGCAGATCAATCTCGATCCCAGCAAATACGGGACGTTTGCCGAAGTTGGGGCAGGGCAGGAAGTGGCGCGTTGGTTTTTCCGCGTCGGCGGTGCTTCGGGCACGATTGCCAAATCGATGTCGGCTTATGACATGATTATCAGCGACGCAATTTATGGTCCGGCGGAGCGATACGTTAGTCGCGAGCGGCTCGAAACCATGTTGGAGCGCGAATACGATTTGCTGCTGGAAAGGTTGAACGAAAAACGCGGAGCGAGCACAAAATTTTTTATTTTTGCGGACACCGTGGTGGCTCGCAGTTACACGCAGCAAAACGACGCGCATGGTTGGCTAGGAATTCGTTTTCAAACTGAACCTCAAGGAAAGCCTTCTGAAATAATCATTCACGTTCGTCTTTGGGATAAAGAAAACGTACAGGAACAAGAGGCGCTTGGCATCCTCGGCGTGAATCTGATCTACGGCGCGCTCTATCTGCACGACGATCCAGAAGCGTTGATTATTTCGCTCGTGGACAACGTGGGCAAAGACCGCATCGAAGTGGACATGATCAAGTTTTCCGGACCGTGTTTTGAGAAACTCGATAACCGTCTGATGGCGCTCAAACTGGTGCAACGTGGATTGACCAACGCCGTTTTATTCACGGCTAATGGCGACGTCATCCAACCTGCGGACGCCTTTTACAAAAAATGTATTCTTGTTGAGCGTGGCAGTTTCCGTCCTATCACAAAAATTACTCTGGATATGTTGCGCTGCGCTCAAGCGCAATTCGTGCAAGAGCCCAAAGTCGAGGGCGAAGAAGTTTTGACGCTCATGGAAATGACGCTGAAAAATTTGACCGAGGGCGACAAAATCGATCCACAGGATTTTCTCGATCGTGTGGATATTTTGGCGGCAATGGGCAAAACCGTTTTGATTTCAGACTTCGGAGAATATTACCGACTCGCCGCTTACTTCTTTCGTTACACCAAAAAGATGATCGGTATTGCGATGGGCGTGCCGAGTTTGCAGGAAATTTTTGACGAAAAATATTACACCAATTTGCAGGGCGGCATTTTGGAATCGTTTGGGCGCATGTTCAAAAACGATTTGAAACTTTACGTCTATCCGTTGCTCGAGGAGAAATCCGGCTCGCTGATTTCGGCGACAAATCTACGCGTTGCGCCCAACCTCCGCCACTTGCACGCCTACCTTGTCGAAAATCGTTTTATCGAAAGTCTGCGCGATTACGACGAGCGTTGTTTGCCGATTTTTTCGCGTGACGTTTTGACAAAACTTCGCAGTGGCGACAAATCCTGGGAGGAAATGGTCCCGCCTCAAGTCGCACAAATTATTCGCGAACGAAATCTATTCGGCTGCAAGGGTGTTTGTTAATGTTCGTGAACTTCGTGACTGTTGCGTAACCGTTACGTCGCTTAGCCGTCACCAGCTATGTGTTGGAGATTTGTTCAACTGAATTATGGCTGAGGGCAATTTCGATTTGCCCCGGTGTCTTGCTCAAGTCCGGCAGCGCGACGAAGACGCGGCGCGCAAATTGGTGGCGCACCTTTACCCATTGGTTATCAAAATTATTCGCGCCCATTTGCCGCGCCGCGAGGCTGAGGAGGATTTGGCACAGGATGTTTTTATGAAAATGTTCGCAAAGCTGGAACAATTTCGTGGTGAAGTTTCTTTTGAACATTGGGTTTCCCGAATCGTGGTGAACACGTGCGTAGATAAACTGCGCGCGCAAAGGGTTCGGCCGGAATTTCGCTGGGCGGATTTATCCGAGAACGAAGCGGATGTTTTGGAAAACATTTTGCAAAGCGAAAATCAGCCGGAACCGTCGCAGGGGGCTGACGCCAAAGAAATTATTTCCAAACTTTTACAGGAACTTTCCCCGCAGGATCGGTTGGTCATCACGTTGTTGGATCTGGAAGAAAAGTCCGTTGCTGAAATCCAGCAAATTACGGGCTGGAACAAAGCGGTTATCAAAGTCCGCGCGTTTCGCGCTCGTCGAAAAATGAAAAAGCGCCTCGCTGAGTTGGAAGGAAAATTATGAATCAAGGAGACTCAAAAAAAAGTAATTGGGACAAACTTGTTAGAGTGGCCAAACAAGTTCCAAAACAAATGGAAGCGGAAATTCCGCCCGCTTTCGAGAGGCGCGTTGTAGCGAGGTGGTTGGCTTCCGAATCGCCATCCATCGCTGAACTCTGGCGAAGGTTAACGTGGCGCGCGTTGGGTTTGGCTGGCTTGGTAACGCTGTTGAGCGTCATCGTTCGAGTGGGCGATGTTCGCAATGTTGAAACACAGGAAACTGTTCTCGCCGACAACATCATTCAGGAAGCTTTGAAACCATGAATACATCAAGTCGTTTGAAAATCGTTGTCTCGCTCATGGGAATTTTTGTGATGGGCGGAATCACCGGAAACATTTTGTCGCCGAGAAAGGTGGTTGCGGAATCCGCGCCCCTCATCGAAAAGTGGCCTGCGGCGACTTTAAAAAGTTATGAAGATCGACTGAAACTTACACCCGAGCAGATGGAAAAATTAAGACCTGTTTTTAGTGAAACTGCGGTGGAATTGAAACGTGTTCGCGCCCAGACGGTCGCTGAAATCATTCGCGTGAAGAAACAGATGAACGGCAAAGTTGCGCAAGAACTTACGCCCGAGCAGCAAGTAGAATTCGAGAAAATGCTCGACGAAATGCGCGTCAAAGCTAAAGCGAAAAATATTTCCCCGAACTGAGGTAACCGTCGCTTCCGGCATCCGTCACCAACTCCGGTGCGAAGAGTCGTTAATATTTTACTCCAACTTTTGATGCTGACGCATTTCGTGCGCGCCGATTTTCCATTCAGTCTTGGCAGCACAGGCGTCGATTACGGCAAAGACCTCGCTGTGGATTCTCAAGGAAATATAATTCTGGCTGGCTACTTCACTGGCACAGTGGATTTCGATCCCGGCCCGAATACGACCAATCTCACCAGCGCCGGAAACGTGGACAACTTTCTCGCAAAGTATGATTCGCAGGGAAAATTGCTTTGGGCATTTCGCTTCGGCGGCTCGGTCGTGGATATTCCACACAGTGTTTCGTTGGATGGTACGGGCAACATTTATGTCGCCGGATATTTTTCGGCGACATGTGATTTCAATCCGGGCGCGGGAGTAAACAATTTGGTGAGCGCGGGGAGCCGCGATGTTTATCTGGTAAAATATTCTTCCGACGGCGCATTTTTCTGGGTGCGCGGTTTCGGTGGCACGAACGATGATCAGGCGCTTGACGTGACGGTGGATTCGGCGGGGAATGTCATCGCAGTTGGATTCTTCAGCGGCACGGCTGACGTGGACTCTGGGGCAAGCGTATCGAATCTCACAAGTGTCGGCACGACTGATGGTTTCGTGGTGAAGTATGATGCGAATGGAAATCTGGTTTGGGCTTTCAGTCTCGGCAGCAGCGGTGGACATCAAAATGTCGCCATCACTCACGACGCGGCGGACAACATTTTTGTCAGCGGATTTTTCAATACAACGGTGAATTTCGATCCGCTCGGCGCGGCAACAAATCTCACGAGCGCGGGCGCACAGGATATTTTTCTTGCGAAGTATGCGCCCAGTGGAACGAACATCTGGGCGATTCGCGCGGGCGGCACGCAACCGGATCTCGCAATTCCAGGAGGCATTTGGCTCGACGCTTCCAACAATGCGCACATCTGCGGAAACTTTCGCGGCACGGCGGATTTTGATCCAAGCGCAGGCATGGCCAATCGAACGAGCGCGGGCGATAGCGAT
>JBKJOZ010000270.1:0-17226 GCA_046595315.1 Limisphaerales bacterium
GTCATCATGGTTTTCCTTTCCCTGATGATGGTCAGCGAAGTTAAATATCCCACATTCAAAACCCTCGACTTCCGCGCCAAACGCACGTTCACAAAAATGATCGTCATCGTTTTGTTAATCGGATTTTTCATTCTGTTTTGGGATAAAATTCTGCAAGTCGTTTTGCCAATTGTTTTTACCGCCTACTTGCTTTACGGATTTGTTCGCCCTCACATTTCGCGACGGATGCGTCATGAAATTGAAGACGAAGATGACGAAGACGACGCTCCACCGATCACCAGTTGACCATGTTTGACCTGCATCCAAATGTATTGGCGGCTTTGACTGGTTTTATCAGTGGCATTCTCCTTTCGATTCCGGTTGGCCCGGTCAATCTCACCATCATCCATGAAGGCGCGCGGCGCGGTTTTTTCTGGGCGGCACTCATTGCAATCGGAGCGATTACGGCAGACCTCATTTACTGCACGCTCGCCTTTACCGGCTTTGCTTCCTTTTTCCAAAAAGGACTCGTCAAAGCGGCGATGGAATTAATCAGTTTCGTTTTTCTCCTCTATCTCGGCATCAGGTTTTTGAAATCAAATGCCGTTAAAACAACGAATAAAATTGAAGAGCGAATCGAAGAAAAATTGCGCCCCCACTCCGCCTTCATGATCGGATTCGTGCGCGTCATCGGCAATCCCGGCGTCCTTTTATTTTGGATAATTCTCGCGGCCAATTTTATTTCTCGCGATTGGGTAGAACCCGATGGCCCGGCAAAATTTTCGTGCGTCTTCGGCGTAGCGATGGGCGCGAGTCTTTGGTTTCTAAGCTTGAGTTACGCGGTCTCGCGGGGTCACCGGAAGTTCACGGATAAAACTTTATTGCGGCTGGAACACTTTTCCGGAATCGGCTTAATCATATTGGCGCTGATTCATGGCGCGCGCATCATCTGGCAAATGGCGAAACACAAAATGTAATTTTGGGTGTTCTCGCGGCATTTCACAATTTCGTTTCCGCCAACTCAAGCACTCGTTGAAATTGCACTTCATTTAACGGCGTGACTGAGAGCCGTGATTGGCGAACGAGCGGAATGTCTTTCAGAATTTTGTCGGTCTTGATGTTTTCCAAAGTAATGGGCGTTTTTAACAATTTTACGGGAACCAAATCCACGCACGACCAGTCACCTTCTTTCGCCGTCGAGTCGGAATAAAACTCCTTTTGCACACGCGCAATTCCGACGACCTGTTTCTCGCTGACGCTGTGATAAAATAAAACAGGATCGCCCTTTTTCATGGCGCGAAGATTATTTCTCGCCTGAAAATTTCGCACCCCGGTCCAGGCGGTTTTGCCGTCCTTCACAAAATCGGCCCACGAGTAAGATTCGGGTTCCGATTTCACGAGCCAATAATTTTTCGACATGGCTGATGTTTAATTTGATTCAATAAAATCGGAAAGAAATTGTTTGCCACAGAGTTACAGAGCACACCGAGAGAAATGAATTTTTGCCTCTGCGTCCTCTGTGGCTCTGTGGCATTTTCGGCGGCGATTCCACTTGCGGCCTTGCAATTTGTGCGGGAAACAAAGCGAGTGAATCATGAGAAAAAGTTTCGTTTAGGTGTGCTGGGCTCCGGCAAAGGCTCGAACTTTGTCGCGATTTCCGATGCCTGCACCCAGCGAAAAATCCCAGCGGAGATTGCCGTCGTCATTAGCGACGTGGCTGACGCGGGAATTTTGCAACGTGCCAGCGAACGTGGCTTGCGCGCTGAATTTATTGCACCCGGAAAATTTCGCACGAAACTCGATGACGAGGCGGAACGCGCCTTCATCAACACGCTCCGGGATGCCAACGTCGATTTGATTGTCTTAGCCGGTTTCATGCGAATTTTGAAAGGCGATTTTCTCCGCATCTTTGCCCATCGCGTGGTGAATATTCACCCGTCGCTGCTGCCCGCATTTCCGGGTCTGGAATCGTGGAAACAAGCGCTCGATTACGGCGTGAAATTCACCGGTTGCACGGTTCATTTTGTGGATCAAGGCGTGGACACCGGCCCCATCATTGCGCAACAAACGGTTCCTGTTCTGGCGGGCGACACGGCGAATACGTTGCATGAACGTATTCAACAGGCCGAATGGGAATTGTATCCCAAGGCGGTCGGCGCATTGGCGCGCGGCGAAGTGCTAGTGGAGGGACGGCAAACGATTTGGAAAAATGATTTTCGTGAGATTACTCAAAGTTAATCTTTTCTGAACTTCTCTTGGTAGTCTCCTCGTCGACCATGCCTTATGCCAAAAAGATAAGAGACCAAACACAGAGGAATGGTGTGATTGAGGGAAGCTATGATGTCGAAATTTTCATCGAATACATACCGTCGGATTAAACCAACGCAGGTTATCATAAAAACAAGGCCGAGCAGTCGCAAACCGATCCGATTTCCCCAATGCTGCAGGAAAGACTGCAGACTTTTTTCTACTTTCATAAACGATTGCTAATCCTGAAAATCATTTGCCGCAAGGATTCAGTTTTAATGAAAAATGTAAAAAAGAAAAAAGTCGCTTTGCCGCGTCGCAAATGGCAAATCAATCCAGTGACGCGGGTGAAAGACTCTGAGAAAAAGTATTCTCGACCACGCGCTAAAAAGATTCTCCGTAAAGTAGAAGATGAATAATAAATTACGCTTTGGCTTGCCGAAGGGCAGCTTGCAGGAAGCAACCATCGAGAAGATGGCCAAGGCCGGTTTCAACATCAAAATCAGCAGCCGTTCCTATGTGCCGTATGTCGATGATGACGAATTGGAAATTCGTTTGATTCGCGCGCAGGAAATCAGCCGCTACGTCGAGCACGGCTATTTGGATTGCGGTATCACGGGCCATGATTGGGTTCAGGAAAACAATTCGGATGTCCACGAAGTTGGCGAATTTTTGTTCAGCAAAGCGACGCGGCAACCCGCGCGCTGGGTTTTGGCCGTGCCGGAAGAATCACCGATCAAAAGCGTCAAAGATCTCGCGGGAAAACGGATTGCAACGGAAGTTGTCAACCTGACGAAAAAATATCTGCAGAAAAACGGCGTGGAAGCCGAAGTAGAATTCTCATGGGGCGCGACCGAAGTCAAAGCTCACGAACTCGTCGATGCCATTGTCGAAATTACGGAAACTGGCTCTTCCCTGCGCGCGAACAAATTGCGCATCGTGGAAACGCTTTTGACTTCGACTCCACGGTTGATTGTCAATCACGCCGCCTGGAAAGACGATTGGAAACGGAAAAAAATTGAGACGTTATCGTTGTTGCTCAAGGGCGCGCTGGAAGCGGAAGCCAAAGTCGGTTTGAAGATGAACATTGAGCAAAAAAATCTGGAAAAGTTATTGAAAACTTTGCCGGCTTTGCGCAATCCGACTATTTCAACGTTGAGCCAATCGGGTTGGGTGGCCGTCGAAACCATCATTGACCAACATGTTGTTCGCGAATTGATTCCGCAGCTAAAAGAAGCTGGCGCAGAAGGAATCATTGAATATCCTCTCAACAAAGTCGTATATTAACCGCAGCTTAAAAATATGGGTTCACTAAAAAAACGTCGTAAAGCCAAAATCAATAAACATAAACGTCGCAAGAAGCTTCGCGCCAATCGGCATAAGAAGCGCACTTGGCAGAAATAGCCACTGCGGTTCGGCAAATTTAATTTAGTCGGGCGCAGCCTGCGACACAGGCTGCGCTGTTTTTTCTTGCTCCGACAGTCATGAAATCTTCGCTTCTTTTTTGCTTCCTTTTGGTTTCGCTGCTGGTTTCAGGTTGTCTCAGTAGCGAACTTTCAACCACCTCTCGGAATATATCCGCTTCCCAGAAGGCGAGTATTGAGGGAGACGAAATCCCTGCGGTTCCTGAGGTTGACCAACGGTCGGAAGCTTTCGCGCGATTTGCCACCGGCATCAGCTATGAAATAAACGACAAATCGGATTTGGCTCTGGAAGAATTTTACCGGGCAGCCCTCGCTGATCCTGCCAACGAAATGTTGGCAATGGAAGTCGGTCAACGTTTTCTGGATCTCAAACATCCGGAAAAATCGGTCGAAGTTTTATTGCTCGCGTCGCAAAAGCCCCATGCTTCCGGAAATATTTTTTCATGGCTGGCGCGCGCTTACCTTGCCGCCGGAAAAACCAACTTAGCAATGAACGCCAGCCAAACAGCGATTAAAAAAACACCTCAATCGATTTCTGGTTACCAGACCCTTTCCGACATACTTCTAAAAACCGGCCGGAGCGGTGACCTCGTCAAATTTCTAAACAATGCATCGCGGCAGACGAACAGCGAGGCTCTTTTTCTGATTCAACTTGGCGATTTATATGGAAAGGCTATGCCCGCGCAACCAAAGGAGGCTGAGGTTTTGAAACAACGCGGATTGGACGTTCTGAACCGCGCGTCGGATTTAAAGCCAGCCAATCCCAATATTCGCCAGAAAATGGCGGACACATTCGCGCAACTTGATGATGGAAAAAAAGCCGCAGAAATTTACCTGACATTACTCAGCGAATTTCGCGACGTACCCCTGATGCGCGATGCGATTCGCGAAAAACTGACGAATATTTATCTCAAGAGCAGCGACAAATCGAAAGCGATTGACCAGTTGGAGGCCATCGTGCGCGACAGTCCGACGCGTTATCCCGAGGCTTGGTATTATCTCGGCACGTTTGCTTATGACGAAAAAAATTATGCGAAAGCAGCCAACTGCTTTGAGCGAGCGATCGTGGTGAATCCCGCAATGGAGCAGGCCTATTTCGATTTGGCCGGATCGCAGATCAATCTCAATCAAGCGGGCGAAGCGTTGAAAACATTGGAAAAAGCTCGCGCGAAATTTCCAAACAATTTTACGGCGGAATTTTTCACCGGCTTGGCGTTTTCGCGGTTGAAAAATTTTCCAGAGGCACTGAAACATTTTACCGTCGCTGAAAGCATTGGCACCATCAGCGATGCAAAGCGGCTGACTCACGTGTTCTATTTTCAAGTCGGCACGACCTTGGAGCGCAACCATGATTACGAGCAGGCCGAAAAATATTTTCAAAAATGTTTGGAGATGGAACCCAATTTCCCCGAAGCGTTGAATTACCTTGGCTATATGTGGGCCGAACGCGGGGTCAACCTCGAGAAAGCGCGCGGGTTGATCGAAAGCGCTGTAAAACTGGAACCCAAAAATGCGGCTTACCTCGATAGTCTTGGTTGGGTTTTATACAAGTTGAACGAGCACGAATCGGCTTTGGAACATCTGTTGCAAGCGGCGGCACTTAGTGAAGATCCGGATGCCGCCGTTTATGATCACATTGGTGATGTTTATCGGGCATTAAAACAAACGGGCAAAGCGCGGGAAGCGTGGCAAAAATCGCTGACCATCGAACCGAGCGAAAGCATCCGAAAAAAACTTCAGGCCAATTCGTCTTTGTGAGTTTCCAATTTTCAAAGCATTACACGATTGAAGAAGCGCGGATGCTATTGCCGTCCGTGCACAAATGGCTCGATGAAATTCAGTCGCTGCAAAGGCAGCTTTCCAAACTCGACGTTCGCCTGACCAGTTTAGGCTCTTCGGGAAATGATGTTGGGGGCGAAACCGTCAACACTTCCATTAAACGGCGAGCAGATTTCCAGGCAGTGGTTCAGGAATTCAGTGCGCGCGGGATTCAAATTAAAGATTTGGATCGTGGACTGATTGATTTTCCTGCGTTGAGAAATGGAAAAGAAATCCTTCTCTGCTGGGAAAAGGGTGAATCGGACATCGAGTTTTGGCACGATCTCGAGTCCGGTTATCCGGGACGTGAGCGCTTGGACTGAGCCTTCAATAGGAAATGGCTTCCGCCGCGATACTTTGCGGCGATTCGGTATCTGGCCCCGCCACGCAAATGCTTTCGATGCGAAGTTGGCCCTGTTCCATGCTGTCTGGAATCACCGGCCAAATTTCCACCGTGTGACGACCGGGTTTGAGGTGATCTGAAATTTCGTACCAGAAAAAACGTTCGTTCCCGCCGAAAGGAATGGTACTTGTCGGCCATATTTCGCTCTTGGGCTTGGCAGCGTGCGGCATCGTCTCGCCGTCAATCACCAATCTAAAACCGAGGCCGTGCCGGTCTGCTTCGCCCAAAATTCCTAGAAATGTCCCGTTAAACTTCAAGTGAATTGGTTGCACAATTCCGCGTTCCTTCGCATCGAAAAGAGCCACTTCATTCATCCAACCATTGGAAATTTCCACCGCCGTCATCGCAGGACGAAGTGTTTTTGCGCGCTGCCAGCCGAGTGGAAGTGGAAAGGTGGCTGGAAAAAACTGAAACCGATTGGTGTGTTCGTCCGCGAAAACTGCATTTTGCGGCAAATTGCATAACCGTTTTTCGCGAATAGCCTGATCCAATCCATCGCGCGCCGCTTCAAAGATAAATTGATGACCGATGTCGTTTGGATTCGTTTCATTTTGGGGCCAAATCTTTTCACGATTGCGCCTTTCGCGGCTCAAATATCTTTGAATAAGCGGAAAACTGTTTCCGATTCCGGTGCGATAGAGGTCGCCCATCTCAAGATGATCGCGAAAGCGTTGCGGTCCGAGATGTTTCCAATCTGGGCCGAAATATTCTTTCGTCCCTGCCAGAATCTGGACCACGGGAACGCCAGCGGTAATCAACTCGCGCAAAATTCGCTCGTAACTAGCCAGGGTTTCGCGGTCAGTTCCGCGAAGGTTGTCCTCGATGGTGAAATCTAAAAAAACTAAATCAGGCTTGTGTGAGAGGACGTCGCGATCAACCCGAAACATACCGAGCTTGGAGCCGGTTCCGCCAATGGCTGCGTCGTAAAAAGCAAAGTGCGCTTTGGGATATTTTTGTTGGAGATGACTTTGCATCAACGCGCGAAAGCTGGTGCGTTCGGGATCGCTCGCGCCGTCGCCCCAGGACAACGAGCCGCCAAAAAAAACAACCGACATCGAATAACCGGCGCGCGCTTGACGATCAAAATGGGCAAAGGAAGCGGCTGGAATAGTTTCCTGGCCCAATGCGGAATTCGCAAAAGCGAAAAAGCTCAGGGGCAGAAACAAAACCCAACGAAGCGGAGAAATTAATTTCATATCGATTTGGTGCAGCGGGTTAATACAAACAGGCGCGGTAAATCTCGTAAACATTAACTTTCCCGCCGTAAAAGTAAGCATTGCTCGGAAGAAAAAATGTGCAACTCGCCCGGTTATAGGTGAGCAGGCTCACTTCATGCGGCGCGTTGGGATCGTAAACCAGAAATTCAATAATTTTTTCTTTCTGTCTATAACCGGCCAGCATGAGTGCGTGGTTGATGGTGAGTTGGGGAAAACGAACTACGTGAACCACGATCGCTCCTTTTTCATCAAGCGCGCGAATCAATTTCTTGCTCGTTCTTTCCTGATTCCGCCTCGAAAACGGCAGCATGATTCGCCAATGGCCTCGTTGAAAATAACTGCGCCAGGCGCCTCCGCATTCCTGTTTGAGAACTTTTTCCTGAGCGCGACTGAACTCGCGCAAATTAGCGTAACCCGGAACGATGATTTTCTTCGAGGCGGGTCGCAAATCTCCACCCAAAACGATTTCGTGAATTAAACGACAATACGTTTTCTCGTCGGCGACTGGAGCATTCACATCAAACTGGGCGTGTTTGAAAAATTGTTTCGCGGCGTGGGCGATGACAAAACAATGCTGGCTGTATTCAGGGGGAGGCACGCGCTTGGCGTTAACCCACTTTCCATTGGCGTCAAAAAAATATTCCCAGGAAAGTTGGTTGCTGTAAGAAAATGTGTCTGTGGCAAAATCGAAAGAACGGGCCGCAGTTTTCTTGGGCTGAGAAGTTGCGCAACCGACCATCACAAAAACGGAAAGTCCCAACACGAGCCACGCGACTGGAATGCGCATTTTGCGACAGTAATTTTTTAACTTCAGCCACATCATACTTGCCGCAGACAGTAGTATTACGCTACGACACTGACAATGCTTTACAAACGTTGGCGACAAATCGCGAATGATTTGCCAAATGAAACC
This sequence comes from Limisphaerales bacterium, assembly GCA_046595315.1. Classification (GTDB taxonomy): domain Bacteria; phylum Verrucomicrobiota; class Verrucomicrobiia; order Limisphaerales; family CANJXF01; genus CANJXF01. The sequence goes on from JBKJOZ010000270.1 coordinate 8,002, forward strand.
GCCCTCTACGATCTGGCAAGCGGCCAACGTTGGACTTTTTCAGAATTGGCAGAAATTGCGGAATCCAGCTCGCCGCCGACGGAGCGCGTGATTTTTCCGGAAGGCATTACCTCAAAATTTATTTTCTCCGTTTTGCAGGGATGGCGTTTTGGAAAAATTATTTGTCCACTCGATGCGGGCCAATCAGCACCGACATTTGCGGATTTGCCAAAAAATTGCGTCCATCTCAAATTAACTTCGGCCAGCACTGGACCAACTCGCGTCATCGCTTTCACCGCGGAACAGCTCGCGGCTGACGCGGAAAACATTGTCCAGACGATGATGCTTCAAAAAGACGCCCCGAATCTCGCTGTGATTTCCCTCGCGCATTCTTATGGCTTTTCCAATCTGGTTTTGCCGCTTTTGCTGCACGGGATTCCGCTCGTCCTCGCGGAATCAACCCTGCCGGAGACCATTCGCGCCGCCGCCGCGCAGTTTGAAAAAATCACTTTGCCAGCGGTTCCTGCGTTATGGCGGGCATGGCTAGGTGCAGACGCGATTCCAAAAAATATTCAACTCGCGATCTCGGCTGGCGCGCCACTACCGCTCGGGCTGGAAAAAGAAGTTTTTGAAAAGTGCGGAGTCAAGATTCACAATTTTTACGGGGCATCGGAGTGCGGCGGGATCGCTTATGATTCCAGCGATTGCCCTCGTAAAGATCCCAGTTTTGCAGGCGAGCCGATGAAAAATGTGAAGGTCGTGGTGAACCAAAAAGAGTGCTTGGAAATTTGCAGCGCGGCGGTGGGCGAAACGTATTGGCCAACCTCAGAAACAACCTTGGCGGAACGACACTTTGTCACCAGCGATCTCGCAGAAATTCGTCAGGGCAAAATTTATTTACTCGGCCGGGCGGGAGATCAAATCAATGTGGCCGGGAGAAAAATCTCGCCGGAATTTATCGAAACCGCTCTGCTCGCGCACCCCGAGGTCGCGGACAGTTTGGTTTTTGGCGTCCCCAGCGAAGATGCCGAGCGAGGTGAATCAATCGTGGCGTGCGTCGCCGTGAGCGGGAGACTTACAGCAGAAATCCTTAAACAATTTTTACTGACCAAACTGCCTGCATGGAAAGTGCCACGCGAATGGTGGATCGTCGACTCCCTGCAAACGAACGGGCGGGGGAAACGTTCCCGCATGGAGTGGCGACAAAATTATTTAAAAAATAAAACCGCAGGAGACACGCAGTTTTGGGCGCGCCAATAATCCGGCGCGCCCTTCCATCGAAGCAGTTAACTTCCACTGGGTTTTTGTCCACCGGCCGTTCCGCCGCCAGCGATGCTTTCGCGCATTCCCGTGTCCGCCTGCACATTTTTCATTTTGTAATAATCCATCACGCCAAGATTGCCCGAACGGAAGGCTTCTGCCATCGCGAGTGGAACTTGCGCTTCAGCTTCGACAACGCGCGCGCGCATTTCCTGAACTCGCGCCAACATTTCCTGCTCCACGGCCACAGCGGCGGCGCGACGGACTTCGGCGTGCGCTTGCGCAATTAATTTGTTCGCTTCGGCTTGTTCAGCCTGCAATTTCGCGCCGATATTTTCGCCGACATCCACGTCTGCAATATCGATGGATAAAATTTCAAACGCGGTATTACTGTCGAGCGCTTTGTCCAAAACGGTTTTGGAAATGCGGTCGGGATTTTCCAAAACGTCTTTGTAACTTTTCGATGAACCAATCGTGGTGACGATGCCTTCGCCGACACGCGCAATAATGGTTTCTTCCGTCGCGCCGCCGACGAAGCGATCCAGATTCGTGCGAACGGTCACACGTGCTTTTGCTTTTACCACGATTCCGTCTTGCGCGACGCCATCAATCGTCACGCGACCAGACGCAGGATTTGGACAGTCGATGACTTTTGGATTCACGGAAGTTTTCACAGCTTCCAAAACCGTTCGGCCAGTGCCTTTCGTTGCGAGGTCGATGGCGCAGGCGCGATCAAATTCCAAATGGATGCCGGCTTTTTTCGCGGCAATCAGCGCGAGCACCACCATTTCAACATTTCCACCCGCGAGATAATGTGTGGAAAGATCGTCAATCGTGAGGGGCAACCCGGATTTCACCGCCGTGATGCGCGCGTCCACTACCATGCCGACGGGAACTTTGCGCAACTTGAGCGCGATCAACTCGAAGAAGCCAACCGGCGCTCCGGAAAAGGCGGCGCGGATGAAAATGCTTAAAAAACTGAATGCCCAAATGAGCAGCACCAAGATGAAAACCAGAACGACTCCCCAAACAATCAGGCTTCCCGAAAACGGAGCTTCGGCCAATAGAAGTGAATTTGTATCCATAATTTGAAGTATTTTTTTTTTAAATTTCCCGAACCACAACCCGCAGACCTTCGATCGCGACGACCTTAATAGCCGTTCCTTTTTCAATCAAGGCTCCTTCTGTGACCACATCAATCCGTTTGCCATCAATGATTGCAGTGCCTGACGGACGCAAAGTTGTGAAAGCCGTTCCGGTCAAGTTGAGCAATTCCGGTCGGGCCGTGCCGATTTCGCCAATCGTATTTTTTGAAACCAAAGGACGAGCTAATCGGCTGTTCGGAAAATATTTGAGCCAACAAATCACCCCGACGACGAGTCCGACTGCGACGCCGAGCAAAACCCAGTTGCCCATGTTCACGCCCAATCGATCGTACGCGAAATAAACCCCCGCCATCAAACAGCACAGGCCAATAATTCCCGCGATCAGTCCCGGCAAAATGGTTTCCAGAATGAGCAGAATCGCGCCGACCACAATCAGCGTGATGACAAGTTCCATGCGCGGATACTAGGAATCGGCCATGGCAGCTGCAAGAGGGAACTGGAGAGATAGTCGAATAAAATTTTGGCGGATGCTTTTTATTAAGTCTTGAGTCGGGGGAAATTATTTTAACCGGTCCAGCGGCTGTTTTTTTTGCTGCACCAACTCGTGCTTTTTTTCCAAGAGCGCGATCTGGTCGGATACTTTTAAATCCGGATTGGTCATTTGCTGGTTCAGGGCAAGGGTTTGACGCTCGATAAATTTGTCGCGCAAAAATTCCACAACACCCTGCTTGGCGAGATAACCTTTGAGGGCCTCTTCTGGCTTGGGAATGGGCCGCTCATCAGCCAGCGCTTGCGTGACCAAATTTTGCGATTCTGAATTTTCCAACTGCGTCAAAAAAGCCGCCGCGCCGATCCATGCACCGGAATCTTCCAGCGCAAATCTTTGGGAAATAATTTCCCGCACGTTCGGGTGCAAAATCCAATTGAGGTCCAGATTTTTTTTCGCCCATTCCACATTTTCATCGTGGAGCAAAACCAACTTCAGCAAGTTAAATTCCTGAATGGACGGTGGCAAAACTTCGATCTCCTCTTCCATTGCAAAATCTTCGTCCTCGCGATTTGACGGTTGGATGCGGGGACTTTTTTTGAATTCTTTGCGCACGGCATCCGCAGCGACGCCCAGACGCATGGCGGTTTTTTGCGCGTATTTGTCGAACAACACTTCGTTGCCGGTTTTGCGCACAGCTTCGGCCATGCTTTGCAATATGGCGACGCGACCTTTGTCGGTGGCGGCGTCGTTCGTGGCACAAAGGCGAGTGAGATAATAATCAAAAAATCCTTCGGCTTTATCGGTAAGTTCGCGAAACGCGGCTCCGCCGAATTCTTTGATAAAACTGTCGGGATCATGCGGCGCAGGAACGGTCGCGACGCGCACCGCCAAACCGGATGCGAGTAAACTGTCGAGCGAACGCACGGCGGCATTTTGTCCGGCGTTGTCGGAATCGAAACACAAAACCACTTCATCGACGTAGCGTTTCAAAATTCGCGCGTGGTCGGCGGTCAAGGCGGTTCCTTGCGGGGCGACGACGTTTTGCACACCAGCCACGAAGCAGGCGATGAGATCGAGTTGGCCTTCGCAAACGATCGCGGAATGCGCGTCGAGCAACGGCCGTTTGGATTTATCGAGTCCGAAGAAAACTTTTCCCTTGGTGAAAATCGGCGTCTCCGGCGAGTTGACGTATTTCGCGGTTTTTTCGTCGCCGCTCAAAATACGTCCGCTGAAACCGATGACGCGTCCCTGCTCATCGCAGATTGGAAAAATTAATCGTCCACGAAATCGGTCGTAAACGCGGTCACTCCCTTCTTTGCGAACAACTAATCCGCCCTGCTCTACCGTCGCCAATTCAAAATTTTTACTCTTCGCCCAATTGACCGTGTCGTCCCAAAGGTCTGGCGCGTAACCGAGACGAAAAAGTTTTTGCGCTTCATCGGACACGCCGCGTTTAGCGAGATAATCACGGGCAATTTGGCCGTTGGCGTCGTTGGCGAGCGCGGCTTGCCAGCGTTGCGTGATCTGCTCATGGATGGTGAGCAACGTGTCTTTGATGTGACGCGCTTGTTGTTCGGCGGGATTTTTTTCTGTTTCGAGAACGATGTGTGCACGTTCCGCGAGTCGGCGAACCGCATCCATGAAACCAATATTTTCGTAATCTTTGACGAACGTAAAAACGTCACCGCCCTTGTGACAACCGAAGCAATGAAAAATTTGCTTGTGCGGATTGACGTTGAAACTGGGAGATTTTTCTTTGTGGAAAGGACAAAGCGCCGTGAAGTTTGCGCCGTTCCGTTTCAGCGGAATATATCCGCCAATGACATCAATAATATCGCTGGCGGCGCGAACTTGCTCGAGGGTGACAGGCGAGATAAGTCCGGCCATGAAAATTATTTAGGCTTGCCGATAACGTCGTTTACCGCGCCGCCGTCATTGCGTTTAAGTTTAATGTCTTGGGGCGCGGACGATTTGATCAGCACGAAACTCAAATGCTCTTTGACCTGCTTACCGGTGAATGATTGGTACAGCACGGATTGCTGAATCGAACCGAAGGTCGGGAAAGAAATTCCCTCAAAATTTTTGCTCTGCATGCGAGCCGTTTCGGCGCGTTCCCGATCTGTGATCAAACGAGCATTGAGTAAAGCCATGGCCATCAAAATGGCACAGGCAAACCGGATCATCCCGGCCAGCATTCCCAAGTAATATTCGGATGATCCAAAGGCATTGGTGCCCACTAATTTTTCTCCAACGGCGCGTTTGATCTGGGAAAAGAGCACTTTCATGATGATGGCGAATGTCACATACACAATCACGTAGGAAGTCAGGAGGCTGAACGGGGCAAAATCAGATAGCATTTTTCCGCCTGGTTCATAAATACGACTACCGCCGAAAATGATGATCAGCCACTGCATAAAGGCCAGCAACTCTTCTGACATGCCGCGCTTGCGGCCGCGAAAAATGCCGATGACGAGCAAGATCAATATGATGACGTCAACGTAGTTGAATTGCAGATTTTTCATAAATTAACCCCTTACGGAACTCATGGTTTTAAGCAGGAATACTACCAAAAAATGAATTGCACGAGGCATATCATGGGTGCGAAGCCAGCCAGAAACGAATTTGCGTGGCTTGAGGATGCTGCGGTTCGGCTTCCAAGACTTTCTGATAATGATCCCGCGCCAACGAAATTTGACTCAGTCGTTGTGCGGCCAGATTGCCCAATAATAAATGGGCTCGTGTCTCATTTGGATTCTGCCCCAATAAGCGCTGCAATTCATTGGCGGCGTCTTGGAAATAGCCTGCCTCTTGCAGCGTGAACGCAAAATTGTAACGGGAGTTGATTGATTCCGGCATGATCGCGAGTGCTTTTTCGTAAGTCGCTAATGAAGCGGACAGATCTCCGACGTCGCGTGCCACGAGTGCCGAATTATAGGTCGCTTCAAAATAAGCAGGATCAGATTTTATGGCTTGGCGATACGCTTCCAACGCGTCAGCCCAGTGCCGGTCTTTTTGCGCTTGAACCCCGCGCTTGAAAAACGGTTCTGCCTCAACCCGGTTTCCTTCACGTGGCTTTGCTGGAGAACGATATTTGTAACGAGGAAAAACCGGCTTAGGCGGTGCCGCTGGTTGAACTGGTTTTTCGACAACGACGGATTGCTCTTGAATGGTCGGTTTGCTCAATGGCAATTCCGTCACCGGCGTAACTGCTTTTGGCTTTTTCTTAAACCAACTCACAGGATTAAGCTTGGATAATTTTCCCGTCCCTTTTTGTGGCGGTTCCGTCATTTGAACCGGCGTCGGCGGCGCATTCGGCGAGGTCAAAACGACGTCAGGCGACTTGTTGAAATTGGTCGGCAAGATGTCCTGGGCAGATTTCACCGGTGGCAATTCATCAGGCAATCTTGCCACTTCAATCGGCGTTTCTTTCTTCGGCAACGGTTGCGTTTTTGGAACGGAAACGGTTGGAGCAACTCGCGTGATTGGAGCCGGTTTTGCCAGATTCGTTTCAGTTTTTACGATAACCGGCGGCGAAGAATTGACCGGCGTTGACGGTTTGACGGCGGTCGGAGCAGCGGGCGTGGTCACGGCCATGGGCGGATTAATCTCCGCTTCAAGTTGGCGGACAATGGATTGAATCTGCGCGGTGTCAGGCGCTTGTTTTGCGACGGCCAGATATTGCCGGTAATTTTCCAACGCGAGACGTCGATCATTCAAATATTGGTGATAGAGCACGCCGAGATTAAGCAAGGCTGGCGCGTAACCCGGCTGTTCCTGCAATGCAGCGGTAAAACTAGGAATCGCTTCGCGGAAACGCCCGCGCTGGATCTGCCACAAGCCAATCGCGTTCAACGCTTCGGCCGACGGAGCTAACTTTTGCGAAAAGTCCAAACTCTTTTTCGCCGCATCCAGTTGGCGCGTTTTTTCTGCGCCCGAAAATAACGAAGCATACTGCATTTGCGCAGACCCGAGCTTGAGCCAACCGTCCGGATTTTTCGGTTCCAACTGCACGAAGGTCGTTAGTTCGGTAATCGCGCCGAGGAAATTGCGCTGCTCCAAATACAAAGAACCCAGGTTCAGGCGCGCCACGGCGAGATTTCGGTCGAGCGTCAACGCTTGTTGATAGGCTTGCGCTGCCTTTTTCGGTTCGCCTGCATATTGATAACCCAAGCCCAAATGGTTCCACGCCTTGGCGTTGGTGGGCAGTTCTTTGGTCGCCTCTTCAAATTTTTTAACTGCCTCAGAATATTTACCTTCTTGAATCAATTTTTCCCCTTTTCGCAAAGCCCGCGCACCCGCTGGAGCGCATCCAAATCCAGCTCCCATCACCATCACCGCGAGGAAAAAAATGACGAAAATTTGCGCCCGATTTTTTGTGGTCAGCATCGGAAAGGGTGGTAACATCCGCCGCTCGAAGTGTCAAGAAACGCGCAGTTTTCGCGGTGATTATACGATATTTGCCATTCATTTTTCTGTCCCTGCTTTTGCGGAATGCGAACGCGGCAACGACCATTTTTTCGCACGAAAGCAAATCGCCGAGCGCGCGCGTTGTCTTCTCCAGCGACCCCTCCGCCACGATAGCCCTACAGCCTCAACCGGAAAAAGTTCGCGCGCTGGTCAATCGCGGCCTGTTGCAATTCACCGGAAAAACAAACCTCGCTCTGGCTTGGCGCAGTTTGGTTTCGAGCAATGACGTCGTCGGAATCAAAGTTTATTCCGCTCCGGGCGCCAATAGCGGAACGCGCCCCAGCGTCGTCGCGACTGTGATTGAAGGTTTGCTCGCGGCGGGGGTTCCGCCCAAAAAAATTATTATTTGGGACAAGGAGTTGGTCCATTTGCGTCTCGCGGGCTACGACGAATTGGCCGATCTCTACAAAGTCCGAATTGCGGCGGGGGCAGCGGCGGGCTACGACGAAAAAAAACAATACGAAAGTCCGCTCATCGGAAATTTGGTCTGGAGCGATTCTGAATTTGGAAAGAAAACCGAAGGCGTCGGGCGAAATTCTTTTGTGACGAAGCTAGTGACCAAAGAAATCACCAAAATCATCAGCGTAGTTCCCCTGCTCAACCATAACCTCGCGGGGACGACGGGAAATCTTTACAGCCTCGCTCTCGGCAGCGTTGATAATACCCAGCGTTTCGAGCAAGGCGAACGACTCGCCACAGCCCTGCCGGAAATTTACGCACTTCCCAGTCTCGGCGATAAAGTGATCCTGAACATTACCGATGCGCTCCTATGCCAATATCAAGGCGAGCAGCGCAGTTTGCTCCATTATTCCGCTGCCCTGAACCAAATCTGGATTAGTAAAGACCCGGTGGCATTGGACGTTCTGGCCCTTCAGGAACTCAATCGCCAGCGTGAAGCAGCCAAAGTTCCGGCCAGTAAAATCAATTGGGAAATCTATCAAAACGCTTCTTTGCTCGAGCTGGGCGTGAGCGATTTGAAAAGCATTCAAATCGAGAATACTCCCTGACGATTAAAAAATTAGCCCGCTATCCACAAAAGGGGCGTGACGCTTTTCACTTCTTCAAGCGATAAAATCTCACGCCGTTCGTTGTCTCGTTCGTAACGGTGTTCTGTCCGTTCGCCACATTCGGAGAATTCGTCACCAAAACCCAATTCGTGATGGAAAGGTTGGTCGAGGTTTCCAAATTAAATCCTGTCGCACTCATCGGCCAGGAAATGGAGGCAACATGGTTGGTCAACAATTGGATGGTCAGCGCCAAAGCATCGACGATGAAATTTGACGCGCTGATTCCGGTTCCGCCCGGAGCCACCACACTGATTGGACCAGTCGTCGCATTGGTGGGAACGACGGCGGTGAGTTGAAAATTATTTCCTGCGGTGAAGGCGGCGTTCGCTCCATTAAACTTTACCAAAGTCGCATTCGTAAAATTACTGCCGTTGATCGTCACCGTTGTTCCCGCGATGCCATTGCCCGGCGTAAATCCGTTGACCACAGGTTGCAAAAAAAAGTTTTGCGAATTCGTCACGCTCCCGCCGGGCGTGGTGATTGAAATCGGGCCGCTGGTCGCACCGGCTGGAATGGTCGCAGTGATCGTCGTGTTATTGACCACCGTGAAACTCGCTGCGGTGCCGTTGAAACTGACCGCCGTCGCATTGGTGAAATTCACGCCGGTGATTGTCACGTTCGTCCCTGTCCCGCCGCTGTTTGGAGAAACACCGCTGATGCTCGGAGGCAGAAAAAAATTAGTCGCACTGGTGGCCAGGCCGTTGGTGGTGGTGACGGTAATCGGACCGCTGGTCGCAGTAACGGGCACCACGGCTGTGATTTGATTTGATGAAACTGTAGCGGAGGAAGCGGTCACGCCGTTGAATTTCACCACCGTATTTCCCAAAAGATTTGCACCAACAATCACGACGTTCGT
>JBKJOZ010000035.1:0-13394 GCA_046595315.1 Limisphaerales bacterium
CAATCCCGTATCTGGATCAATTGTCGCACCTGCGGGTGCACCAGCATCCAAACTAAACGTCAGGTTGTTGACTGGAACGTCAGAATCCGTCGCCGAGTTTGCAACCGTGATGGTTCCGCCAGTATCCACAATCAAGTTTGTGCTAATTCTGACGACTTGAAAATCATCAACGTATATATTGTAGGTTCCAAGGCCTGCATTAGGAACAAGGGCTAAGTGTTCTAAAACTCCTTTTCCACTAGCGAGGACGCCGTTGCCTGATCCAGGGAATGCAGTGATCGCCTCAGCGGGCATGTTGAATTCGACCGTAGTCCAGTTGCTGGCGTTTACAACTCGGCTTGGATTAGGTGAACTGCCTGTTAGCGAAGGAACACCAACCCATTCGAGCGCACCGGTGTAACCACCGTTTTGCCCGAGCGGTGCAGTGGTGCCGGTTTCGCGAATGCCCAAGCCGACCTTCATAGATTTATCTACCCATATTTTGAACCGAACCCGTTGGCCCAAGTCGATTGTTGGGTTAGCTACGTTATAAACCCCTGTCGCGTTAGTTGGTGTAGTCGTATAAGTAGTCAAACGAATCCAAGGATTAGTACTGCCAGTCTTAAAGCTGAACGAAGATCCCAACACTTGAGAGCTGGTATTAACATCCAAATCCGGATAATTCGTTTCGATTACTGTGGTGTTTGGCGATGGATCAAGGAAGCTGGCGGTAGATCCTGAATAAACGGGGGCGCGGAACATTACATTGCCGTTGTATGCGCCTGGATCTTCATCTTCAAAATCAGCAATGCCCGTCACAGTGGTGGTGGTCGTGCCAAGTGTTAACACTGGCGCAACATTTACTTCGTTCACGGTCACAGTGAAGCTTTTTGAAGAAGACAGAACAGGTGAACCGTTGTCTTTAACTATGACAGTAACCGGATACACGTTCGGACCCTGCGCTTCTCCAGTTGTCCAGATCAATGCCCCGCTGGAGCTGTTGATAGTCATTCCAGCAGGCGCTCCTGCCGCCAAACTGTAGGTCAATATATTGGCGGGAAGATCAGCGTCCGTAGCCGAAGCGGTCAAACTAACCGTGGAACCTTCGCCAATCGTCTGGTTGGCTATGGCTGCCAGCACAGGAGCTGCATTAACTTCATTGACGGTAACAGTGACGGTCTCGAAGTCATTGGAAGCGGGCGAACCGTTGTCCGTCACACGAACGGTGATTGGGTAACTACCTGCTCCTTGCGCCTCGGTTGGAGTCCAAGTAAAGGCGCCGGAGGTTGAATTAATACTGGCCCCGGTTGGAGCTCCAGCATCCAGACTAAACGTTTTAGTTTGAGTGCCATCCACATCCGTGGCGGTTGCAGTAAATGCTAGAGCGCTGCCTTCGTTTACAGCCTTGCTTCCGATTGCGGCCAAGACGGGGGCATTATTGCCGGTGCTTGTGACATTAACCTTGATCGTTTCAAAATCCACGCCTCCAAGTTGGTCTGTGACACGGACCGTCACATTGTAAAGACCCGCTTGACCTGAAGTTGGCGTCCAAGAGAATTTACCCGAGCGACGTTCGATTGAAGCTCCGGAAGGAGCGCCTGCATCCAAAGTGTAAGCTAATGTGTTTTGAGCGACAACGGCTATGTCATCCACCCACACGGTGTAAGCACCGGTTCCGCCTGCGCCTTTGAGAATGATTTCTTCCAAAGTCCCCTTTGCACCCGTTTGCAAAACTTTTCCGTCGCCTGTGAAGGCTGCTTGCGGTTCAAAAGGAATATTGAAGGTTAAAGTTGTCCATGTATTCGCAGCCACCGATCGATTAGGAAGAGGATTGCCGCTAGATACATTAGTCACACCAACCCACTCGATAGAACCTGTTGTTCCGCCATCTGCACCGTAAGCTGCGGTAGTGCTGGTTTCCCGAACACCAATCCCGACAGTCAAAGCTTTGCTTGAATAGATTTTGAAACGTAAAACTTGGTCTAATCCAATCGTTGGATTTGGCCACGAAGGTGTGGTGAAGGTGTTGAAGCGAACCCAGTAATTGGTGGCGGCGGTTGTTTTGAAACTCCAACCCGCCTTCACTGCCCTAGTGCTACCATTTCCTGCCGGAGGATTAGTTCTTACGGTAGAATAATTAGTCGCGGCCGTATCAATGAATGCCAGCGTAGTGCTAGAATTAGACGGCTTATTGAACATCTGCTCTTGAGTTCCGTCAGCCGTTCCTTCAAAGGTGGCGAAGGTAGTGGTGACAACACTGGCGTTAGGATCGGTCGCCGTTGCGGTGAAGGTTAACGCATTATTGACTGCAATAGTTTTATCACCAATTGCCGCCAAGACAGGAGGCGCATTCGGCGTGGTGAAGCTAGCCACATTTGAGTAGAGCGAGTTTCCGTTCGCATTAAAAGTGCGGACACGATAGTAGTAAGCTGTGAGCGCCGCGCGACCCGTATCGGTAAACGTGGCGTCACCTGCTGCGTTAGTCGCAATCGCTGTGTAAGGCCCCGCAGAAGCGGTTGCACGCTCCACCTTGTAACCGACCTCATTGTTGGAATTATCCGTCCAGTTTAAAGCGATTGAACTGTAACTGCCGCCGGAGGTGGCAGTTAGATTACTAGGAGCAACTGGCGCGGTTGTGTCGCTAGCCACGTTAGAATAAGCAGAGTTGCCAGCCGTGTTGTACGAAACAACCTTAAAATAGTAAGTTACGTTACCCACCAATGCGGTACTTGAAAAGGTTGTAGCATTGACTCCAGCGGTTCCAACTTGAGTGAAGGTGACATTGTCGGTGGATCGGAAGATTTTGAATCCATCTTCATTTGCAGCTGCACAAGCCCACGTCAAGTTTACTACGTCGTCATTAACTGCCGCCGCCGTTAGAGAAGTTGGCGCGACAGGAACTGTATCTTTTGTCGTTGCGCTTGCCGCATTTGAATAAGGAGAATTTCCCGCAGCGTTGTAAGCACGAACACGGAAATAGTAGAGTGTGCCGGAAGTCAATCCCGTTGCGGAGTAGGTCACATCATTTGCTGCGGTCGTTGCAATTTGCGTATAAGGACCGGCTGAGGAAGTAGCGCGTTCGACTTTGAATCCAGTTTCAATTCCGGAATGGTCAATCCAAGTTAAATTAATCTGGCTGGAAGATGCCGAGACTGCTCCCAAATTGCTGGGCGCGGACGGTGTTGAAGCTCCGCCGGTGCAAAGATCCATGTAATGAGTCCAATTCCAATAAGGGCCTGGATCAGTATGATCATTGCAATAAGGATCAATGCCTAAGTTAGCACTCGCATATGAAGGCCAGCCAGTCCGCGATTTTTGCCCATGCGCGATGACGTGGTTGCGATCCATTGCCCATCCGAATCTGGTTTTCAAATGTTTTGTAACTCCTGAGGAGCCTACATACAACGCTTCAGTGAACCACGCCGGATTGCTAGCAAAGCCTTCGTGTTCGGTCCCAGTGGAATGTGTGTTCCAACAGCGCGCATGCCAGGCATAATATGCGTCGCGGACACCTTGACTGACTTCTCCCGCTTCTGCATCGCTCGCGTAATCTTTCTTGCCATTGACGAAATAATGAACGCTGGCTTGCGTCGTGGACTTCTGGAAATAAGAGATGGTAGAAAGATAATATCCTTCTATATCGTGAATAACATGGAACTTATGACCATTGCCAGAGGTATATTGATGGCTCGAGTAACACGGTCTCCAAACCGCTGGCCCATAGTCCGTACTGGCGCGTCCAGTCGTTAGACCAACCAGTGCCGCAACGACAAACATTAATAACTTTAACACTGACCCAAAGCCCGTGAGGGCGCGATTTACGGAGGTTCTATGGTGTTTCATTTTAGTTAGGTTTTTTGACTGAGGGATTCTTCTTACGGGAAAGGAAAAAAATCATTACCACGGCGGCAATGGCTAAAACAGCCAACAGCGCCTTGTTTTTTGCAGAAGATGAACTCGTTGCCAGAGACAAAGAATTATCTTTTAGCGTGAGGGAATTTGTTGATTCGCTTTTCCCTAAAGCGGCATTTGCCAAGCGAGTAGAGGGAGTTGAGGACGCATCTTCACGGATAACCGGCCCCAACCCCGCTGCATCCCGGTCTTGTTCGTTATATTTAGCCTCGCGCTTGATTCGCGCCTCTTCTTTAAGTTTTTTAACCTCGGCATACATTTGATCCAATTTAAGGTTTGGCACCTTTTCAAATTTAATTCCGTATTGGTTATAGCCTTCCGAGAGATGCTGATACACATCGAAGGCATGCTGAGTTTTAAGGTCCGGTTCAGGAATACCCGAGTATTCCGCAATCGCATTACGCCAGCTTTCGAGCTCCCCCTCCGTCGAGTCTTTAGGCTTCGGCGTTTTGTCGTAAAGCTGCTTCAACAAGGCGGCGGCACCCCTCATGTTATCAAGGGGATCCTTCTTTAAATCTTCAGGGGTTTTACCAATTAACTTGGCCGCGTCATTGAGGCTATGGCCAAAAAACTCGTTGTCCCACAATGACATGATGCCATAGGGACGCGGCATACCGTTTTCTGGAGAAACGGTTTCTCCTTCTGGCCAAATAAAATGTTCCCAACGAGTCTCTGCAAAGGAAACTCCTTTAAGAATCTCCACTGGCACATTAAATTCTTTGGCAGCTTTTTCGAAGAGCGCAGGATAATTAGCCGCTTCCATCTTTTTTGTGAACTCAGCAATAGCTGCATCACGCGCCAAATCCTCTGGTGTTTTTGGAGCATCGTCTGCAAATGCACCAATGGAAATTGATAACAAGGTGCAAGTAAGGAAAATGGGTACAGCTTTTTTCATGAAACGATTAAAGAGTGAGAGCCCGACGCCAGAAACGGAATGCTCTGCGTGGACGGCTTGAGCCGAAAAATAAAAGTTCGATGCTAATTCGTGCAATGCACATGACTTTTCGTCACTTTTTGGGGGCGTGCTTGAAGTGTTAACTACTCGAAAAGTTGTTGTCAATTGAATTACTGAATTCGGCACGAAAAAATATCGAGCCGATTGAAAAACTGGAGAGCGCGGCGTCATTTTGGTGATTCGCCGCTGATTTAAACAGAAAGTTTTAAACGCGAAATAGGGACATATCCGCATCAAGAACTAAAGGAATCACTGAAATATTAAAACCGTCGGGCCCCTCGACTCAAAAACTCAGTTCCGCGAGCGAATCAATTGTTTCGCAAGCCGCAGTGCCGAAACCATACTGGAAGGATTTGCTTCTCCTTTTCCCGCAATGTCGTAGGCGGTCCCATGGTCTGGCGAGGTTCTCACAAACGGCAAACCTAACGTCCAATTTACTCCGTTTTCAAACGCAACCATCTTCAGCGGAATCAAACCTTGATCATGATACATGGCGACAACCGCATCGTAATCGCCGTGATACGCATAATAAAATAACGAGTCTGCCGCCAACGGTCCTACTGCATCGATTTGTTTTTGTTGCATCGCTTGCACCACCGGACGAATTAAAATGTTTTCTTCCGTGCCGAGCTCACCTCCTTCACCCGCGTGCGGATTGAGCGCACAGACGCCGATCCGGGCACGAGTCAACCCGAGGTCTTGGCAAGCTTTTGCTGCAAGGGTTATGGCTAGTTCAATTTTTTCGGCGCGCAATTGTGCGGCGACCAGTTTGAGAGGAACGTGCGTCGTCGCCAGTGCCACCCGCAACCAGCGACCGCGATCATCATGGCCCAGCAGCATCATGGCAGTTTGATCGGTGCCGGCTAATTCCGATAAAAATTCCGTTTGCCCGATAAAAGGTTGGCCACTGCGCAAAATAGATTCCTTGTTCACCGGCGCGGTGACTAAAGCGTCCGCTTCTAATCGCAAGCAACGTTGCGCTCCGTCAGTCAACCAGGCAACCGATGCCCGCGCCGCCGCTGAAGAACCCGGTTCCAAATTTTCAGGCAATGAGTCCGGCAATGGATTGTGCACGCAAAAGCGGCTTGAAGATTTTTCCTGATCGTAAGTTTCCAGCGGAAGTTTTAATCCCAATTTTTCATTGAGATCGCGAACAATTCCCACGTCGCCAATCAGTAGATATCGGCAATCGTCCGCATCCTTTTCAGCGGCGAGCGCCTTGAGCGTGACCTCCGGCCCGATTCCAGTCACGTCTCCGAGAGAAATTGCCACCCATCCAGTCATAAAAATTTTGAATTACTAATTGCGCGGGTGAACCACTTCGGACTAACCCGCGTTTTCAAAAATAACGAACAAATGCTTTTGTTTTCAGCCGATCAATCCATTTTTTCTTGAGGCGAGCGGATTCCTGCGCCTTTAAAGTGTTTTCAATTTCAACCCGAATTTCATCGAGCGGTCGAACGTGCGCCGGACGGACATCTTCCACTTGAATCAAATAACAGGCTTCCGGCAAATTGATCACTCCACTGCGTTCGCCCGCCTTCAAGGAAAACGCCACATCGGCCAGCTCCTTCTTTAAATAGGACCGATCCACCCAACCACGATCGCCGCCTTCAGCGCGTTGCGACCCATCCGAATAAATGGATGCCATTTCCGCAAACGGAGTTCCCTCATCGATCTTTTTCAAAATTTCCTCCGCCAATTTTTTTGCGGCGCCAGGCGCGGCACCCGGCAGTTGGTTCACGACGACCAAGCGCAGCTTCACCTGATCGCCCAGCTTAAATTCATCTTGATGCTCTTTGAAATAAGCCTCGATTTTGTAAGGCGAAATTAAAATTTTCTGCGCCGAAATGTTTTGTTGGCGCAAATAATCCACAATGATTTTTTCCCGTTGCTGCGCGCGAAACATTTCATAAGTCATCCCTTCTGCTTGCAACGTTTTGGTTAATTTCGCCCGATCCCCATAAAAATTCTTGCGAATTTCATCCCGAATTGCGTCATCAATAAAACTTTCCGGCAAATTGTAACCCGCCGTCTTGAAGTCGGCCAAAATCAACTGGCGCTCGACCAATTCCTCGATTTGTTTCGTGCGAAGTTCCTGCAATTTCTGCTCCAAAACTTGCGGCTGGCTGCGATATTGGCGAATCACCAGTTCGGCCAGCGGCGCGATGCCACGCTCCACTTGGTCGTAGGTGATCACCGCGTCATTCACGACTGCGTTGATCCCGTTGACCAAATCGGCTTTAACCAGTCCGCACGAGCAAACCAAAATTGGGAAAATAAAACGAAAAACTTTCATGCAATCGGCGAATAGTAGGCGCGACCAAATGAACGTCAAGCGTCCGCACGACACGATCCTCCGCAAAAATCATTCGGTCGCCATCGCGTTAATTGTTACACTGTGCAAATGCCGCTGCGGTTCGACGAAGCCAGTAAAACACTCACTCTTTCCGTCCGCGAATTAGCGGAGGGCGGGCGTTTTCATCGCATCGGTTTCGAGCGCGGCGAAAGCTGGAATCGCCTCGGGCTTGGCGCGGAAATCCATTCCCAGGTTTTGCAACAACGTTGCGCGCAAAACTCCGCCTACCAGAGCGAACTCCATCTCGAATCAGAAATTTTGTTCAGTGATTGGAAAGCCATTATCACCGGCCGACTCGACGGCTGCGTCCAGCAAAAAAACGGCGCGTGGCTGATCGAGGAATTCAAATCCGCTTACGGTGTCGGCGCGCACTTCCGCCCTTCTGGCCAAAATTTTGAACGCCATCGCCAACAACTTTTGATCTACTGCCATTTCTGGCGGCAACGAGGCCATGGTCCAGTCGATGGCGCGCTGATCTACGTCGATATCGCGACGGGGAAAGAATTTTCGTTCGAAATTTCTTACGACGAAACCGCACAGCAAAAAGAAATTGAAAACCGTCTCGAACAACTACTCGCCGTTTGGAAATCCGAAGAAATTATCCGCAAAACGAAAGCAATTATTGCGGCGACTCTCCCTTTTCCCCATCAATCACCGCGACCTGGCCAAGCGAAATTAATCACCGCTATTCAAGAAGCCGTTTCCTCGCGGAAAAATCTTTTGGCCGAAGCGCCGACCGGTTTAGGAAAGACCGCCGCTGGAATTCACCCCGCGCTCGCCGAAGCGCTTTCGACTGGCAAACAACTTTTTTTCCTCACGGCAAAAACACTGCAGCAAAAAATGGCGAGCGACGCGCTCATCGCCATGAATCGCGAAGGCGGATTTCGCACCTCGCAATTGCGTTCCAAAGAGAAAATGTGCGCCAATGACCGCGTGATTTGCCACGAGGATTTTTGTCCTTACGCCAAGAATTATCCTGAGAAAATGGAGAAATCCAAATTGCTCGAACGACTGCGCGAAACGCAATTGCACCACGAACCAAGTGCAGTTTTTAACGAAGCCAAACGCGAAAAAGTGTGTCCGTTTGAAGTTCAACTTGAACTCGCGTCGCGCGCCGATGCCGTGGTGGCGGATTACAATTACGTTTTTGATCCGGGCGTTTCGCTCAATCCACTCGAGGAGTTGGAGAATAAGATCTTGATCGTGGATGAAGCGCACAATTTGCCCGACCGCGCGCGGCAAATTTTTTCACCAGAACTTCGCGAGGAACTTTTTCAAGACGCGCTCAAGAATTTGCAGGCGCAAAAACCAAAGCAATCCCGCGCCATTCGCTCATTCCGAAAAGAGAATCACGACGCACAAGCGGTTCTTTTTCTCAACGAATCCGTCGAACAGAGCGGCTATTTGTTTGAAGAGATTTGCCACACCTTTGAATCAGTCGTCGCGCTCCTTCAAACGACCTCAGAAATTTTGTCTGAAAATTGTGCAATCGCCGAAACAACTCCGCCGGAAAAAGCACTGCGCAAAATCTGGAAAGAGTGGGAACCGCGCTTCATCGAATATCTCTCCTGGAAACGGGAAAACAAAGTCGCTGCGCCCGAAGATTCAATCGTCGATTGCCATTTCACTCTCCAAAAATTTCTTTCAACGTTCAATTTATTCGGTCCTGGTTTTTCGTGTGTGGTGGAGCGAACCACTTCGGGCATTCGCCTCGCTTTGGTTTGCCTCGACCCAGCGCGTCCGCTGGCGCCGATTTTCAAAACGGCAGCGTCCACCATTTTTCTTTCTGCAACGCTCAATCCCATCGAAACCACGCGCCGGGTTTTGAGACTCGAACCGTCCCAAACCAAATCGATTTCACTGCCACCGCCGTTTCCGCCTGAGCACCGGAAAATATTAATTCTTCCTCAAGTGCGAACCACTTTCGGGGCGCGCGACAAAAAATTTTCGCACATCGCCAAACTGATTGCCGAGATGTCCGACGCGGTTCCGGGAAATGTTTTGGTTTTGTTTCCCAGCTATAAATTTCTCAACAGCGTGGCTGAATTGCTGCCGGAGAATTCCTCGCGATTTCTGACGCAGCGCCCCAACGTTCCAGACGTTGAGCGTCAGGAAATTTTGAAAGCGCTGTCCCAGCCGGAAAAAATTCTTTTGTTTGCGGTTCTGGGCGGGATGTATGCCGAAGGGGTTGATTATCCCGGCGAACTTTTGTCGGGTGTTTTCGTGGTATCGCCAGCGCTCCCGCAAGTTTCCTTCGAGCGCGAACTGCTGCGCAGATATTTCGACGAACAAGAGCAGGCCGGTTTCAATTATGCTTATCTGCAACCGGGGATGACGCGCGTCATTCAAGCGGCCGGAAGATTGATCCGCAGCGAAACGGATCGCGGCGTGATCGCGCTGATTTGCCAACGATTTTTGCAACTCCCCTACGCGGATTATCTGCCGAAAGATTGGTTCATTGAAACACCGGCGGAATTGATTGCGCAAAATCCTGCGGAAGAAATCCGAACGTTTTTTACGACGATGAAAAAGTAAATCCGCCAGACCACCGCATAGATTCGCGTGCAATTCTGAACTGAGATTGATACATCAGCCGAGTGAAATTCCCTTTTTTCGTTCTTGTCGCTTTGCTGCCCGCATTGGAAGGCATTTCCCTAAACTCCGTTGCAGAAAATCCACCCGCCATCACAACGCTCGACCAAGCGTTGGCCTCGAAACAGGATCTTTGGGGCCTCGCGGCGATGCAACAAACCAACGGAGCGAGTTACGAATTTTTCGCCGATCTGTTGCCGCCGCTCTGTTATGTGAACGCGAAATTTCGTCATTATCCCATCGTCCTGTGCGCGCCGGGAAGTTTGCAAAAAGCGCGACTGATTTCAAACGGCAGCGGCGTGAATTCTCGGGCGTCACTGAATACCTGGAAGGAAACCGGAACCGCAGTTTCCTTTTTTACTGGAACTGAGCCGCTCCCTTTTGGCGAAAAGCTCGACGCGCTCGACGGTCCACATTACGAACGCGGCTATTTGCCAATCGTACAGATGGATTATCGCTCGGGCGCCGCGACGTATCGCGAGGAAACTTTTGCGAGCGTTGATTTTTCGGACAACGCCCTTCTCTTCACCCAATTCAGCCTTCGCCATGGAAAAAGCGGAACCATCACGGCTCGCGTCGAGTCCAAAATTTCACTGCATGAAGCAGGTAATGCTTTGCGCGATGACAACGACCGCGTGGTGATTTCATTCGACAAAAAATGGCGATGGGATGGTCGGCAACAAACGCTCACCGCGCATTTATCCGCGCACCACACGGCCACTCTCGCCATCGCAACCGTGCCGATAAATTCGAAGATCAGTCCAACGTGGCACGATTACGATTCGCAAAAAAAGAAGTGCATTAAAAAATGGGAATCGCTTCTAGCAAATGCAATGAAGGTCGATGCACCCGAACCGATCGTCAATGCGGCGTGGAAATCAACGATCATCGGCAACCTCCTTTTGCTCCGAGGGGATCACATGAACTACAGCGCCGGGAATTCCTACGAAACAATGTACGAAGCGGAATCGGGAGACGCGGTGCGGGCGATGCTACTCTGGGGATTGACCGAGGAGGGACGGCGGATGATTCCGCCCTTGATGGATTATGGAGTTAATCCGGGACTGCGCTTTCACGACGCGGCTTTTAAACTCCAACTTTTGGCCCACCATTTTTGGCTGAATCGCGATGCACAATTTATTCGCGAACAGAAAGCGCGCTGGTCGCGTTGCGTTAAAATTCTGACCGGCGAACGTGACCAAGCCACCGGTTTATTGCCGCGCGAATCGTATTGTGGCGATGAATTCGACAAAGTTTTTTCGCTCAATTCCAACGCAAATGCCTGGCGTGGTTTGCGGGACATGGCGGCCGTACTGCAACAACTCGGCGAACGCGACGAAGCAAAATCCATCGGCGAAACGGCGGACACTTTGCGAAAAGCCGTGTTGGCCGCAGTGGAAAAAAGCGAACGACGTGACGTGCAACCGCCCTTTCTTCCGATTGCTTTGTTCGGCGAAGAAAAACCGTACGACGTGCTGACGGCCACGCGCCGAGGGAGCTATTGGAATTTGATGATTCCGTACGTGATTGGTTCCGGAATTTTCAACGGCACCGATCGCGAGAATTCAATGCTTCGTTATCTGGAAGAACACGGCGGAATTTGCATGGGAATGATCCGCTTCGATCAACACTCCGGTTTGTTCGCCAACGAAAACGGGCTCGATGATCTCTACGGACTTCGTTACGTCGATGCGTTGTTGCGCCGCGATGAACCGGAGCGCGCCCTCGTGAGTTTTTACGGCAAACTCGCGCAAGGCATGACGCGCGATACTTTTTTGAGCGCCGAAGGAACCAGCTTGCGTCCCCTCGATAAATTTGGCCGCCCCATGTATCTGCCGCCGACCTGCAGCGGGAACGCGCTTTTCCTTTGGCAACTCCGTTCCATGCTCGTGCAGGATTACGACCTGGACAACGATGGCGAAGCGGAAACGTTGCGCCTGCTTTTCGCCACGCCACGTCGCTGGCTGGAAAATGGAAAAACTATTTCAGTGCAAAACGCGCCAACTTCGTTCGGTAAAATATCTCTTCGCGTTGAATCAAAGATCGCGCGCGGCGAAGTGATTGCCAAAGTGGTTTTGCCGGAAAAAAACAGTGCCAAAAAAACTTTGTTGCGAATTCGTTTGCCGGAAGGTTGGAAAATAGATTCTGCAAAAACCGAATCTCAAAGTTTGAAGGTTGATCAGAATGGAACCGTGGACCTCTCCGCATTGAGCGGAAGAAACACGGTTCGATTCAAAACGAGCGAAATGCCAAAGCCGTAAAAATAATCAACGCCGCATCATTCCGGGCATCGCGCCGCCACCCATCTTTGACATCATCTTTTGGAACTTGCCCATTTTTTTCATCATTTGCTGCATCTGCGTAAATTTGTTCAGCAAATTGTTTAGCTCAGAAACTTTTACACCACTGCCGTTGGCGATGCGCACGCGGCGTTTCGCATTTAAGAGCGCCGGATTGCGCCGCTCTTGAAAAGTCATCGCGCAAATCATTCCTTCCATCCGTTTAAATTCTTTTTCCTGTTTGCCCAGATCCGCGCCTTTCAGCATATCCGCGCCGCCCGGCAACATTCCGACCACACTTTCAAGCGAGCCCAATTTTTTCATCTGGCGCAATTGCTCCAAAAAATCTTCGAGCGTGAATTGGCCTTTGCGCATTTTTTCTTCCATGCGCTTGGCGTCTTCTTCGTCCACCGCTTCGGCGGCGCGTTCGACGAGACTGACCACGTCGCCCATGCCGAGAATTCGCGACGCCATTCGCTCAGGATGAAACGGCTCGAAATCTTCCAGCTTTTCGCCCACGCCCATGAACTTGATCGGCTTGCCGGTGACGCTTTTTAAACTCAGCGCCGCACCGCCGCGCGCGTCGCCGTCGAGTTTAGTGAGAATTGCGCCGGTGATATTCAGCGCCTTGTCAAAATGGGACGCGACATTTACGGCCTCTTGGCCAGTCGCAGCGTCCAGCACGAGTAAAATTTCCTGCGGTTTGACCAAATCGCGGAGGCGAACCAATTCCTGCACGAGCGGTTCGTCAATTTGCAAACGGCCCGCCGTATCGAAAATCAACGTGTTACGATTATTTTGGCGCGCGAAATCAAACGCGTTTCGCGCGATTTTCAAGACGTCCGTTTCGCCCTGCATCACGAACACCGGAATATCCAATTGTTTGCCGAGCGTGGCGAGTTGCTCCATAGCTGCGGGCCGATAAACATCCGCCGCAACGAGCAACGGTGTGCGCGCTTGCTTGTGCAAAAGACGCGCGAGTTTTCCGCTGGAAGTCGTTTTTCCTGAGCCATGCAAACCGACCATCATCACGCAACTCGGATTGCCAGACATCTCCAGGGATTGGTTGGTCGAGCCGAGTAAATCAACCAATTCATCGTGAATAATTTTAATAATCTGCTGACCGGGCTGAATGCTTTTGATGACTTCTTCGCCGAGCGATTTTCCCTTCACACGTTCGATAAAATCACGGGCCACTTTAAAATTCACATCCGCTTCCAGCAGCGCCATACGAACTTCGCGCAAGGAATCGCCGATATTATCTTCAGAAATTTTGCCCAGCCCGCGCAAATTTTTGAATGCGCCTTGCAGTTTTTCG
>JBKJOZ010000089.1:0-19905 GCA_046595315.1 Limisphaerales bacterium
GACAACGGCAACACCATCACCCCCTTTGCCGGCGCCGTCCTCCAACAACAAAACTACGGCTCCGGCAACTTCCTCGGCTCCGACCAATCCGGCACCCTGCTTTTAAAGGGGAATTGAGTGGACAAAAATTCGCGTTGAGAAAGTTAAGGCTGATATAAGCCTCGCCAAAATTAACGAGGCGGCGGTTTGGTTTGAGGCGCGCTGCACCAGATGGAGTAGGGTGACACGCTGACGGATTGATGGTTGATTTGGGTTTTCACCGATTTGTCGGTGGAGTTGAAAATAAAAATTTCCTTCCCGCGTCGGGAAGTCCATAGGCCATCAAGCTGTCCTTCAAAACCTTGGTAACCGGCGAGTAGGGCGGCCATCTCTTTTGGCCATGCCTCTGGCTTGGTCAACGGGGAAATGCGGATGAGTTTGGTGGCGTTGGCCCACGGTTCGCCTTCGACATTTTTAATAACAGCATTGCCGGTGGTGATGACCTTTCCACCAGCGCGACGGAACGCATTTATTTTGTCCAGAATGGGCTGATCAATAATTTCCGACTGAAACAAGACCAGGGCTTTGTAGCGTTTTGGGGTGAGCGCGCCGTCTGCAATGAGTAGTTCATCCAGCACGTCGTAGTCGCAAAGATCGCGAAGCGGATAGCTGGCGACAATCGTGGGATGGAGATTCACGCCGAGTCGATAGAGCGTAGTGGGGCAATAAACGGCGATTTGCGTCTCACCCGGTTTGCCGGTGTAGAGGTGAATATATTTCTGCACGTTCGTCGCGTAGCGGGGATAATCGTAGGTGAATAATTGTGAAACGCCGCAAGCCGCGTCGGAAAACATTCGTTGCATGAAGGCGCGCTCAATCAGATCGCCCGCTTGTTCGGTGGCTTCTTTGACACCGTAAAATTGGTAAGCGGTGCCAATCCACTTGTCGGCGAAAATTGCACCCTGCGCGTCGGCTGGTTGCAGAACCGCTCCGGAATTTTTCGCCATCTTCGCGTAGCCGGGACAATAGGTGCCCCATGCCAGCGGATTGACGCTCCCGTAATTGCCGCCCGGTTTCATTCGCACTTGGTCGGAGGGGAAATATTTCAAAACGGTTTTCAGCGATTGTCCGGCGAAATCAATGATGGCCTGGTGATACCATGTGATGAAATCGAGCCAGCGTCGTCGGGCTGAGGCGGTGGAAAATGCAGACAGAGAGGGTCTAAATTTTTCATCGGAAAGCTCTTGGGGCGGACGCACCTCTTCAAACGATTTGAAATTCGCGGCCCACGCTTCGTTGAGCTTCGAGACTTTACGATATTTTTTCTGCATCGCGGTTTGAAAGGCTTTGATCGCGTAGGCATCGCCGCACCAGTAACCCTCATGGCAATGGCCCATGTTGATGTAGGCCGGGACGTTAATGGGATAATTGCCTTCTCCATACGGTCCTAAAACGCAGGCGTAAACGCCGTCGATCCGTTTGCCAAAATGGTGATGCAGGTTTTTATAAAAATGATCGTAAGCCTCGATGGTGCGCGGGTCGAAAATCGACAGGTAAAAAGTTTCATGGCCGTGCTCCAGGCAACGCATGAGGGTTCGTTGCTCCGGCTTCTCCCGCAACCACACCGGTGGAAAATGCGTCCAATTGTAAACCACATATTTCAACCCTGCCTGATGGAGCGTTTGTTCCATCGCGTCGTGTTGCTGCCAGTTCCATTTTCCCGGTTCGCGTTCAATGGCGCCCCAGGCGATATAATCTTCGTTGGCGACCAGCCCAAGATTTTTGAGATGCACTTGCGATTCCACGGACGGCGGCGCTTCCAGATAATTTGTCTCGGGAAAAGCGCCGATGGGAGATCGTTGAATGAAACTCACCGAGAAATTTCCGCTGGAAATATTCCACGGACGGCCATCGAACGGTCGGTTTGTTTCGGCAAGGCTGGTCACGCTTGCACTGAAAAACAGTAGCAGGGTCAAAAACGCACAGAAGATTCGCATACCGGCAAAAGGTTTCATTGTTGCAATCCACACGCCAGTTTTTCTTCTGAATCGGATCAACTTGAATTTTTTTTGGATCTCGTTCATCTGGTTGGGTCGGGTAATTTTAGCCATGCGCTATTTCGGTTTTTTATTAACCACTTTAATTTTCGTCGGCTGCTCGCCCGCGCCGGATGCGATCAAAAAGTCAGCTGCGACCACGGCGCATCTTCAGGCGAGTGCAGTCGCCGTCGCGGAAGTTTCGGACTACGTTTTCGGAAACTATGCGGGTGAATTTCCCAGTCCGCCCCACGCCGATGGAAATGCAAAACGCGCCGTTATTATTTCGTGGAAAAATTTTCCGTTCCGCTTCGTCTTCGCGCACGAAGGCAGTTATTGCCCATGGTTTGAATTTCCATCTGGCGCCGGGCATTGCTACCAGTTTTTCGAAGGCAACGATGGTTGGGCGGAACTGTTCAATAATTTTGGACGGCAGGAAACGAACAGCTTCGTCGAAGTTCTGGAACGCGGGCCAGATCGCGTGCATGTGCGCTGGACTTATTTCGGCGTGAATCAAGTGGCGGGCGCGCGCGCTTATCGTGGCACGGAAGATTTCTGGGCTTTCCCGAACGGCCATATTTTGCGCCGACAATCGTTCGAAACGCTGATGCCCGGCGATCATCGTGGGTACGCGCGCGAACCGATTGAAATGATTGGACTGTGTCCAAAAGGAAAATTGTGGTTCAACGTGCTGCAACCTGTTCCTGACACTGGTGAACATCACGCGCTGGCGGTGCTCGATGTATTTTCCACGAATCGATACGACGTGTTTTGGAAACACAAAACGAACACACTTTATGGATCGACGCCGCGCCACGTTGGCGCTTGGAAACAATTGGACGACTCCCGCGGGGTGGTGCTCGTCACGCCGTTGCGTGAGGGCGCCGCGTTTTGTGTGCTGGGAGATGCGGGTGGATTTCAGCACGATTTTACGCGCATCAAGGAACACACGTTCACCGATACGGGTGGAATTGGATGGATTTCGCAATCGTGGGATCATTGGCCGATTGGCTGGCTCAACAGTCAGGGGAACGAGGTGAATGCGGAGTCACTCCAAAAATATCCCAATCATTTTTCGCCAGCGGGAATGGATTTCTTTGCATTGCCGAATGAGAAAGTGGAGCGGCGCGAATTTTATTCGCTCATCGGCGTGGGCAAAGAAAATCTCGAAGGACTACGAGGAGTTGCGGAAAGTTGGCTGAAATCAGGCGAGACAAATATCGCTGTTCTGGAAAACATCGCCCGGTTGCCGCAAACATTTCGGTAACAATCTGTCGCTCCGAAAGAAAACGCGGTTAAACATTACGATTATGAAACAAACGCCCGTGACTGATTCTCTGAACGATTTTCGTCGAGCGAGCCGAAGGGTTCCTGCGGCGCAACAGAAGTTGGCGCTGCGATTTCAAAAATGGCTTGGCGTTTTGCTCCTATTATTTTTCACGGGTTCAAACGCGTGGTCGGCCACGCCGCACTTCCAGAAATTACTCGCCTTTTCAGGACGCGATCACGTTCGGATTGCGGCAGTGTTGGAAAAAGGGGATGACAACTTACCTGTCGAAATCGCGGCGAGAATCACCCACGCTGCGAACGGCAAGGTGCTTTGGCAGGGTTCGATCAGTCGCCCGAATTCAGCGCCCGGAACGTCCATTTCGATCTCCAACGTGATTTCCGGTTTGAAGCCGGAATTGTGGAGTCCCGTTTCGCCGACCCTTTATTTTCTTGAGGTGGTGGCGCATCGCAGCGGTAAAACCCTCGCGACCAAAAAAATTCGTTTTGGGTTTCGCTCGTTTGAAATTCGCGACGCGCAGTTTCATTTGAACGGCCAGCCGATTTTCCTGCGCGGTGTGGCCATCAATCCGCCGGGCCGCGGCATCCCGGATAAAGTCGCGGAGTCGCGCAAGTTCGCGGAGGACTACGTGCGATTTTTAAAGTCGCAAAATTTAAATATTTTTCGCATCAGCATTGATGAGTCCCAAGTCTGGTTCGACGTGTGCGATGAACTGGGCATGATGCTTTACGCGGGGCCTTACGGAGCACCGCAGGAAGGGGATAGCGGCAAGAAATCGCCGCCGGAAAATTTTGAAAAAAGCATCGCCAGCTACAAGAAGCTTTTTGAGGGTTACGCATCGCATCCCTCGATCGTGGAATATTATCTCTCCAACGAATTGCCCTACAAAGGCGCGGTGGGCGAGGCGTTCAGCGATTTTCTCACGCGCGCCCACAGGGAAATGAAACAGTGGGATTCCACGCGTCCTTACATCGGTAACGCGGGTTATGGTGTGGGTCGTGAGGGCGACGTCTGCGACGTGCATCGTTACTGGGGTTGGTATTACAACTCATTCCTCACCTACTACAATTTGCGCGACAAACTTTTTCCCGAACCGCTCTTTGGCGATCCGAAAAAAAATCAACCGCTCACTTTCACGGAATGCGTCGGTTCGTTCACCGGTTCGTCGGGCGAATTCAACATCGTGCGCAGCAAACAACTCGCGCCCGCGCTCGGTTGGGTTGGGCACACCGCCACGCCACGCGAGGATGCGTTGGCGTATCAATCATTCATGACAAAACAGGCGTGCGAATCTTTCCGCCGGATGCGTCCACAAAATCCGCGTCTCGCCGGACTGATGCCGTTCACGATTCTTTTCTACAATTGGTCGGGCATTTCTTCTTTTAGCCAAATGAAACCGAAGCCGGTGATGGACGCCATGCGCACGGCGTATCAACCGGTGTTGCTCAGTTGGGAACTGTGGACGCCACAAGTTTATGCGGGCAGCGAGGTGCGTGCCATCGCCCACGTCATCAACGACGACGATCAAAAACGCGAGTTGCGCAACGCCACTCTGGAATACCGCGTGCGCACCAAAGATGGAAAAGAAACGGTGACAGGCCGGATCGTGCTCCCCTCCATTCCTTATTTCGGAACCTGGAGCGAAACGGTCATGCTCAAACTTCCGGTCGATTTGCCCACGGGCGAATACACCCTCAGCGGCAGCGTCGTCGTCGGAGCGGAAACGCGCTCGACGAATTCCACCGACTTGTTCATCGCGGGAAATGATTGGAAAAACGCGACGGCGCAATCCGAACAATCTGTCCATGTTTACGATCCATCCGGCACGACGGTCGCGGCGCTGGAAAAACTCGGAGTCGCGTTCGAGCGCGTTTCGGCGTTGAGCAAATTTACCGAGAAAACTGGAGCTTTAATTCTCGGCGTTCAATCAGGAGCCGATGCAAAAAATAAACTGGAATTACAGCGTTTCGTTCGCGAAGGCGGACGTTTGTTGTGGATGCAACCGGATGCGCAATCGAGTGAGGTGTTGCCGCAGAAAATTTCCTTTTTCACCAGTTCGCCCAACGATACCGATTATCCGCCGCGCTCGCGTCCTTTTCGCGAACAAATGAACGTCAATCCCGAGCGCCCCGACCACGCCGTTTTTCGAGGATTGAATCGTCATCAATTTTCGCTCTGGTCCGATTACTCGGGCTGGGATCAAACGAAACCTGGTTTTCCAAAAATTTATCCGGTCACAACCGGTTTCAAACTCGATCAACCCGAAGCCCTCGCGCGCACCGCGATTCTGGCGGATTACGACCGAGGGCTCGAAGGCGTCGCGCTTTGCGAAATTTTCGATGGCAAAGGATCGGTGATTTTATCCGCCTTTGATCTCGTGAATCGCGTCGGCCTTGATCCTGTCGCGGACCGATTGCTCGCGAACCTAGTCGCGTATGCCGCATCAAAATCAACGCACGAAATTCATCCGCTGATCGAGAAGCCAATTCGTTGGGGCGATTACGCGACCGAGCGTGGCGTGGCGTGTGGCTCGCTCAACGGTTTGCTCGAAAATGCGGAATGGGTTCCGTCGCCCGCCAATCCTCTCGGGAAAGCGCTTGCCCCGAACACGGGTGCCTGGAACATGCTCCCGAGCGAACAATTTGAGCCGCGCGGTCGGCATCCCTTCGGCGCTTACGGCTACACCACGGCCTCGAGTTTGAAAGATGGAAATTCAGATTCAAAAACCGGCGAAGGATTTTTCTGGGCGCGCATTCCTGCCGGGAAAAAATTCGTGGTCACGACCGTGAAAAATCCTGAGAAAACCTCCGCATCGTTCAAAGTTTTATTAAATGAAAAACCGGCGCCAGTGTCCGCCATCCCGGCGGGGCAAACCGGAACCGTCCGATCACCACTTGATGCGGGCGCCACGAACGTTTGCGTCCGTTATTCCGGCGACAAAACTTTGGTGTTATTGGAAACCAAGTTTGAACAATGAACTCCTCGCGCGAGTATCCGATTGTCAAATTCGGAAAGCCGGTTAACAATACAAGTCGTTGATAATAGCTGGCGGGAAGGGTGGCTGAGTGGTTAAAGGCATCTGACTCGAAATCAGAAGTAGGGGTAACCCTACCGTAGGTTCAAATCCTATCCCTTCCGCCATCAAAATTCGTCCCGAGAATTTCTCGGAATTTGCAGTGCCTCTTATTTCGTTTCAACCTCTCGAGTTGCCTCACGGAACAATTTTGGGTTTCAATCAACCATCATGAAAACAAAAACGCTCGCTCACGCTCTTTTGCAAGCTGCGCTGATATTGCTTTGCGTGGCGCATGTCACCGCCCGCGACAAAGAGCCACGAACCAATTCAGCTGAATTGATTTGGACCGACATCCGAGATCTCGGGGTGGAAGGGCGCGGTTGGAG
Source organism: Limisphaerales bacterium (assembly GCA_046595315.1). GTDB lineage: Bacteria > Verrucomicrobiota > Verrucomicrobiia > Limisphaerales > CANJXF01 > CANJXF01. The sequence goes on from JBKJOZ010000089.1 coordinate 6,706, forward strand.
CGACACGAAATTATTTTACGATCGGTTTCCGGCAAAAGCAGAAAAAAAAATTCGGCCAGCGGTCTGGAACTTGAGTCGGCAATCGGCCGGGATGCTGGTGCGATTTGTCACTGATGCCGCTGAAGTTCAGGCGCGCTGGGTTGTGACGTCGTCCAATCTCGCCATGCCGCACATGGCCGCCACCGGGGTGAGCGGCTTGGATTTGTATGTGAAAACGCCCGGTGAAAATTGGCACTGGCTTGGGATCGGTGTGCCGCGCGGGCAGACCAATTCTGCCGTTCTGTTTTCCGCGTTGCCACCGGGAAAACGGGAGTATCTGCTCTATCTGCCGCTCTACAACGGAACGAAATTTGTCGAGCTGGGCGTGCCGTCAGGATCGATGATTGAAAAAGCCGGGGCGTGGGGACGAGGCGAGCGCAAGCCGATTGTTTTTTACGGCACATCCATTTTGCAAGGCGGTTGTGCGTCCCGACCCGGGATGGTTTATACCTCGATTTTGGGACGGCGTTTTAATTGGCCCACCATGAATTTTGGTTTTTCCGGCAATGGCAAAATGGAAATCGAAATTGCCGATCTGCTCGCCGAATTGGAGCCGTCGATTTACGTGCTAGATTGCTTGCCGAACATGACCCCGGCTGAGGTGAAAGAACGCGTTGAACCATTTGTAAATCGATTGCGGAAGACACACCCGAAAACGCCCATCGTTCTCGTCGAAGATCGCCCATGGGCCAACACCGATTTCTTTCCTGAAAAACGAAAGCGGCAAAACGACGAACGGGCGGAATTGACCGGGGCTTACCAGCGCCTGAAGAAAAGCGGGGTCAAAAATCTTTATTACGTGAAAGGGGAAAATCTTTTTGGTGAAGACGGGGAGGCGACGGTGGATGGATCCCATGCGACCGATCTCGGTTTCATCCGCCAGGCAGAAGTGCTGGCAAAAGTTCTCAAGCCATTGCTGAAATCGAGGTAGGCGTTTGAAAAAATCTAAAGATTTTTGCAAGCAGACTATTCTAATTTCCAAATGGATTCTCTATGGTTCAAAAACGGCGAATTAATTAAAATTTTTAAATTTAAAATCCCCACCTATGAGATGGCCCAAATCTGACCAAATTCTTAAGCAAAACGAAAAATGGATCCCCGGTGGCGTCGTCTCGCTCAACCGAAAATCAGAACCGAACATCTGTTTTAGCAAAGGCCGCGGCAGTCGCGTTTGGGACGTGGATGGCCATGAATACATCGATTACCAGGCTGGATTCGCCGCCGCATTTCTGGGTCACAACGATCCCGACGTCAATGAAGCGGTTCGGAAAAATTTAGGCGATGAATCGGTGTTGATGGGTGCCGGCCCAACGGATTTGGAAGGTCAATTCGCCGAACTCTTTTGTCGCTGCGTTCCGACCGTTGAAAAAATCGAAATCACAACGACTGGCTCGGAAGCGACTTATCACGCGATCCGAATTGCGCGCGCGGTCACTGGGCGTGATCACGTTATCATCATGCAAGGCGGTTATAACGGCTGGCATAACGACGTTGCCGCAAATGTGATCAGCTCTTTAAAAGACATCGGCCCGCGCGTGAGCAGGGGTGAGTATCCATTTGATTCTATGTCCGCCGGAATTCCTGCAGCGCATAAATCGCTGATTCACATCATCAATTTCAACGACTTGGATTCCGTCCAGCACGTCATCAAAAAATATCCAGTCGCCTGCATTTTGTTGGAACCCATTTTGCAAAACGTCGGCATCGTAAAACCGCGGCCCGGTTATCTCCAAGGATTGCGGAAAATGGCCGATGAAAATAATTTTCTTCTGATTTTTGACGAGGTGAAAACCGGTTTTCGTCACGCACTCGGCGGTTACCAAAGCATCTGCGGCGTCACGCCCGATTTATCCACGTGGGGAAAAGCAGTGGCCAACGCGTATCCCATGGGTGTCATCGGCGGGAAAAAAATTTACATGGATTATTTTATCCATCCTGAAAAAGCGAAACGCGTTCTCATCGCAGGAACCTACAACGCGCATCCGCTGACTACGGTCGCGGCGATTGCCACGCTCCAAAAACTTGCTTTACCGCAGCACCAGGTTTACGAGCACGTCAACCGGCTCGGGGAAATTCTGGAAAATGGCCTTAAAAATATTTTAACGAAATTTGACGCGCCGTTCTGGGTGGCTCGCGAAAGCTCGGCGTTGTGCGTTTATTTTATGGATCACGCGCCGGTAGATTTTCATGACTTGGCCCAAAATCACGATTTCGTGTTCGACAAGGAGTACCGATTGCGGCTGATCGAAAAAGGCATCTTCAATTTTCCAATGCCGATTAAACAAGGAAGCATTTCGTTCGCCCACACCGAACGCGACATCGAAGAAACTTTGGAGAAAACAAAAATCGTAATTGCAGATTTGTTCGGAAAAAAAGGGGGAGTCAAAACTTCATCTGGTGTGCAGATATAAAGTTCTCACTTTACGGACGCAATGATTTCCACGGCTCTTCTTCGCTGACTTCGGTGGTGACTGGACCTTCGCTTTTGGCAGGGGAAAGAATCGCCAGGAAATCAAGTGTCTCGGAGCCCACGTTATAAGTGCCGTGGACAATTCCTGAGGGCAGGTAAAGAGAATCTCCGGCGCGCATCGTTTTCTTTTCGCGCTCTACCCATTGCTCGGCGGTTCCGGAAAGAACGTAAAGAATTTCCTCCATCTTGGGATGAAAATGAAATTTGTGCGCTTCGCCCGGTGGAAGTTGGGCGCGGACGAACATGAGATTGGTGTCCTTGACCATGCCCGGCTTGCAAAGCCAATAGTGAATTTTTCCGGGCAATTGTTCGACTTCAGCTTCGTCGAGCGAAACAAAGCGCCATTCGGGTAAGGGTTTGGTCATGGGGTCCGAATTCGTAAAATCAATTCGTCCGCCGCTCACTTACGGCGACTTGATTCGATAAAATCGACGATTAAAGTTGGGCATATTTGTATCCGAAAATTGATAGTAAGGGTCGCTACTCGTGAAGCTGACGATGTTTGTCCATACCGTCAAATTGGTGGACGATTGGATGGTGTAGCCCCGAAAAGGATCCAATTCGATGGTGGCGGCGAAGCCGTTCGTTGAATATTCCGGAAACAAAATTTTTGGAGGCGCATTGGTGGCGGGAATAAATCGGACTTGATCCAGATAACCGCCGTCGGTGTCATCGGTGCTGATGAAATTATCTCGGAAATACGACCATTTGACTAATTTTGCCCCAGTGGAAAGACCAATTGCTTCCTCCTGCCATGTTCCGTCGTCCGGCGGCGCATTTGTTTTAACTATCCCCGCCACCGAGAGGTCAAATTGGTCGGTCGCTAAGCCGATCAATCGCCACCAAAACTTTAGCGTGCCCGGACCAGTAATGGTTGTTTGAAGGTAGGAATTAAACGAAAGCGCAGCAAAATCATCCGCCGGCACCCCGCTTCGTGCGACATCAATGCCGTCATGGGAAAGAAGGTTGTTGGTCAGGGCAAACCAATTAGCGTCTCCGCTCGTTGACCAAACGAGTCCGGTCGTATCCAGCCCTTCTGCCAACAAAATTGGCTTATAAACCTGAAGGACAGCGACCATGCTTGTGTCCGAGCCGTAATTATTCGTGATGATAGCGCGATAATTTCCACTTTGGCTTAGCTGAACATTCGTCAAGATAAGAGTGTCATTTGTCGCTCCAATCAAAGTGATGTTGTTGAACTGCCAAAAAATTTTAGGAAGCGTGCTGGTGGGGAATCCTGCTGCGTGGTAATCAATTGCAAACGTGGCATTTGTTCCAATGGCAACGAGTGCGTCCAAGGGTTGGTTGGTGATGGATGGGGGATCGGGTCTAAAATAAACTTCATCCAAGTAACCTTTATCTGATCCTTCGCGATTACTACTGTCTTTGATATATCGCCACTCAATTATTTGCGTGCCCTCTGGAATTGGCAACACGCCCTGCTCCCATCGATTTGATCCAAATTGATTGGTCATGATTCCCCAGATTTCAAGCAAGGGTGGTTCGGTGAGGTAGGCTTGAGCGATTCCCACCCAAACCCCCATCGTGTCAAAACCAAATTCCGAGGATGTTCGCCACCAAAAGCTCAGCGTGCCGGGACCAATTACAGTCGTCCGCAAGCCACAATTTTGATTGTCGGTAATATTTCCGGTTTGCCATGAATCAATACCGTCATGGGTGTTCGTGACGACTGTAGTGGGTGCGCCGGGCGGGTTAGCTCCGATTAGAGCCCAAGAAAATCCGGGTCCGTCCAACGCCTCGGGGGTGGTAACAGCTTGAATGCGAGAAGGCGCAATCATGAGGCCTAAGAAAACCAGCCAAATAAAAATCAGATTTTTCATACGTCGATTTCTGGCAGTTCCAGCCGTTGTGTAATCCTCAAGAGTAAACGAAATTAATCCTCACAAATCAATCTTATTGTCGCACAAGTTAGCTCCCTTCGCCTCTTGAAATACGAAGGTTACGGTGCTTTCTCTGGATTCCGACTAGAGCGTCCTGTAGGTTTCCGCGCATGTTCGAAAATATTTCAGCCCAATTAACCACTGCCGCAGAAAAATTGGTTCATTTACGGAGGTTTCTTTGACGTCTCAAACGTGCAAAAACGGCTGACCGAACTCGATGACTTGATGGCGCAGGACAACTTCTGGAACAATCGCGAACAAGCTCAGAAAACCATCGACGAAACCAATTCGTTGCGCAAAAGGATCGAACCACTCCTCAAAGCCGAAAAGCAGCTCGAAGATTTTCAGATCATGGTGGAATTGGGTGAAGCGGAGGCGGAAGCCTCACAAATAAAGATCGAGAAGGAACTGGAACGCGAGCTGGTTAATTTTTCCCGCGACCTCGAAGCCAGCGAGTTAAAAGTTTTCCTCAACGGCCCGCACGATAAAAATAATTGCATCCTCAGCATCAACGCCGGCGCAGGCGGAACCGAATCTTGCGACTGGGCGAGCATGCTTTTGCGCATGTATCAACGTTGGTGCGAATCGCGCGGTTGGGAAGTGGAAGTGACCGATGCACTTGAGGGCGAAACCGCCGGAATCAAGAGCGTGACGCTGCTCGTCAAAGGCGAAAATGCCTATGGCTTTTGCAAAGCGGAACGTGGCGTCCATCGGCTCGTCCGCATTTCTCCATTCGATTCCAACAAACGCCGCCACACCAGTTTTGCGAGCGTCGATGCCATTGCCGAGATTGAAGAAGCTTCCTCCGACATCCAAATTCCTCCGAACGAATTTCGCGTGGACACTTTTCGCTCCGGCGGCAAAGGCGGGCAAAACGTCAACAAAGTCGAAACCGCTGTTCGCATCACGCACATCCCCACCGGCCTCGTCGTGGCCTCGCAAGCCCAACGCTCGCAACATCAAAATCGCGCCACCGCCATGACGCTTTTGCTCTCGCGGATTTTCGCGCAACGTCTCGATGCGGCGAAGGCGGACATGGAAAAATTTTACGGCGAAAAAGGAAGTGTCTCGTGGGGAAACCAGATTCGCAGTTACGTTTTTCAACCGTATCGCATGGTCAAAGATTTGCGGACCGGTGTGGAAACCAGCAATGTGCAAGCCGTGATGGATGGCGACCTCGATGCGTTTGTGAATGGTTGGTTGCGCGCCGGTTGTCCGGCAAAACGCATGGCAAATGTGAAGGATGAAGAGGAATAAATGAACATTCTCGACACCATCGTTGAGCAAAAAAAAATCGAAGTCGCAAAACTTCCGGCGCGAATTCTGGCTGCCGGAGAATTACATGACGCGATGCTCGAACGAAACGAGAATCGCGATTTTGTCGCGGCGTTAAAAAATCCGAAGCGCGGCTCGGTGGCGTTGATTGCGGAAGTTAAAAAGGCGTCTCCGTCCAAAGGAATTATTTGCGAAAACTTCGATCCTGTCCGCATCGCCAAAGAATACGAAGCGGCGGGCGCAAGTTGCTTGTCCGTCTTGACCGACGAAAAGTTTTTCCAAGGCTCGCTCGATTATTTGAAGGAAATTCGCGCCGCCGTAAAACTTCCGCTGCTCCGAAAAGATTTCATCATCGACGAGCGCCAAATTCTTGAAGCCATCGAATGGGGCGCCGACGCCATTTTGTTAATCGTCGCGATTCTGTCCGATGAACAACTGGAAAAATTTCATCAACTCGCCTTGGAAGCGGGATTGGCGGTGTTGGTGGAAGTTCACGACGACGCGGAGTTGGAACGCGCCGCTAAAATGGGCGCGCAACTTATCGGCGTGAACAATCGCGATTTGAAAACTTTCAAAGTCGATTTGGCGACAACGGAAAAACTCGCTGCCAAAATTAAATTGGAAAACAAAATTCTGGTTGGCGAAAGCGGCATCAATTCTCGTGCCGATGTGCTACGGCTGGAACGCTGCGGCGCAAAAGCAATTTTGGTGGGCGAATCTTTGGTGAAAGGCGGAAATATTTCGGCCAAAGTTGCGGAGCTGCTGGGTTACTAAAAGTTTCAGACGGCAGACAGAATCGGAAGATTCGCGGCTAATTATTTTTCCAGATCCATCATCTCGCGCAATTTTTCAAAATGCTCCCCGGCGCTGCTGTTTTTCGTCAGATCCCACACCGTCGTTTTCTTGTCGCGCAAACCTAGAATCGTCGCCGTCCATGATTGGGCCCAGCCCGCTTCCAGCGACCACGCGCCCCATCCGGCATCGGCGGAGCTGGCCCAAAATTCCCAGCGCCGATCGTCAAAAGCGCGAAACCACCAGCCGTTTAAATAGGGAAATTTTTCAGAGCGAATCTGTATGCGACACAAAAACTCGGACAATTTATTTTCGGCGTCGCGCAGTTTTTTATCGCCCGTTGCGGCGACGGCTTCGTGCAAGCCCAGCAACGCAAATCCAGTCGTGTAAAGTTGGTCGCTGGCGGGATCGCCGTTCTTTTGGATGAGCGGCGTTTCCCCTGTCCCGTAAGCATCGTTGGATTGCGGGATTTGATAATGACCGCCCCCCGTTCCGTTGATTCGATCCTGAATGGCCCCGGACTTCGACTGCGATTCCAATAAATCATTCGCAACGCGCCTCAGCCATTCACGATGCTCCGCCGTGTCTTCCACCCGAACCAACCACGCCAAACAAAGCAACATGCGCGCGCGTTCCAGATTGTCGCGCCAACGCCAGCCATCGGGATAAACTTTCATCGTCATCGCAATCGCATTCGTCGTTTTATCGAGGAAGGGACGAAAGCCCGTTTCGCGAAAAGCCCACAAATTGCAGGCCCACAAATAGGATTCGAAATGCGGCGAATAATTTACCGGCGAAGCGTCGTGAAAATTTTTCCACCCATTTTGTGCAAGTGCAGGAACATCAATGCGGTCTCCGCGAAAACCGAGTTTCCCGGTCGTGCGCAGATTGGCGAGCAACGCGCGCATCACCGATGCATCCCATCGTCCCTCCCGCAAACTCGCGGCTGAAACAATCGTGGCGAGCAACGTGCGCGCATTGTCGTCACCGTAATTAGCAACCATCCACGCTGGTGAAACCGCGCCCCAACTAATCAAACCGTAAGCGCCATGTTTCGGGTCGGCGCGAACTCCGCCGCAGATTTCCGAATTGAAATAAACGTAATCAAGAAGATTTTTTGCGGTTGTGGCGCTTCGTTTGTCTTTGTTCAAAACCGCGTCGAGCGATAGCACCATGGCGGACTCCGCCTGACAATCTGCACGGATCGGCAGCCGCTGAATTTGATTTCCGTCATGGCGAATTCCCGACGCGTAACCTTCCAGAAGGCCGAGCGCCCCGTCACCCCTCGGCGCGTCGGAGGCGGGCGTGGCAAGGGTTTCGGTATTCCCGGCGAGCGCTTGATGAATTTCCGTCTGACGCGACGGATGAATCAACAGACGAGAGTTGAAAATCCAATCAGCGGCAGAATCGAATGCGCGCCGCTCAAATTTGCGCGGCAATGCTTCGCTCGCGCCAAAGGCAGGACGCACTGCGGCAGTGCACGCAATTTTGTGTGGTGCATTTTCGGGATCAAGTTTTGTGAGAATTTTTTGCCAAATGATTTCCCAATCTTTGGCGGGCGCAAAACGTCCGGTGATAAAGCCGCTTAATTTTGTCGTCGCAACGAGCATTTTCTTTTCTGGAATTTCAAAAAGAACAGACGCGGCGTTTGCGGGCAAACCGTAAACCGCCGAGTCAAAACCGGCCACGCGCGCGATCACAATCCACGAATTTGTCGCGGCCACCGGTAAAAAATGGCAATCGTGAATCGCCAGAATGCGCAGGGCGGGCAACGTGTTTCCAAAATTAGTGGAGGCGACCACGCCGCGTTCCCATTCCGTGCTTTTGACCGCGCCGATTTGAATTCCAGGCAACGCTTTTGGAAATTCCACGAAGAGTCGCAAGCCCTTTTGTTGTGCGAGCGAGAATTCCTGTTCGGAAAGTTCCGTGAGTTTATCCGGATAACCATCCGCGAGAATCAACACGGCGGAATTTGTTTTCGCGTGCGCAATGGCGGCGAGCGCCGTGTCGAAGCGAGGATGTTTTTCAGAAAGAAGCGCATTGAACAAATCGTTCTTTGGTGAACAACAGAAAGTGAGCGTGGTTTTGCGCGAACTTTCCGCAAGTGATTCCGTTGCGAGCAAAAGGCAGGAGGCAAAAAGTGCGGATAACAATTTCATTTTGAAGTCAACAGTTGGGCGTAGCGTTCCTGATGGGCGAACGTGCCGAAAGTTCCGCCGGAGTGGAGGAAGAGGATTTTTTCACCAAATCGATCCGGGCTCTTTTTGATTTCCGCCAACATTCCTTGAAACGCTTTGCCGGTGTAACTTGGATCGAGCAACACGCCTTCTTTGCGAGCCAGCTCAATGTAAAATTTCAAATCGTCGTCGGTCGCCATTCCATAGCCCTCGCCAAAATGTCCGTCGAGCACCTGCAATTCGCGCTCGTTGAATTTCAAATTGAATTGCGTGGCGGTTTCTTCAATCAATTTGCCGACGCGCTTTTGAAAATATTCGGCTGAATCGCAGATGTTGATGGCCCAGAGTTTGTTTGTTGGAAGCGCGTGGTGTTCATAGCCGAGATGCAGGCCGGCGTGCGTGCCGCCGGAGCCGTCCGCAAAGAAAAATGCGTCAGGAAATTTTGTTCCCGCACCGGAAGTTTTCCAGGTCGCGAGCATTTCTTCGACGGCCGCGATGTAACCAAAGCAGCCGATGGGAACACTGCCGCCTTCCAAAATGATGTAAGGATTTTCGCCGCGTTGACGCGAGGCGGCGGCGACTTTTTCGAGGAACGGCAGGTAAGTAGAGCCAGCCGCCTGGTAATCGCTGAATGGAATAAAATGCAAATCGGCTCCGGCGATTTGGTTGAGCAGAATATTCGCCGTCGGAATTTCTTGGGGATTGCGTCCGGTTTTTGGTTCGCGCACCACGAGGGAAACTTCCAAACCGAGTCGGCGACACGCAAAGGTCGTGGCGCGAGTGTGATTGGATTGATAACCGCCTGAAGTGATGATGCGCGTCGCTTTTTTTTCCAACGCGTCGGCGAGGAGAAATTCGAGTTTGCGAATTTTATTTCCCGATTCCGTGAACCCGGTCAAGTCGTCGCGCCAAATATAAATTTCTTTGCCAATTTCAGCGGAGACACGGGCGAGTTTTTGAATGGGCGTCGGCAAATGGGCGAGGTGGAGGCGCGGCGGAAACTTCATGCGATTGAATTAGCAGAGGGGTCAATTGGCGAAAAGGAGATTTGGTTCGGTGCGCGGTCCGACAAAATTTATTTTTGAAAAAGTAACGCGGAAATCAATGCGTCCAATGCCTGGTCAACCTTCGCCGATTTAGAATCTGGAAAATCTGGAACCCAGGGAAAACGATGCAATTGCGAGGGGTTCACAAATTCGGCCAACGCTGCAAAATTTTGACGTGCGATCGAGTTGGAACGCGGCGGAGACATCAAAATAATTTGAGATTTTCGGGCGAATTTTTCGGGCAACGCGCCCAGCACGAGCAGAACTTGATTGATCGCACCCAAACGGTTGGGGCAAACCACGATGGGATGTGCGTCCCACTCCAGCAGGCAATCGCGCGAGTTAAAATTTTCTCCGAGCGGGCTGAGCAGGCCGCCGGCGCCTTCCACCACCAACAGTTCAAAACGTTTTTGCAGGCTTTGAATATGTTGGGTGACTTGGCGAAGTTGGACGCGCTTTCCCTCGGCGCGCGCCGCCAGCAATGGCGCCAGCGCCGCGCGGAAGTGCCACGGATTAATTTCGTCGAGTGTCAATGCGTTGCTGGCCGCGCGGCGCAACCGGCGCGCATCATCACGGTCGCCTGAACAGAGCGGTTTCAACCCCGCTGCGCTCACGCCTTTTTCGCGGAGTCGTTGCGTCAATAGGGCGGACAAAACCGTTTTGCCGACGCCCGTGTCGGTTCCCGTGATAAAAAAAATAGACTTGGACATGGTTGAATTAGTTATGAATTAGAGCTCCAACGCGCGCCACATATACCATGCCGCCGTCGTGCGATATGGCCTCCATTTTTCCCCATGCGCCAACAATTCTTTGGGCGTGGGCAACTCGTTGAGTTTGTAAGTGAGCGCAAAACCTTTGCGCACCCCGTAATCCGTGATCGGCAAAACGTCTTCGCGACCAAGGCGAAACATTAACAGCATTTCCACCGTCCACGGCCCGACGCCGCGAATCGTGGTGAGCCGTTCCAGAATTTCTTCATTGGACAATTTGCGAATCGCGCGCGCGTCCGGCACCACGCCCGACAACGTTTTCGCGGCAATATCTTTCACCGCCGCAATCTTCGCGCGCGACAAACCCGCGGCGCGCAATTGGTCTTCGGGAATTTTTACCAGATCTTCCGGCTCGGGAAATTTCTGCGTCGGAAAAAGATCTTTGACGCGCCCCAGAATCGTCGCCGCCGCTTTGCCGGTGAGTTGTTGATACGCGACGGAACGAACCAGCGATTGAAACGGGCTGCAATTCTTCTCCGGCTGCAACGTGCAGGGACCCACTTTGCGGATGAGGCGCCCCAAAATTTTGTCCGCCTTGGCCAGATATTGAATGGTTTCTGCGTTCATGGAATTGAGGTGCCGTGGGCGCGGCGCATTCTTCATGTCTGTGACCTTTTGCGGTTCCGCGCCACCTTAAAATCAGAAAATAAAACACCCTCACCACATTTTGTGATGAGGGTGTGAATTACGACACCGACCTTAACGTTTAGATTTAACTTTTGCGCCGCTCAAATTATTCATCAACGCACGCTGTTGCCCCGGGTTGAGTGCCTGAATTGCAGAAACTAAATTAGATACCTGCAACTCGGTTGAAGAGCCGGGAATGAAGAACGCTGGATCAGAGAATTCATCCGCCAGAAAATCCTCCAAAGACCGGAGCGATTCAGCAACGTCATGCAATTGTCTTTGCAGTTCTCCATTTTCTAGAGTGGCGGCGTTTAACTGCGCTTGCAAAGTCGCATTGGCGGCTTGGGCAGCAGCGAGCGAGGCTTGTAAACCCGAGATCGTGGTGCTGGCAGTGGTGAGTTGCGCCTGGAGCGAGCTGATGGTGTTGTTGGCGGAAGTGAGTTGTAATTGCAGGAGGCCGTTGGTGCTTTGCAGCAGGGAAATTTGCGCGCGCAAGTTTGCGTTGGTCAGGTTCAGCCCGATGATTTGCGCTTGTAAGACTGCATTCGACGCGTTGGCGGTGGTCAATTGCGAGGTGAGCAGCGCGACCTGTTCTGTGCAATCGAGCACGGTTTGCGCAGGGTTTTGGAAAAGAAAATCAATGTCAGCGTCGGAAAGGGCGTGATTGTAAACCTGAACTTCATCCACGAAACCAGTGAGTCTGCCGGTTGGGATACCGCTTAGACTCACGCCACCAATTAAAAACGAGGCGGTGTTTCCCACGGGAGTTTGGCTTGGCTTGGTATCTTCCGCTGGAGCGCCATCTACATAAATGGTTTTTACTCCGCCGACGCGGTAAACCGTAACGATTTGGTGCCAGTTCCCGTCCGTGACGTTGTTGCTGGAAACGGGTGTTTCGGATCTTTGCAGTTGGCCGACGCCGGAGCCGCCTTGGAAGAAAAAGACTTTGTTGCTGGACTGCATCGCGAGTCCGGTCGATTGATTTAGATGAATGAAATAACCATTGCGGGAATAGGCGGCGTGTTTGGCCAGAACAATTGAATCTGGCGTCCGATCTTCAGTTTTTAGCCAGGCAACCAGCGTATAATCGCTATTGGTCAGACCGAACACGTTGCTCATGTTCACGAATCCGTTCGCCGCTCTGTTCAAGCTAATCGCGCCGCCGGAAATTCCGCCAGAAACAAAGGTCGCACCATTCGCCGACAAAGTTCCGGGGAAAGATCCGACACTATCGTTCGCCACGGAACCGCTTGATTCGTCGAACGACCATTTGGCGAGGAGCGTAGCATTTGCTGAAAGTGAGCTTGCCAGCGTAAACGCGAGCGCCATGAGTTTGATGGAGTTGTGAATTATTGATTTCATAATTTTTCAGATTCCCCGATGATTAACCCGCCCAACTTGACTAGGTAAAGGGGCCTTGTCCAACCCAAATCAACCGCCTCTATAATAAAAGACCGGTTGCCGAAATCTTCGCCGTGCTAATGATTGGAAAGGCGTTCCAGCGTGAGCGTGAGTTGGCGGAATTCTGGGATTGATTAAACAGCACTTCGGCTTCCACGGGGAAAACCCTCGCGAAATTTAGGCCAACTTCCAACCTTTGCGATATTCGCGGCGAATGAGGTGCGCGGCTTCGGGCGCGTTGGTCACTTTTAATTTCTTCGCGTCCCATTCGATCTTATGTCCAACACGATGCGCCACGTTGCCAAGGTGATTCGCTTCGGTGAGCGCGCCGGAATAGGGAAAGTTGCAAGTGGTCGGCGCGCCGGTTTTGCAGGCGTGAATCCATTCGGCATGGTGGCCGATGGAATCAGCAATGAACGGCGTCGGCGGCTTGAAATCTTTGAAATCATTTTCCGGCAACAAAACGTGTCGGCCGTAATCGCAAAGCAACATTCCTTTGTCGCCAATGAACAAATGGCCGCTGTCCCATTGAGGAATTTTTTTGTCGTTCCAAATCTGTGGGCGGACGTCGCCTTGATACCACTGGAGTTTCACGGGCGGCAAGTCGCCGCGCGCGCCGTATTCGTAAGTAACGCTCATGGTGGCGGGCGCAGTTTCGAGACTGGCTTTGCGCTCGTCGGCTTGAATGGTGAGCGGGTGATC
>JBKJOZ010000127.1:0-11828 GCA_046595315.1 Limisphaerales bacterium
TTCTTTCCAAGGAGAAAATCTGATGCGCGTTTATCAAAATCCCGTTTATCAAAAATATTTCGCCGACCCCTTTGTTTGGAAACACGAAGGAAAATATTATGCCGTCGGCACCGGCCCTCTCGGAACCATCAAAGATATTCAAGAATCCGATCTCACCAGTTCCAAAATCAATGGTGAAGACCGCGCGATTCCCGTTTTGACTTCAGACGACTTCATAAATTGGAAATCGCTCGGTGGCGCGTTGCGTGTGCCGGAACGGTTTCGCGACAAAGCGTTTTGGGCTCCCGAGGTCGCGTTTCACGATGGCTGGTTTTACATGTATTACTCCACCGCGACCATTGGACTTCTGCACCAAATTCGCGTGGCTCGAAGCGCAAAACCTGAAGGTCCGTATGACGATCTCGGTCTATTGATCGGCGCAACCGACGATTGCCCGTTCGCCATCGACGCCCATCCATTCCAAGACGACGATGGTCAATGGTATCTTTTTTACGCCCGCGATTTTCTCGATTTTGGAAACGAAGTCCGTGCCGGCACTGCGGTCGTGGTGGATCGACTCATCGATATGGTACAGTTAGCTGGAGAAGAAAAAGTCGTTTTGCGCGCCCGCAACGATTGGCAACTTTTCAAGGCGCAACGCGAAATGTATGGGCAAGTTTTCGACTGGCACACGCTCGAAGGGCCATTCGTCCGGAAACACAACGGACTTTACTACTGTTTTTACAGCGGCGGTTGCTACGAGAACGAGACTTACGGCGTCGATTACGGCATTGCCGAGCACGTCACCGGTCCCTACAGCGATCAAGGTAACGCGGAAGGCGCGCGTGTTTTGCGCAGTGTTCCGGGTCACGTCATTGGCCCAGGCCACCATTCCATCGTAGTCGGTCCCGACAACAAAACCGAATACCTCGCCTATCACGCGTGGGATCTGAACATGAAAGCACGGCGACTCTGTCTGGATAAATTGATGTGGAGCGAATTCGGTCCCCACTGCCAAGGACCGACGTGGACGAAGCAAAACGTGGAATCTGAAAACGCTCTTTTGCAAACTTCGTGAGAATTTTTTTGCGCTGAACTTCGTTTGCCGTCTGCAAATTCGATGCTGAAAAAAACGGCTAATTGGATCTATAAACAGCGCGGTAGAAACGATGCGTGTTGGTGACCGGATTGCTGAATTCGAAATTATGGCCGTTGATAACGGCGTTGGTTAGGTCAAGCCATTCCATCAGATTCGTCGAAGTCTGGATGACGTAACTACTTCCTGATTCCCCCGCCAAAGTGAATCGCACGGTATCACCGAATAAAGTTACGGAGCTAAATTGCGGTTGCGGAAAAATGACCGCGAGCGTGGCGTTGCTGCTGGTGACCACGCCCGCCCGATTTGAAACGACGACTGAATAAACCCCTGCGTCAGCCGGTTGAATATTGGTGAGCGTTAGCGCGCTGTCAGTGGCGATGGCAATATTTGTCCCATTCAAACGCCACTGGAAATTTAACGGTGCAATTCCGGAAGCCGAAACGGTAAAAGTCGCGTTGCTATTTTTTCCAATTGTAGAATCTTGCGGCTGCGTCAAAAGCCGTGGCCCCCCTAAAAAATTGAGCGCATCAGCCAGATAAGCCTCGCGAACGGCTGCGGTCGTGATGGTTTCAAAAGGAAACCCGAAATAAACAACTTTGCCGCCACCGGAGGAGCCGTCGTATTGAATGGCCGCCGCGCCATTCGAAACACTTGAGTAACTAATCGCGATTGTGGCAGTGCCGACGGGCGTCAAAACTTCGGGTGTTTTAACCCAATAAATTCCTTGGCTACCATCGTCAAAAGTGCCGTTTGTGTTGCCTTGAAAAATAGAGTTGGCTGCCGGAGCGAAAGTGTAGATTGCCGAATTCGTATTCGCATCCGAAGCAAGATCAGCATGAAGTTGGTTGTTGAAAAAAGCGCGGTCCGCCGCGGACGGCCCGGAAGCGCGATCGAGTGAATACGCAATGCCCGCGCCAGATAAAAATAAATTTCCATTGGCGGCGAGAAACGCGCTGATCTTGGTTTGCGCCGCGCTGTTGAAATTTTCAGTCAAATCTTGTCCGGTTTCCCAAATCACGATGGAATAATTAGTCAGTGCGACAAGATTGTTGGTCACGGCGGCTTTGGAGCAGGAATCAAATGATAGTCCGTAAGCGTTGATCGCTTTTCCGTGTTGCACCACGTAATCAAAGGAATTATTTGCGCGCGCCATCACCCGTTCCGCCATGCCCGTTTTTCCCGGTGGTTGATAATTCTGCACCGCCGTCGTCTCGCGCAAATTCGTCGTGCGATCAAAACGGTTGAATCCATTGACGAACAAAACTTGGGTGGTGGTGGAGCCCCAGCGACAGCCTGCGGTCTCCGACGGAAACGATTCACCCGCCGCGTTGAATGCCGCGATACGGAAGTAATAATCTGTGTCCGAATTTAAATCTACCAGAGTTGTACTTGTCACCGTCCCGCCGATGACGACGCTGGGACTGCCAAAGCCATAACCATTCGTTGATCGATAAATTACAAAACCAGTTGGGGCACCGCTGCCGCCACTGGCGATGGGCAGCGACCACGAAATTTTGACGCCATTTGTCGCGCCGATCGCGCGGATGTTCGACGGTGGTTCTGGCAAAAAGCCAGCGGTGGCAGAATCATAATTGGTCATGTATCGAACCACGGCTTGATACGCCGAACGCCCCACCCAATTTCGAAATTTTGGATCGCGCAGCAAGGCTGCATCCATCGCGTTGTCGTGAAATGCAACTTCAAGAATGGTCGCATCCATTTCTCCATTGAGACGGCCTTTTTCGATTTCAAAATAATTGCCGCCGAGAGTCGTCGAAGCGCGAACGCTCCAGGGATGCTCCAATTGAGAATTCATCAGCGGCAGATCGTCATTGAGTTCTTTTGCCATGATGCCCGCGAGCTGGATCTGGCGCGGCGTCGCGTTGGTGCTGTTATAAAGTCCCACAGTTCCACGCGCAGTGCTGTCGAACGCATTTGAATGGAAGCTGATGTAAAGCGCGTTTGTTCTGCCGTTCTGTGGACGGTTCATCTCCGCCACCATTTTTGGACGCGCCATGCGATCCTCGTAATCCGCCGTTTCGCCCGGAGACAGGTAAATAGATGAAGACTGCCCTTGGCCGAGCGAATTTTGGATCCACCAACGCGCTCCTTCCTCTTCGCGCGGATAAGTTGAGCCGGAATTCGCCATGCCATTTCCAAAACGGATCGCATCAGCAATGACGACGCTGTTGGTGTCCGCACCGGGTTGAAAATTGCTCACGACGACCGAGCCGTTGTTGAAGTTGGATCCAGAATCAAAATAATAGGTGCCCAAATAAACCCAGCCGTTGCCGACTAAGTGATGAGGAATGCGCACGGTTGATTCACCGCCCGTATGACGAATGCGGTAAAGTTGGTTCGTCCGATTCGCGCCGTGCGGAACCCAAGTGTAAACCGGATAAAAATCTGTCGCGGGAAGGTTGGGTGTAAAAGTGGCAAGCCCGTTTTCTGTCAGGGACGATGGGCTCTGGTGAAATCCACTTCCGACCACTCCAAAATAAACAGACTCGTTGGTTACATTCGTCCACGCCCCGGAAAAAATGACGCTTGCACTGATGTTGTCGATAACCACTTCGTTGGTTTGAAAGCCGACGGGTCGAAGCGGAATAACCGTCGCGCCCGCATTAAAACAGTAATAAGCGAAGAAATTCATTTGATCGAGATTTCCATAATCTTCGACCATTTCATTCAACACCCCTCGTTGCAGAAACCAGTTTGAACCTTTGACCCAGCCATGCCCGCCACTGGTGAAAATAACGCGGCCCGAAAGATTTCCCGACGGCTCGCGCAGAGCAGGGGAGATGGCCGTTCCAGCGCGGGAAATTCCCGGAACCAGGACGATCAGAAAAAGAAGCCACCGCAAACGGAATAAGTGAAAAAGGTTCTGGGGATTTTTAATTTTTTGCACGTAATGAAATAATAACGTTCTCCAGAGATTTTTCGAGAGCCAAGTTCGGTGGGTTTCGTCCAACGAAGAACTCACCTCAGTCATGGCTGACGGAAAAAATTCTGAATCAGAATCCCGCCCATTTCTCATCTTTCGCCCCAGTTGAGTTTTGCCCAAAGCGAAGTAACTTTTTTTATGAGCATGATCAATCTCGCGAGCTTTAATGATGTGGACCAAGCGGAGGTCGTAAAAAATCGGTTGGAAGAGGCCGGAATTCACGCCGACATCTACGACGAATCAAAATTGCAGCGCTTCTGGTTTTTATCTGAGCCGTTGGCCGGAAAAAAAGTGCGGGTTGATGAAAAAAATTTTGATCGAGCCAAAAAAGCATTGGACGCACTGGATGTCAAAGAAGACACCTTGCACTTTGCGGTTCGTTGCCCGGAGTGTCATTCACCCCGCATTGATTACCCACAGGCGACCCGCAAATTCATCGGCCCGACGCTGGTGGAAATTTTCTGCACTACCACGCATGTGATGGAAAAACAGTTTTACTGCGAAAATTGTCATTACACTTGGAACAACAAAATTCACGAGGAAAAAGAAACGGATGTCCTCGGCTGGCCTGTGAAAAAAGAGGCTAAAACGTCTCAGGTTTAACGATGGCGATGACGAAGGCGTCATCCTTCAAATATTTTTTTGCGGCAGCTTTGATTTGTTCCACCGTCACCGCTTCGTATTTGGCGTCGTCACCGTCGCTGTAATTAAAACCCAGTCCGTAAAGCTCATCCAGCGCGGCGCTCATGGCGTAACTGCCAAGATCCTGACGCCCGATTTTTTTCTGGCCAATAATTTTTGCTTTGGCGCGTTTCAATTCTTCCTCAGTCAAACCTTCGGTGCGCAACAACTCGGCTTCCTTCAATAATTCTGTTTCAACCAGCGACAATTTCTCCGGCATTGTTCCAACGTAAAATGCAAAATAGCCCGGAGCCAAGCCGAGGAAATGTTGTGCGCCGACGAAGTAAGCCAACCCGAGATTTTCGCGCACTCGAACAAATAATCGCGAGCCGAGATCGCTGCAAGACTCTTGCATCAGTTCCAGGGCATAACGATCCTGATCAAAAATTGTCACGCCAGGAAAACCAATCAACAGGACGGCTTGCTTTTTATCGCGCGTATCTTCGACGCGGTGGAGGCGATTTAGCGGAACGGATTTGGAAAAATTTTCAGCGGAGTGAACTTGAGGTTTCCAATTGGTAAATGTTTTTTCGACGGCAGCTTTGACTTCATCGGCATTGACGTCGCCAAAGATGGAGAGCACGCAATTATTAGGGACGGCGAACTCGCGATGAAATTTTTGCAGATCGGAAACTTTGATCGATTGGACGCTCGGCTCGCTGCCGATTCCATCCAATCCATAAGTGGATTCGCCGAAAAGAGCGCGTCGCATCATGCGGCCGCCGCTTTGCAACATGTGATCGTTCTGCGCCTTTATTCCGGCCAGTTGAATTTCCTGCTCGCGCCGGAATGCCTCTTCGGGAAAAACGGGATTCAACAAAACATCCGCGAGTAAATTGAGGCCGATGGCAAAATCGCTTTCCATGACTTCGGCGCTGACTCCAAAACTGTTGTTGCCGCCGAAGGTGTCGATGCTGCCGCCGACGGATTCGATTTCCAGCGCGATTTGTTCGGCGGAGTGTTTGGCTGTTCCTTGCAAAAGCATTTTTGTCGTGAGCTGGGTCAACCCGTTATTTTTTGGATTTTCCACGAGCACGCCGCCTTTGAGTGCAGCGCGAAATTCCACAAACGGCAGACGATGATCTTCTTTGACAAGCAGGCGCAATCCATTCGGCAAATCAAATTTGCGAATCGAATTTTCTGAAACGCGTTCGGAAAGTTGAACTTCTTTCGACGCGGAACCAGTCGGGAGCAGCGCGTAAAGGTTTCGATTTTCGGCCGTGAAATATTCGCGGGCGATTCGTTGCAGATCGGCAGGCGTAACTTTTTTGGCGATGGCCAGCGACCGTTCGGAAAAACTCAAATCGTTTGCCGCCATCCAGTTGCCGCCCAAATCCTGCGCCTGGCCTTGCATGGTTTTGCGCGTTGCCAAAGTGCCCGCGACAAATTGCTTAATGACTTTGGAAAGTTCTTCGGCAGGAACTAACTCTGTTTTGAGCCGCTCAACTTCTTCGAGCATCGCCTCTTTTGCTGCGGAAAATTTGTCGGCGTTGACGATGGCGCTCATGCCGAACAAACCCATTTCGCCGGGATTGTAAGTCCAGGCGTCAATCGAATTGACGAGCGCTTTTTTCTCGCGAACTTCGCGGAATAGGCGCGCGCTGCGGCCATTGCCCAGAAGCGTCGCCAGGATTTCCAATGCGGGAAGGTCGTGATGACGAACGTCGGGAATGTGCCAACTGAAATGAAGATGGCCGAGTTCAACGGTCGCTTCTTCGACGAGTTCGCGCGGCGCAGTTTGCTTGGGCTCAGGTGGCAAGACGGTCGGCAAAAGTGTCTTTAATTTTGATTTGGAAAACGCCTCGGAAATTTGCGCGATGACTTCATCTTGTTTTATGTCGCCCACGACGACGAAGAACATGTTGCTGGGCGTGTAACGTTCGCGGTAGTAGCCAACAATGTCTTGCGGCTGAAGCTCGTTAAAAATTTCGGGATAACCGATGATGGTGAATCGATAGGGGCTGCGCGTGAAGGCAGTTTCAAACAAACGTCGGCTGGCGCGACGATTGGGGTCGTCCTGGTTCATGTCCATTTCGCGGCGAATAACGTCAAGTTCTTTGGCGAGTTCGTCGGCGGGCAACGTCGCGTTTTGCATGATGTCGCAGAGGACATCGATCACCACGCGCGCTCCGGTGTTCGGCGCATTAATCCAATAGACGGTGCGATCAAAGGAGGTGTAGGCGTTCATGTATCCGCCGACATCTTGAATCTCCTGATCGATGCGTCCTGCGCCTCGCGTGGTGGTGCCTTTGAACAACATGTGTTCCAACACGTGAGATAAACCTGCGCCGAGCCATTTGCCTTCGTCGATGCTGCCGGTCCTGCACCAGGCTTGCGCGGAAACAACGGGCGCGCTGTGGTCTTCACGGACGATCAGGGTCAATCCATTAGCTAATGTCGTGACGCGAACCCCCGGAGGAATGCTTGGAATCTCAGTGGTCATGGTGAAGTGCGGAAAATCGAACTGGAATTGAAATTACCGTTCCGCAGAGGTTGGTTCAGAAGCAGATTTTTTTGGCGAAGGTAGAAAGGGACGCCGAAAAGCGTCCACAAAATCATATCCATCCTTAAAATCCTGGCGGCTGTCCTTTTCGGTTTTCGCGAGAAGGTTGTTCGCGACCATGTTAAAAACCATTTCGCCGAAATCTTCGCACGAATGGATTCCCCATTCACCCAGAACCGTTGACGTCATGGGGCCGTATTCGTTGAGAGCGTATTCTCGGATTCCCGCGAGAAGCTCCTGTCCCGTCACGTGACGGATTTCATCCTTCTTCGATTTGCCGATCATTTTCTGCGTATGATCGAGCGCTTCACGCAGAAAAACATATCCCTCGCTTTGATATCGCGGGTCGTTCGCCACGATCTTTTCCAAAATTTCTTCAAAGTTGACAGGTTGCATGAGTTTATTTTTTCGCTTGTTCAGCTGGTGCGATCAACGGAACCGGTGGGTGAGATATACGATAAGTTCTCACCGCCCAACCGACCAGAAGCAACGCGATCACTACTTGAAAAACCCTCCGCTCCTGTTTCGTCAACCAGTTCGTTCCAGTAATGTAATCTTTTATTTTACGATTCACAACGCGCGCACTGCTTTTAATGAACGCGGGGCGACCGGCGTAATCCATTTTGAAACCACAACCGCCAAACCATCGTCAGCGCCTCGCGCACAATTTTTCCTGACATCTTGGAGCTGCCTTGAAAACGGTCTGTGAAAATAATTGGGACTTCGACCACCTTCATCCCTTGGCGCCAGATGCGATGCGTCATTTCGATTTGAAAACTGTAACCGTTTGAGCGCACTTCCTGGAGATTGATCGCTTCCAACGCTTTTCGCCGAAAACATTTGAAGCCACCGGTCGGATCGCTGAACGGCATTCCGGTGATGATGCGAACATAACGCGCCGCGCTCGTGCTCAAGAGCAACCGTTTCAGCGGCCAATTGATGACACGAATTCCGTTGCAATAGCGCGAGCCCAGGACGAGATCGGCTTCTTTGGCTGCTTCGATGAATTTGGGAATGTCATCCGGGTTGTGCGAAAAATCGCCATCCATTTCCATGATGAATTCGTATTTGCGTTCCAACGCCCAAGCGAACCCGGCGCAATACGCTCTGCCTAAACCATTTTTTTCTGCGCGATGCAGGACGTGGATGTTCGGATGTTTCGCCGCCAATTCATCAGCGATTTTGCCAGTGCCGTCGGGGGAATTGTCATCCACCACCAACAAATCAACGGGCACGGCGAGCTGCAACAAACGTTCTGCCATTGGCGGAAGATTGTCGCGTTCGTTGTAGGTCGGAACGATAACCAAAGTATTGATGCCCATGCTCGGGCAGACACGTAAGGCAAATGGATTGTGAATTCAAGGTTTAAGGACGAACAGCGGCGTACCGTTTGAAAATTTAGAGTGTTCCAAATGTTCGAAACGGCCGCCGCCGTATCATCGTTTTACCGAGAAACTCGTTTAGGGTGCATCGCGCAAATAAAATCCTCCTTAA
This sequence comes from Limisphaerales bacterium, assembly GCA_046595315.1. Taxonomy (GTDB): domain Bacteria; phylum Verrucomicrobiota; class Verrucomicrobiia; order Limisphaerales; family CANJXF01; genus CANJXF01. The sequence goes on from JBKJOZ010000127.1 coordinate 8,701, forward strand.
AATTTCACGGTTACTTTTTAACTTCCCTGGCGTTCAGTGAAAATGAGCAGATTTGTTTAAAGTTGTCTTCCTAACATTGCTCAACGCCTCATGAGATTTTTCCTAACACTTCCGGATTTCAAAACGAGTATTGAAAAGCATTACATGATCGATCACCTCGGTTTTCCGCGGCTCCTTCGCCATCATCATAGGAGGGCAAAAGCATATTATTTTTTTGTAATTTTCTCGTAACCTGCGGAGGCGTGGTTACGTTTCGCCATGACCAGCGATTACCGTGCGAAGCACAATTGGCAATCTGCAAAGAAGGCGGCGGCCTACAAGGAATCCCGCGATCCCTCGCGTTACAAACGCGCTCCGATCGAAGATCGCATTCTCACCGGTTGGCTCAATCAGTTAAAAAGAGGTGCCAGCGTGCTTGATTGCCCGTGCGGGACGGGTCGGTTCACTTCGCTGATCACGGGGCAGGGCTTTCATTACACCGGAGCTGATATTTCCGTTGCGATGATGGAGGAAGCCAAGAAAACAGTGGCGGATCCCAGCACGATTCAGTTCGTCGAAGCGGATGCCGAAAAGTTGCCGTTTCCTGATAATTCTTTCGACTGCGTGGTGGTTTGGCGATTTCTCAAACACATCGCTGACCCGGCCGTCCGCCTTAAAATCCTCGCCGAAGCAGCCCGGGTGTCGCGGGATAAAGTTCTAATTTCTTTTTATAATCCGGTCAGCTTCACCTTCCTTCGCATCCAAATTAAAAACCAATTTGCGAAGCGGAAAAAGCACCCCGGCGTCTTCACCCATTGGCAATTGCAAAAGGATGCCGCTCAATGCGGCATGGAAGTTTCACAAACGAAAAGTTTTCAAAAATTCGTTTCTATCAACTGGTTTGCGTGCCTGACCAAAAAATCTAACGGAATTCACAGCTAAGATTTTCCCCGACTTTTTATCCTAAGTCTGAACCTTTCCTGATCGTTAATCTCACGGGCCTTTCGCTCGTTCGCGATAACTCCCTCATCGGCAAAACAGCTTGCGCCTGATTGCCGGACACAAGTTGATTTTCATAATTGCCTGATGGAGAAACGGAATTTCTTTCGGGTTGAAAACAAATCCAGGTTTGGAACCACGGCGGTAAAATCGGCGAAAATTTATTTCGGGGCCCTGTTGGTGGCGCTCGCATTTCTCCCTCAATCCCAAGCCGCCAACGTCAATTTGAAAATCAACGCGACCCAGCCAGGAGTTTCCGGCGCAGTTGCGGTTCGCGCCATCATCCGCAAGTCAGACGGTTCCTACGTTTCAGGCGAATGGGATAACTTTTCGTATCCGGTGACCATGCGCGGAAAAGCGGTGGGGCCGAATACGATTGTGGAAGTGCCAACCGGCCAAACGGAAATCATCATCGGCAAAGGTCCGGATTATTTTCCGCAAACGATTGTCCGGAATTTCGATGTGCCCGGACAGACTTATACGGTCAACGTGACGTTGCAGCCGGTGTTTGATTTGTATCGCAAAGGGTGGCGCGGCGGCGATGGGCATGTGCATTACAATCACGGCGAAAATCAAGTGAGCCGTTCGCCGGATGAGGCGTTCGTCCTGCTGGCGGCGGGCGGGATGAATTTTGCCTCGCTCGCTGAAGAACATTTCGGCGCCACGACGTTGACGAAACAGCAGATGATCGATGCCTTTAAACGTTTTGATACTTCAGAATGCAAACTCTGGCTCGGCGTTGAAGAACCGAAAAATGCGTGGGGCCATCACATTGCCATTGTCGATGACCCGTGGGCGATTCGGAGCGCGTTGCCGTATCATTTGGGAATCAAAACGGTGCATGACCAAGGTGGAGTTTCTTACCCGGTCCATCCGCAACGCCTTTTTCCCGGACGCTTTTTTGACGATCCCAATACCGGTCGGCGCGAGTGGGGATTATATCCGGACAACAACCATTTGAAATCGTATCCGCTCGACGCTTTGTTAGGCTATCTCGACGGCTGGAGCGGGCTTTCCGATTCCGGCTATTCTGCTTCGATGTTGGAGCCGTATTTCAAATTGCTCTCGCTCGGTTATCGAATTCCGTTTCTCGCCGATTCCGACGTGACCATGGACCGCCTTAACAACGGCATAAAATCCCCTGGTTGTTGGATGACTTATTATCAAGTGGGTGGTGGTCCACTGACGCGAAATTCCATCGCCAACGGCATGAAGCAAGGGCGGGTCATGAGTACGACCGGACCGCTCGTGTTTTTCTCCATCGACGGCGCGGAATCGGGCGACACGCTCTCGCCAAACGGTTCGGCTCGCACAGCGCGAATTCAAGCGAGTCTGGCGTTCAACCCGTGGACGCTGGGAACGACAACATTTAATGGAAGGGAAACCTGCAAAATCAGTCAGATTGATTTGTTCCGAAACGGCGAGGTTGTCAAATCATGGAATCCGAATTCTACGAATGCCGACCTGACCTACACTTTCAACGAATCGGCGCCGAACACTTATTATATGGTTCGAGTTCTCGGGAACGAAAATCAATGGATGGCTGCCTACTCGAGTCCAATCTATTTCGACAACGCGCCGCAGCCCCGGCAGCCGGAAGTTTTTAAATCGCTAATCAACGGTCGGGTTTATGATGTCGGCAATGGCGATGGTCGGAGCGCATCGGTTTCCTGCGTGCGCTACGGAAAAACGGAGTGGACGATTCAAACCGATGCGCAGGGTTTATTTCGCGCCTACGTTCCGCTTGATGCGGAGTTGGTGGCAAAAGATTCTGCGGGTCGAGAATTCCGGCAGGACATCATGAAGCACGAACCCGCCTACGCCTTTTGCCATAATCTCAACGAAAATTTTCTCGGTCGAATGGGAGAATCCGTCGATGCCTACAAAAATATTGTCCGCGAAATGACATGGGAATTTCCGCTTGGCCATCAACCCGCCGCGTCCTACGTGAAAACCAATTTGGTCGGCGACGGTTTGATGAGCAATTTTTCCATCAATTCAGCACCCGTTTCCAGCAAACGCATGACGGAAATCACAATGATGATTGTCGATAAAACCCAGGTGCGCGCCGGTGATACCGTTCATTTCGCCGTGATCTATCGCCAACCGCAGGGACAAACGCCAAGCGAAGCTTTGTCGGTCGAATGGAA
>JBKJOZ010000192.1:0-3940 GCA_046595315.1 Limisphaerales bacterium
ACTCGAGTCAGAGCGCCATCACATAGCAGAAAATATTACTCTGGATAAGCATGTAGTCGCGGCTGGTTTGTTTACTAAGGACCCGGGTTCAATTCCCGGCGCCTCCACCATCTTGAAGTTCCTTTCTCCGAGGTTCAAAGCCGTGGCTTTAGGATTTTCCAGAAATGTTTCTGTTCCGATTCTTAATCACCGCCGTCTTCTTGAATTCGTTAACTTCTTGGCAGATCGTCAAATTTAACGCGCTAGCAATCGGGATGATTTCTCCTTTGGCAAGCGCCTTAGCCGAGGCAAATGGTTCACCCTGATTGTCCCACGTTCACAGAACATTAATTTGTCATTCGGCAAAACCGCCGCCTACCGTTTATGAGATCCATTTACGCCTTGGGAATGTTGTCCGCAATGCTCCTCTCTGAGTCTGATTTGCGGGCCAATTACCAATTTGTGCGCGAAGCCAATACCACTTTGGCGCTGCCGCAAAATCCTCAATCCTCTGCCTTGGCCTACCGGCTCGCCGATGCTTTAGGCGGATTGATTTTCGACAAGCCGGTCGGCTTTGCCGTGGAACCGGGCGAAACGAATCGTCTTTTTGTGGTCGAGCGAACGGGTCGCCTCATTGTCATTACGAATCTAGCCAACCCGACTCGCACCGTTTTTTTAGATATTACCAACCGGGTTTATTCAGATTTTGATTTTGGCTACGCGGAGGGGCTTTCCAGTATTGCGTTCCATCCCGGTTACGCCACCAACCATTTTTTTTATGTGAGTTATACTTTGCGAACCAACGTCGCAGGCACTTTCCAAGGCTACAACCGGCTTGCGCGATTTCAGCGTTCCCCCACCAACCGCGATCAAGGTCTGACCAATTCCGAATTGCCGCTCATTACTCAATTTGACGAAGGCGCCGGCCACAACATCAACGATTTGCATTTTGGTTCTGACAATTATCTCTACGCCGCAGTCGGTGATGAAGGAGACAATTTCACGGGGGACGACTACAATAACGCGCAACGCATCGATAAAGATTTTTTCTCCGCCATCCTGCGCATTGACGTGGACAAGCGGCCGGGAAATTTGAATCCCAATCCTCATCCCGCCGGCACCACCAACTACGCCATCCCCTCTGACAACCCGTTTGTCGGCGCGACCAGTTTTAACGGCCTCGCCGTAAATCCTGCCAACGTGAGGACAGAATTTTATGCGGTCGGTTTCCGCAATGTCTGGCGCATGTCTTTTGATCCGGCGACCTCATTTCTTTATGGGGGCGATGTCGGCCAATTCGACCGCGAGGAAATTAATGTCATGGGCAAAGGCAAAAATTATGGATGGGCTTTTCGCCAAGGCACACTGGTCGGGCCAAAAGGCGCTCCGCCCGCCGCAGCAGTTTTGGTCAATCCCTTGCTTGAATATGCTCACGGATACGCCACCAATCAGGGCTTCGCCGTCATTGGAGGAATTGTTTATCGCGGGGATAGAATGCCAGAGCTCTACGGCAGCTACATATTTGCGGATTATGTCAGCGGCAACATTTCCACTCTGCGTTACGACGGAACCAACGCCACTCCCGTCAATCGAATCCTGGGTAAAACCGGCATTGCGGGATTTCGTGCCGACCCGCGCAACGGCGATATTTTATTGGCCGATCACGACGAAGGCCGGGTTTGGAAGTTGGATTACACGACCAACGCCATTGGGAATTTGCCGGGAACCTTGGCGGAGACAGGCGCGTTTACCGATCTGACCACGTTGACTCCGCGCCCGGGGGTCGTGCCTTATGACCTCAACGTTCCGTTCTGGTCAGACAACGCAAAAAAAACCCGCTGGTTTTCTCTGCCGGATACGAGTTTGAAATTCACTTTTAACCGCGAGACAAATTGGAATTTTCCAGCCACGACGGTCTGGATAAAACATTTTGATCTGGAACTGACCAACGGCGTTCCGCAATCCAGTCGGCGCATTGAAACCCGTTTCTTGGTGCGGAATTTAACCGGAGTTTACGGGGTAACTTACCGCTGGGGAAATTCAACGACCAATGCCGTGCTCGTTCCGGAGGGAGGCATGGACGAGAATTTTGTCATTCGCGATGGCGGGACCACTCGCACGCAATCATGGCATTACCCCGGTCGCAATGAGTGTGTCACTTGCCACACGCCGGTCGCCGGATTTGCGCTTGGTTTCGGCACGGCGCAATTAAATCGAACCTTTAATTACGGAATCGTCGCCAACCAGATTTATGCTCTCAACGACGCCGGTTATTTTAATGCTCCGGTCACCAATCTTAATCTTTTGCGCGTCTTGGCCCAAGCCACCAATTCTGCTTTCAGTCGCGAATATCGAGTTCGCTCGTATCTAGCCGCCAACTGCGTCCAGTGTCATCAACCCGGTGGCGTGGCCCAGGCTTCGTGGGACGCGCGAATTAGCAACCCGTTGTCTCAGGCAAAAATCGTCAATGGCTCACTTTTCAATAACGCCGGCGACGCCAACAACCGTGTCATCAAGCCGGGCTCCCTCAGTCAATCCATGCTCTACACGCGCATTGCCAATTTCGGCCCTTTGCACATGCCTCCTTTGGCGACCAGCGTCTTGAACAGCGAAGCGATCAATCTGGTCAGCGGATGGATCACCAACGATCTGGCGGGATACCAAACTTTTTCGGAGTGGCAAATCCGATTTTTTGGATCTACCAATTCGCCCAACGCTGCGGCTCACGCGGATCCGGACAACGATGGCAGTCCCAATGATCTGGAATATTTAATCGGGCGAAATCCGACCAACGGATTGGATGGCTGGAAAATTGGAATCAATCAAAGTGGGGCGACGGCAGAGCTTTCGTTTTTTCAAAAAGCCAATCGAGGATTTGAAGTTCAAGCCGTCACCAATTTGGCTGCGCCGGTCTTGTGGTCACCGCTGGATGTCGTGGACAACCGGCCGTTTTTTTCCAGCATCGATCGCACGAATGTGATTCAGGAATCGACCACCAATCGATTGCAGAAATTTTACCGGGTGAAAATCTTCGAGCCTTAACCGCTGATCGGGGTCATTCGAGAATTAGTTTCAACCGAAGATGCCTCGACGAATGAGCCACTTGGTTTTTGGAGCGCCGCCTCAAAAGTCGGGACCAATATTTCGGCGGCCGCTTGCGGAGACAACATTTGCCCAAGTTCCTTCGCGAAATTCAAAAGTTCGAACGATTCAAACCGTTCGTCCGGTGGTAAACCTGTTAAATAATCCTGCATGGCCGTGTCCACCAGCGGCGGCGCCACGGCGGAAAAATGAGTGTCTTTTTTTTCCTCAGCATAAAGCGCCATCAGCATGTTGAGCGCTGCTTTGGAAACGCAATAAGCCCCGGCGCCACGATAAGCGGTGAGCGCGGCTTGGGAGGACAAAGCGATAACCTGTTTGACGTGAAGGCAAACGTGGAACAACGCATCCAGCAAAACTTTGTTGGCCCACACGTTGACGTTCATGACAGACAGCAATTGAGCCAGCTCGGTTTCCTTTAAATCGCCCACCGCTCCATGAACTCCAGCGTTTAAAATCACCGCGTCCAACTCACTGCCTTCCAACGAAAATTGTCCAACGGCGGCTTTGATCTCTTCCGGAGAATTTAAATCCGCCGATTGAAAATAAAAATGTGGATAAGCAGCTAATTCTTCAGACCGCCTTCGGCTAATTCCATAAACCACGGCGCCATCCGCCAAATATTTTTTCGCCAGGCCCAACCCAATTCCAGAACTGATTCCGGTAATTAAAATTTTGGTTCTCACGCCCCCTATTTTATTTCATTTTTGATCGACGTCCATCAGGCGGGATACTGAGATTGTTCATGCAAAAAACCCGTTGCCATCGAGTGGCAACGGGTTTCCGCTTTCGAATTTTTGGGCTAATGTTTTTCCACCAATTGCATGTCACATTTCGGGCATTTGCCGGGCGCGGCTTGCAC